>CAYTES010000106.1:0-2407 GCA_964436935.1 uncultured Candidatus Peribacteria bacterium | reverse complement strand
TAGCTTTCGCGATACTCCGAAGCGAATGCCCCTTCCCTTTTAATTTTGGAAGATCGTCTTCGCAGTGCTCAGATCAGCGATTTTCAATCTCCACAAAACGAATTTGTTTTAATGAATGTGCTCAACGCAAAAATGATGGATTTGGAACGCACAAAACGTCGATCGTTGGCGGGACACGAAGGGTTCACCAGGAGAGCCAAGGGGGTTGAAAAATAAAAAACTCCCTCAAGTTTTCACCTGAAGGAGCTTTTTTTGAATGCGGTCGCGCGAATTACGCTTCGACAAGCATGACGTTCACCGCTTTAGGCCCTTTTGGGGAGTCGGCGACTTCGAAAGAAACACTGTTTCCTTCACGAAGGTTTCTCATTTCAACGCCGGAAAGGTCGTTGGCATGAAAGAATACGTCTTTTCCTCCTTCAGAAGGAGTGATAAATCCGAAACCTCTCTCATCAATTTTTTTGATGACACCCTGCATGTTATAAGGGTTAAAAAAATAAATTCCTTCTAAGTTTCAGTTGTAAGGAATCTGTTTCAAAACCCTCCAATCTCCACCTATTAGGCTTCTAATATACACCAAATGTTCGAATGAGCAAGACGGATAAAATATTTTGCCTATTTTGCATGCTTCTTTCTCACTTTTTGACCGATTAATTCGGAAATCACTTCATTCATCGCCATGCGGTACCCATCAACGGCGGTTCCTTGGCCGTTATTTTTATTCATCAAGTAAGTGTCCATGCCCGGCTCCCCATTCATTTCCAAGTAGTACTCTTTTTGATCCTCGTCTTGAATGAAGTCGATTCCCACAAATAAGCCCGATCTTCTTCCCAATGTCATTCCTATCAATTCCGCTTTTCGGGCCATAGCGGCGGGCAATTGTCTATCCTTCCCGATGCCATGAGCGGTTAAAATTTCCAGTTCTCCCTCTCGAAGCGCACAAGAATTTGCGGTGGGATTAAGGCTAATGATATTTCCGCCACCCGCCACATTTGAGGTAATGCGCTTAGCGGCCAAAAAATAAGGACTATCGGGAATTTCAAGATACCGGAGTAAGGAATGCATGGAAATGCCTTCCAACTCGGCCAAATCCAAATCCGAAGTCACCAAATCCTTGGAATTTTTGTGTTGGCCCGAATATAAAAGTCCAGCCGCTAAAATGTGTCCAGTACAAGATGTGATGACTCGGTAAGACGTGTATCGGTCCCCGGGGGTATGGATGAACTGTTTTAGTTTGAATCGATTTCGCAGTTCCGGATGGGCTTCATTCGTCAGGAAGGAAACGAATCTCTCCCATTGCGCTTCGTTGTCCAATAAATACTTCCCTTCGCCTTTTGATTTTCCTTCATAGTAAAGCACCGCAGGAAAAAAGGGGCGCTGCAGGAACTGGTCTACGGTAAAGGCCTCGGGGACTCGTATAGTCGGAACCACCTCCCGAATCAACGCCATTTCCTCTTCCGGACTCATTTGTTTGCCTCGGACGCGAAACTCATTGGGGTTTATTTCTTGCCTCAAACCCGCCGGATTTTGTATTTCCACCAGCTTCACGCCCGCATTTTCCATGCGTTGTCGCATTTCTTTTTCCACGGAAAGACGACCTTCGACCTCCGCTTTGTAGGAAGGATCGAGCTGCATTCCCAATGCAAGCTCGATCCCTTCGTTTGAGTGAGGGGGGAGTCCGTGTCCCCAACCCGGGGGAGTTATGATTTTTAGTCTATCGTTCATGAGATTTGGGGAGGGATTTAGCGTAAAAATTTCTGTTCCAAGTGCTGAATGATCGTCTGTTGACTGGGACCTCGTAACAGCGCGAACCGGTCCTGATGGATGGCAGTGGTGAAATCAGGCAGACCTTCAATGAATTCGCTTAAATGGGGCTCATCAATGGAGGTATGGGATATTCCAAAGCCATTTTGAGCGATCACTCGCGCATTCATTTGTTGTTCATAGAGCGCGAAGGGAATGGCGTAGACCGGAATTTCCAGATGCATGGCTTCCGAAAGGAGCGTATGTCCCGCCGTGGTTACAATTCCGCTGCACTGTTGAATCACCGAATAAAAGGAGGAGTCTCCGTGCCGATAGAGGTGTACATTTTCAGCGGTGGCGGGTAACGTTTCAAGTGTTTTCCCGGGAGCAAAAAGGTGAAAGGTCGTGTCTTTTTGGGCCGCACAAAGTTCCGTAATCTCATTCAGCGATTGCCCAAACGGCTGTTGAGAGGAAAGATAAAGAAGAATGGAGCGGGTGCGCCTGGACGTGTCACGACGCAAAGACGTGATGTCATCTTTAAGGACGCAGGGAACCATCTCGACCCTTTCATCGGGTTGATTTTTGGGAGTCACATCAAAAAAGGAAGTCGCGATACGTTCGGCGGCTTTGGGGAAAAATAGGCGCAACCGAGCGATTTCATCGGCGC
>CAYTES010000105.1:0-2496 GCA_964436935.1 uncultured Candidatus Peribacteria bacterium | reverse complement strand
GTGCCCGGGGTCACCCCGACTCTGGATATAAGCTTTTTGTAAATAGAGAGAATTGTGAAGCCGGTGCCTGAATGGAGTGGCTCAAATCGATAATGTATTGATCATAGGCAATACGTTATTGAACGAGGTTAAATTTAAGGCTCACTCCCCACACCTCAACTTGTTTCCACTTTTGAATTTGCGCCTCAGCTTTTTGACACTCTTTTCCGATAATCTTGTAGTAAATCCAGTAAGTGCCTTCTACCGCGACGATTTTGCTGCGCATCGGCGTGATCGGCTTGAATTTTTTGCCATGCTTCTCGGGCTTTGGGGCCGGTAATAATTTTGGTGGTTGTGCCTTGTTCTGAAAATCGCACGTAAGGTCCTCTCGGAATAGAAAGTACGGTGGAAGGGTTTCCTGTATTCGTTCGATCATGAATGGCCCATTGGGTTCGCGACGCGGTTCTGACAAGATCGGAAATATTGGTGAGTGCTTGGAGGGTTTGATCTTTTTCTGGAGGGTTTGATTCGGCGGACGTCACGAGCGTTTCCAGGCCCTCCCGATGCAGGAGAAAATTCGTGGGCAAAGCGTGCCGCACCAGATTACTATAGACCACTCTGGTACGGGAGGCTTCAATGGCCGAAAGAGGAAGAAAGGGAGCAAAAGAAGCGGTTGATTCCTCCCCCGAAACTGAATGCAAATGAAAAATAGGCTGTGGAAGGTCAAAAGTGTCATACGAGAAACGAGTGCGTGGTTTTTGGGCATGCTCCATATCGTTACGAAGCACTTCTCCCAAAACCTCTTCCAGAAAATGCTGAAACGCAAGAGCGAGTTCTTTCGGCCAAGTGAATTCCATTCCATCAATTTGAACGAGTGAATCGTAAATCTTGAGTACTTCGTCGGTTGTAAAAATATCTTTTTCCATTACTTCAATCGTCCCATCGGGATTTTTCTTTCGGGGAGGTAATATTCTTCGAAATAGAGGGCCTATAATCGAATCGAGTTGTCGTTCTCTCCGGTCTTCCTTTTCGGGTTTAGCATTCATGACAAGAAGTGGGGTTAAAAGGTGGGAACCAAAAAAACCCGCCAAAATTAAATATTAAAATAAATAATAAAAAAAGCAAGTACTAAAAAATTAATTTTTCGATATCAAGAAATCTTCAATCACGCCCCTCACCTCTCCTGCATTTGCCGCGCCACACAATTTCATTCTCAGCTCTTTGGCATTTGGAAAATCTTTACAATACCACAGCAAATGCTTCCGAATAGGAGCAAACGGCAGCTCTGGGAGCTCCTTTTCTCGGTATTCGCTGTGTTCGATCGCCGCCCCCAGCACCTCTTTCACGGTCGGTATTTTTTCTTGGAAAAACCACGGGTTTCCCAGCGCACCGCGCCCCACCAAAACCCCTTCCACTCCATAGTCGTTGATTTTAGCTTCCGCCTCCGCCATCGACTCAATATCCCCATTGCCCCACAAACCCGTTCCGACTCCGCTCGCCTTCACCAACACCGCCATCTCACCAATCACCTCCCAATTCGCTTTTCCCGTGTACATTTGCTTCAACGTGCGTCCGTGCAGCGTGATGGTCGCCGGAGCCGTCTCGAGCAAGGTGGAAACCCAGTCGCGGGCCACTACGGTGTCGTAGCCGATGCGGGTTTTTACGGAAATCGGCAAAAGTCGTCGTTCCAGGGTTTCGAGCGGTTTATGGCGCATGGTGTGAGCCACTTCAATCAGATCGGGATGAACGCCTCCTTCTTCCAAAGTGATCCCATTGGACCAATCGTGAGCCGCTTTTTGACAGACGCGAATGAGTTCTTGGGCGAGCTTTGGGGTTCGGATGAGTCCTGCACCCGACCCTTGTTTGGCCACCTTGGCGGCTGGGCATCCCATATTCAGATCCACTCCGTCGAAATCCAAAGAGGCCAAAAGGAGGGTGGCTCGGTAAAACGCTTCGGGATCCACTCCATAAATTTGTCCCACGATCGGGCGTTCCAGTTCATGAAATAAAAAGGCCGGAAGCATTTTGATGGCCCCGTGATCCAACCCTTCCACATTCGTGAATTCCGTAAAAATCACACAAGGATTTTGTGCCTTTGGCACGGCTTCAGTTCTCGTTTTGGCCATCATATAACGAAAGGAGGCCTCAGTGACTCCATCCATGGGGGCCAAGCCCACGCGAGGGCCTTGAAGCGTGTTCCAAAATCCACGGAAAGGCGATACCATAGCTAAGAAATTATCACTAAAGGTTAAGGGAGCTTATTGTAGGATGATTTTCCCATACAAAACAAGTCCCGCCCACGATCAATTTTTAATAACTCATCCATTCTAGCACCCTTTTGCTTCGGCTATCTCTTCTTCATTCTCTATCTCGTCTTCCCCGTGTCTACCCCCTCTTTCATATTGGCCTCCATGTCCCCTCGGCGTCGCGAACTTCTCGCGTCACTGGGGGTGAGTTTTGAAGTGGATCCCCCTCGGGCGGACGAAACGCCTCGTCCCGATGAAACACCCTCCGATC
>CAYTES010000104.1:0-2517 GCA_964436935.1 uncultured Candidatus Peribacteria bacterium | reverse complement strand
CTTTATTTCCACTTCCAAAATCCCTACTGGTGCTTTTGAGGGCTGAATGCAGGTTAAATGTTATTTAATTATTATAATATTTTTTTATAATTTAGTCAATAAAATCCGGATGAAAAGACCCTAGTTTTTTTCTAACCTATTAATTTGGGATAAATTTAACTTTAAATCTCATAATCATAACGCTGTTACAGATTAAGTGCTAAAAAAGTTAGTCCAAATTTGGAAAAAATGGGGTCTTTTCAGAATCCAGGCTTTAGCCCTGCGCTTATTCTCTGGCGCTCTTTGATCCACTGGGCTATGCGAAAGCCTTCCTTTATCTTACGTTTCGGTTTGCCTTGGTGCCCACCGTGGAAGAGGTCACACAGGCTGCCGACCGGATTCGGAAGCACTTAGATTTTTTTCAAAAATCAATTTGATCTCTTCGAAAAAAGGGGGCATTTGCTCAATGATCGCCAATTGGCCTTCTAAAACGGCGCGTACTTGTTCCATCCCGATTTTTAAATCTCCTTCCAACAGCTCACAGGACTCCGGCTGGAGATAAAGTCCCACCCATAATTCTCGATTGGGAAGGTACATGTCCAACGAACCAGGCATTGAAAGCCGTGGGGCATCGTTTTTGGTGTGTGTTTCCAAGCGCCCCTGAGAGCCAATATACAGCAGGCTTCCTTGTAAGGTAGCGGTCAATTCTCCAAAACCAACTCCTTGTTGCAAATCTCGATGGAGATGAAGAGGAGCCACCCTCGAGGAATCATCGCCACTGTGAGTTTAAAACCCGGTTTGGCTTTCTGTTCCCCTTCACGGCCTAACCGTTCACCTGAAACGGAATGAAGCGTTTTATAAAAACCAGTTCGCGCGCGTTGATCCCCCTTCAATTCCACATTGTAGGGAGGGAGTTTTAAAGCCTCAAGGACGTCTGCAAAACTAGGCGATCCCGCGGCAAAAAGTTCCTCCAGACGTGCGGCAAGACGGTGGAGTTGATCTCTCTTTTCTTGAGGGATCAAACTCAACCCTGTTTCTTTGGTTTGTGTCGTTCCCACCCCTTGATCCAATCGCTCAAAAAATTGTTGGATTTTAGGGTGAGAAGATTGGAGCTGAGGTTCTCCTTCGGTCATCATAAGAAAGAGTTTAAGACTATAATAAACGATGATACCTCTTCTAGTCGACAAAACTCAAGCCATCAAAAACCTCTCCGGCCCTCCATTCGGTGCCTCGAAGTGATTAAAGTTCGGATCATCAATCCTACACTACTATCAAAAAGTTTATCCCAACACCTTCTCGATTTCTCCCGCCTCAATAGCCATCTTGATATCCCGTGCCAAGCGTCGGCCCGTGGACATCGGTTCATTGTAACGAAGCCAGGTGTAGGGCGAACCGTTGATGTAAGGGTTGGTCCCGGCCACAATACGAGCGGAAATTTCAAACACAAAATAGTTTAAATTGGTATCCATGATTCCTTCCAAACAAAAAGGGCCAAAAAGCCCTTCCCCCGATAATTCCCGCGACGTTTCAACCACTCGTTTTCCCATTTCATACAAACTGGGCAGGAGCGACTCCCGCACCACAATAGGAATATTGCCCGCAATGGTATAGCTGGTCTGAATATCGGCAGCCAACTGGTCCCGTGCCGCAATGCGTCCAATGGAGTCGGCATTCGACTCATACCGTTTGTCAAAACTCATGATCTCCAACTCGCCGGTGAATCGCGAATAGAAATAATGGACATAGATCGGGACCCCGACAATGTACTCTTGAATCACATAGTCCTCTTTCCCATTGTATTTTTTGATGCGTTCATAAAACTCCTCCGCCGATTTGGCGATGAAATAGCCGAACCCTCCACTCGCGCCGTGAAATTTGATGATCACCGGACAGTCGATTTCTTCTGGAGTTTTGAAAATACGAGGCAGGATGATTCCAGACTTTTCCAGCCACTCCCGCTCCTTGTTTCGGTTGGACTCCCATTCCAAAATCCCTTTGGTTCCATAATGCATGACCTTGAGCTCTTTCATGGCCTTGGGGCCCAAATATTGCACAAAAGATCCGTGCGGAATCACAATGGTGTTGCGGTGGATGAGTTGAGATTCAATCGTGCTAAAATCTTCATACTGCTCCACTTCGATGAATTCATCGGCGACGCCATACATTTCGTAAATCTTGCGACTTTTTGGCGTCACAATCGCAATCGTTTTGAAGCCCTCATCCTTGGCCCCTTTTAAAATCTGAAGCGCGGTGTGGCTTCCAATTGTGGTGATGCAATAATCCTCAATATTCGTGGAGTGCATGGAGAAGCGCAGCAATAAAAATAGATCTTTTTATGAACATAGCACAAATGAAAAGAAGGGTCTATCGAAAAAATATTAATAGCCCTTTGTATTAATTGATCAAATTTTTTTTTTATTTTCTTAACTTTTCATATTCCTCTACCGATATCTGTATGTCGTTTAGAATTTTCCTAAGAGCTATTCACATAAAGAGTTTGTAATGGCAAACCTCATAAGGGGTCTGGATTCGAGGCAT
>CAYTES010000103.1:0-2531 GCA_964436935.1 uncultured Candidatus Peribacteria bacterium | reverse complement strand
TGTTCCGGCTGATCCAGAGGAGCGCCCCAAAAGGCCATGATGGCATCTCCTTCGAACTTGTTCAAATTCCCGCCGTTTCGCAGTACCACGGCGGTCATGGCTTCAAAATAATCATTGACTTGCGCCACCCACTGCTCCGGAGTGAGTTTTTCGGAAATGTTCGTGGAGTTGGCGATATCGGAAAAGAAAACCGTGACGGTGCGGGTTTCCCCTCCAAGTTTGAGCATTTCCGGGTTTTCAATGATCTTTTCAACGAGATCTTTGTTCACATATTTGCCAAAGGCCGTGCGCAGTTGGGTTTGCTGGCGCGATTCCGTGGTGTAACGGTACAAAGTCGAAGCGAGGTAGGCAACAAAAAAGGCAAGCGGTGGATAAACCAGATTGAGGATGAGGCCGCGGTCGAAGAAAAAGGAGGCGCTCAGGTGGTAACCTAATATGGCGAGCGCGGCTGCGGCGAGGCCTGGCCACATCCCAAGGACGAGGACGGCGGCCGTGAGGGCCAGTGCCCCAAAGAGGATGGTCAGGATTTGAGAAAAACCGGACTGCTCCTGTAAAAATTTACCCTCCAGAAGGGTTTGTATGGCATTGGCGTGGACTTCGACTCCGGGCATGGGCCGATCAGGCGATGTAGGAGTAATGAGGTGGTCTTGGATCCTTTCTGTAATCACTCCGATCAGAACAATTTTATCCTTTACGTCTTCGGGTTTGAGGTAGCCGTTGTAGGCATCCACAAAAGAAACCATTTTAAAGGAGTAGGGCGGAGCGGCGTAGTTGATGAGGAGTTGATTATCGAAACCAACATGGGACGCCACAAAAGCATCACTTCCTTTTTTGAAAGTCTCTGCCAGTTGAATGCTAAAGCTTTTTAGTTCTTTGGATTGGCTTGTTTCAATGATTTTAGATGGGACACGCCGAACCACCTCATCCGAATCGTGATAAAAAATTACAGAAGAGGTTTTTACTTTATTCTGAAAAACACTCAATAAAGGAATTTCTTTGATCTCAAATTTTTCCTTCGAAAGCAGAAAATTTTCAGCCACATAAATATTATCGTATTTTTCAAAAGTATCAGCTAATTTCTGGTCACTGGGATGAACAGCGTTAAAATAACCTCCCGTAATTTCTGTATATTCTTTAAGTGTTGGATTTTTTTGAAGTATTTCTTGAAAGGTTTTGGTTGAAATACCTTCGGTTTTTTCCGTAAAAAATAGATCAAATCCAATCGCTTTGGCTCCTTTTTGCTCTAAATCTTGAATAAGATCGGCATAATAGGCTCGATCCCAATTGCCCCATCGCCCCATCGCATCGGGAGCAATGCTATTTTCATCAATTCCGATGATAAGGATTTTATCAGAAGGCTCATTGCGGTCGTAGAGGTGATTTGAAAGCTTTAAATTCCATTTTTCAAGCGGATTTAGAGTCACAAAAAGGGCGCACAACAGGGAAATCCCCAAAGTAAGGGCCATGACCGCTTTTATTTTTTGTTTTATTTTTGGCTTGAGCATCTTATTATTCTACCATAAAAATACCTTTAAATTAAGGCTTTTTATGTAGTTTTGAGCCTAGCGATTATCCCTGAAGGGCTCGATGAATGCTTTGAGCAATAGATGTACCGAATTCTTTGAGGGAGAACCCTCCGAACCCTCTTTTTTTACGATTAATGCTAGTGGCAACGGCTAACAGGAGTATTGCTCCTTCTAGGGGGGCGGAAGGAGTCGAATCGGAAGTGTCACATCCTCCACATCCTACGGATTCATCTCTATCTTCATCTAATGCGGCTAACACCGCTTCCGCTGTAGTTTTTCCTTCGATGATTTCTCCCGTATTACGATCAACCACCGCGGTTTCTCCTTCGCAAATACCATTCTCAAAAGAGGCAAGTGGGGTTGTTAAAGTAACGCAATGAGCTCTTTCATCTTGTTCATCCAGAACACTTACTGTAAATTCCGCATCTGTACGAACCGTTCTCGGTCTTGTACCATGAACAGCAGCCCCGCTTCCGGCACCGTCGTCAATAACAATTCCTTTTTGCGGGGGGGACACTTTGTCAACACCGAAACTTCCGTTTCCCACATAAGTTAATACCAAATCATCTCCGTCTTGTTCAGAAGAAAATGGTCCTCCACTTCCAAAAGCCGTATCTTCATCGCCAAGGGGCACATCCTTACATTCTTCCTCTGACCAGGTGGCACCTTCATTAAACGAACACTCGACCGTTTCCAACGTACTATCATCATCTCCAGGACTTGTCGTTTCATCCGAAGAGCTATCGTCGTCACCGGGAGCGGTTGTTTCCGAGGTATCGTCGTCGCCTGTAGAAGCGTCGTCATCGCCAGTGGCGGTGGTTTCTGCCGTGTCGTCGTCATCACCGGGTGGAGAAGTGGTGGTATCGTCGTCATCGCCGGGAACGCTGGTTTCTGAGGTGTCGTCGTCACCGGGTTTAACTGTGGGTGAAGGCACGGGTGAATCCAGGCCTTCATCAACCTGACTATTACAATTATTGTCCACTCCATCCAATATTTCTAAAGCAC
>CAYTES010000102.1:0-2769 GCA_964436935.1 uncultured Candidatus Peribacteria bacterium | reverse complement strand
TTTTGGGACCCACGAGACCCAAAACTGTTTGCGACTTGTTCTGTGCTCAAATGGTTTTTACTCATGTTTTTTTGAATTATTTAGAATCCGACTTTTGCTCGAACTTCGTCCAATGTAGTTTTTGCAATCGAGCGCGCTTTTTTTGCCCCAGATTGCAACACCTCCTCAACATAATCTAAATTCTTTTCCAGCTCAAATCTTTTTTCGCGGAAGGGATCAAAAGTGTCGTGCCATTTTTGGAGGAGCAATTTTTTCGCGTCTCCAAATCCGAAGCCACCGGTAATATATTTGTCGCGTAGAGTTGCGATTTCTTGGGGATTAGCCAGGTGGGAATACAATTGGAATACATTACATTTGTCCGGATTTTTTGGTGCTTCCAAGGGCGTGGAGTCCGTTACGATTCCCATGATTTGATTTTTGATTTCCGTATCCGTTGCAAACAGTGAAATCGTGTTGCCATAACTCTTGCTCATTTTTTCTCCATCGGTCCCGATCACGGTTTGTACGCTTTCGTCAATGTCTGGCTCCGGTAAGGGAAATGTTTCTCCAAACGTGTGATTGAATTTTTCTGCAATATCCCGAGTCATTTCCACATGTTGTTTTTGATCTTTGCCTACGGGTACCAAATTTGGCTTATAGATTAAAATATCCACCGCCATCAGCATGGGATAGGTGAATAGCCCCACGGTGGCTTCTTTTTTTCCTTTGGCTTTGGCATCTTTCCACGCATGGCTACGTTCCAAGAGTCCCATGGAAGTGATGCAGCTGAAAATCCAGGCGAGTTCATGGAGTTCGGGAAGGTCGCTTTGCCGGAAAAAAATGGTTTTTTCCGGATCGAGTCCGATGGCCAAATAGTCTATGGCCAGGTCGAGAGTGAGTTTGCGAAGGAGCTCCGGGTCACGCACTGTGGTGAGGGCATGATAGTTGGCAATGAAAATCAGCGATTCGTATTGAGATTGTCCTTCCACGTGCCGTTTCATGGCTCCGAAATAATTTCCTAGATGGGGTTGTCCGCTGGATTGAATTCCCGATAGAACGCGCTTCATTGTATTCTGATTAGAAATTGTCCACACTATACCAACAGATCGAAAGGGGGGCCATAGTCAAAGCACGAATCCCAGAAATTCATTATTTTTTCTTTATACGAAAGCCATTTTATTCGGTGTCTTTCTCCTGGTTCAACATTTCTGCCAAGAAATTCAGCAGGACTTGTCGGTGTCTTGCTCCTATATCGGAGCCTCCTGAACCCAGTGCCAGTCCCAATTTTCTACCCACTTTATCCGTAATTCGATCAATCTGGTTATCTCTACTTCTTCCGATACCATCTCCGGAGTTGGTGAGGGCTTTGCGTACCGAGTTCAATTCTGATGTCCAGGCATCCTTGATTTCCGGGCCGCGTTTTTTTGCAAGGTCTGCCATTAATTCTTGATTGAATGTATCCTGTAGTCCCGGAATTTGTCGTGGTGTGAACATTTTATTCGGTTTAAAGTCATTTATTATATCATTTTTTATTATTTAATTCAATCTCTCTCCTTAAGAGTAGGCTTTTGTTTAGAATGTGCTGATGGGATCCACATCCACCTGCCATTCTTTAAGCAATCCTTCCTTTTCCAACTTGTTCAGGATCGGCTGAGGATCGAGAGTCCATAAAAATACATTCCAATAGTAGTGATGATTTTTTTTTGCGATCATGGCGGGGGCGCAGGCGACTTCCGTTTTCAATCCCACTTCTTTGATTTTTTTCTCGAGTTGGAGCGCTTTCGCCGAACAAATTTTTTGTTCTTTATTTTTAATGGTGAACTTCACCATGCATGAAAAAGGCGGATAGTTTAAGGCTTTTCGGTGGGTGATCTCCTCCTTATAAAAGGACTCATAGTCCTGTTTTTCCGCCCATTTCAAACTGAGATTTTCCGGATTATAGGTTTGTATCACCACTTCTCCCGGATGATCGCCTCTACCGGCTCTTCCCGCGACTTGCGTTAGCAATTGAAAATTGCGTTCACTGGCTCGAAAATCCGGTAAGTGGAGGCCAACATCCGCCAGAATCACTCCCACGAGGGTTACATTGGGAATATCCCACCCTTTTCCGATCATTTGGGTTCCAATGACCGCATCTACCTCATGATTTCTTAATTTTTGATACAGCTGTTCAAAGCTATCTTTATGTTGGGTGGAATCTTTGTCTGCTCGTAGGATTCTTAGTGTGGGAAAACATTTTTGGAGATCCTCTTCAACACGCTGTGTTCCAATGCCGATGAATTTGATCCGATGACTGTGGCATTTCGAACACACTTCCGGCACCGTATCGATTCGACCGCAATGGTGACAAACCATTCGCTCCATTCCCGTTTTGAGTTTGTGATGGGTGAGTGGGGTTTCACAGGCTTTACATGCGCTACTCTGCCCACAGTCCCGGCATAGAACTGAGGAGGCATTTCCCCGGCGATTGAGGAAAAGAATGGCTTGGTGATTCGCCGTAAAAGTTTGTTCTAATTTTTTATACAACTCTTCACTAAAGATACTGAAATTTCCTTTTTTTAGTTCTTCTCTCAAATCGACCAATTGAACTTCTGCGAGCGATTGATGCGCATGCACCCGAGTGGTTAGGGAGAATCGCTCAATGCCTCCGGATTCACTTTTGTATCGGCTTTCCAAGCTGGGAGTGGCACTACCCAAAACCACTTTTATTCCCAGGAGTTCCGTGAGTTTGAAGGCGGTTTCTCGTGCGTGGTATCGAGGGGTTTGGTCTTGTTTGTAGCTGGTTTCATG
>CAYTES010000101.1:0-3301 GCA_964436935.1 uncultured Candidatus Peribacteria bacterium | reverse complement strand
TGTATAACACCATACATTCACACCCGCATAGCGGGTGGTTTATTAATTGTAATTACATACGAAGCTGAGTTCATGGGCGATATCAGGAAAAATGGAACGATTTGCCTCTTTACGTCATCGTACCAATGGTAAAGAGCAACTCTCTACTCTAATTCTGGATCGTCGTGAGACTCTTACCGAAGTGGGCAGGAAGGAGCTGGAGTGGGCACTCAGTCAACTTAATCCTTTAATTCAGCAATTCAATGAAAGGATAACTGGCACAGCAGAAATAACACTTCATCACTCCGATCTTACAATGGAGGGGCATAACCATCTTAACGGTTGGGATATCCCACGAAATTGGGAAAGTTTGACCATTGACTTTGAACCAACCACCGTTTATGGAACCCTTGAAGAAGCCCAACAAGTCCAATCTTATGCCATGACATTTTTTTCTTTAAAAGAAAGGAACGTCATTTATTCGCAAACAGGTCGACTTATTTTTACGTTCGGCACTCCTTTGCTAATCTTTGACCGCTTAAAAAAAGAGGAGTTTAGGCGGTGGGTTTCCATTCTACGACAATTGGGCTACATGGTAACCTTTGAAGAGGGCTGTGATGCTTAAGATTAATTCAAGCCTTAAAATTCCCTATGCTTAAATCGTCCGATAACTCTCGCGAAGAAATTCGTCCTATCGATGCTTTTGTCGGTGGCGAAACACTCCGATTTAAAGACTCTCCTTATTCCTATAATTTGCGTCAAGTCGACCGAAATCCAGGAATCACCACTTATCACTTCCTTCGAAGCAATGCTTCGGCAAGCCTCCTCATGCCCGATCCCCTTCATCCTCCCGAGCCTCAGCGCATTGATGTTTATCATCTTGAAGCGAAGCAGGATAAAACGCCTCAAATGGTCATTGAATTCACCCCCGAAGTGGCACGGGAGGAATTGATTTCCCTGACTCGATGGCTCTTGGAAATGGGAGAAGTTCCGGACAAAATCACTTTACTGATGGATACGGCACTGCGTTTTTGCGACACCCCGCCGGAGACGATCTCCCGAGGGCCTTTTCATGTGCTTCCGCTCAACCTGCGCGATGCGAACCTCGAAGATTATCTCTTTGAAAAACTCACGATGGAACAATCTGAATTGCCATTGATTTTTCCGATTCGCATGCATGAAAATTTGCCCGGCTTAGAGGAGCTCCTTCCGGGTTTACGTGCTCTCAAAAAAATTAAAACAGAAGACCCTCGCGTGGTCCACGGGTATCCCATTGATCTCCATCACGAGATTAACTCTCGACTGAAACGCGCCAGTGAGGATTCAAAACGACAAAAAACTCCACGCTCTATCCTGGAAAGGGCTCAACTCCAAGGTAAAACAGACAAAGAAGATCATCCCGATGCGATCCTTAAGGCCTTCCGCAAAGGTCTTATTGAGGCGCTTTATCAAAAAAAACCGGGATATCAAAAGATCATTTCAGTGGAACAGGCGCGATGGTTGGACTTGGACGAAAAACGTCATGCAACCAACCCCGCTTCACAGTCCTCGCGAAAAACCCATTGACAGGGCGAACCGAGACCCGCTAAATTTAATTCAATATGATTCACTTTGAATTTTCCCAATCCAAGTCCAAGAAGAAGATCTGCCTTTAGGCGGAAGGATTTGTTGTATGGGAAATTCACACCCTGCACTCCATCTGCCACCACGGCAGATTTTTTTTGTTTTTTTATCCTTTCATCCCTTAACTCCTTCTTATGATTGTCATGAAATTTGGTGGCACTTCTATGGGAACTGGTGCCCGCATGCGACAACAAGTGGCCCCCTTGATTCATCAAGCGATTGAGAAAGGGTTGAAGCCGGTGGTGGTTGTTTCAGCCATGACAGGTGTGACCAACCAACTGTTGGCCTTGGCGGAGCGGGCGCAAAACCAACAAGAAAATGGGCCCACCCAGGAGTGGCTTGATGCGTTGATCGAACATCATCGGGCCGCGGTGGGCGAGGCTTTTGACGAGTGCGCTCTCCAATCCCAGACGGTTGAGGAGATCGAAAATGAAATTCACAAACTGCTTCCAGTCCTCCAGGCGATTCACACCTTGGAAGAATTTTCGTCCCGTTCTCAAGATATGGTTTTAGCACTGGGGGAAAAACTGGGTGCGCTGTTGCTGAGCCGGATATTAGAAAGCCAAGGGGTAAGGAGTGAAAATGTGAATTTAGAAACGGTGGTGCCAGCGTCGATTTCTTATCAATCCGATGCCTATTGGACGGAGGTGGAACGGTGTTTCCGCGAGCGACTCGATCGTGTGGCTCCGAGAACCGTCCCGGTGCTAACCGGATTTTTTGGATCCATGCCGCAAGGCATTTTGAATGCGGTGGGAAGGGGCTATTCCGATTTTTGTGCCTCTCTGGCCGGAGCCGCCGTCGGAGCCGAAGAAATTCAAATCTGGACGGATGTGGATGGGGTGCTCTCCACCAACCCGAATTTGGTTCCCGATGCGTTCATTTTGGAACAGATTTCCTTTGATGAGATGGCGGAACTCTCTCATTTTGGGGCCAAAGTGCTGCATCCTCACAGCGTCCGCCCCGCACTGCAAGCCGGTATTCCGATCCGCATTCTCAATACATTTAATCCCGAGGCGGTCGGCACGTTGGTGACTCAATCCAAACATTCCACTCCCTATCCTTTCAAATCCATCGCCTATAAAAAGGGGGTCACCTTGATTCGGATTGAGTCTCCGCAAATGTTGATGGCCTATGGGTATATTGGCCAGGTAGGAGCGCTGTTTGCCAAACATAAGATCAGCATTGATCTCATCACCACCTCCGAACTCACCGTATCGCTGAGTGTGGATGAATCGCCGGATCAAATTCAGCCGCTGTTAGAGGATCTAAAAAATTTGGGTCAGGTGGATCTTCAGCCCGCGCAGTCCATCATCAGCATGGTCGGGACCGAAATGCAGGAAGAATGCCACATCCATGGCCGGATTTTTGATACCCTCAATGAACACCGGATTCCCATTCACATGGCCTCGATCGGAAATAAGCTCATCAATTTGACCGTGGTGGTGGATGATCAAGAGTGCGATCGCGCAGTCACCCTGTTGCATCAAGAATTTTTCAGCGCGCCTCAAAAAACGACCCCGTGGAGGCATGGGAGCCGGCTGCTCGCGTGAGGCTCAGCCCCTCTTTACTATTCAATGTAATCATCCCCGTATGAAAAAAAATCGTATTGGAATTTTAGGCGCCACTGGCATGGTGGGCCAACGGTTTGTCACCCTGCTCGAAAACCATCCCTGGTTTGAAATCACGGCTTTAGCGGCCT
>CAYTES010000100.1:1205-3664 GCA_964436935.1 uncultured Candidatus Peribacteria bacterium | reverse complement strand
GGGGTAACGGGTCAATAAAGCGCCCGAGGCATCGGCCAAGGATTCGCGCCGCCTGGAAATGGCGAGCTTGATCAAGGTGGCAAAAATCGGCGCAACGATCATCAACACCAATCCCACAATCATCAAGATACCCTGGGATCGGCTGTCTTCCCTGCTGCGTCCGCCACCCCAAAAATGAAAGCGCCACATCATATCGGTCAAAATCATGATGACGCCGGCCAACGCCGTTACGATCATGAGCAAACGGGTGTCGTAATTGCCAATGTGAGAAAGCTCATGCGCCAATACTCCTTCGAGCTCCTTTTTCTCCAAACGATGCATCAGCCCTGTCGTGACCGCGACTACGGCGTGTTGAGGGTCTCTTCCTGTAGCGAATGCGTTAAGCGCTTCCGATTCGATTTTATAAACCCGAGGGGTTGGAAGGCCTGCGGCAATGGAAAGATTTTCAACCAATCGATAGAGCTCGGGGTCGTCTCGTTTTTCAACCGGCTTGGCCCCACTGGCCACCAAAGCAATCTTATCTCCCGCAAAATAAGAAATGAGTGTCCACACAAAAGAAACGGCAGCGGCCACAATCAGCCCCATCATGCCCGATCCCGGCGCATAAATTTCGGCTATGACATACCCCGCCACAATCACAAAAGCGATAAAAAACAAAAGGAGAAACCATGTTTTTGTCTTGTTGTGCGAAATTTCAGTATAGGCCAACGCCATTTTTAAATCTTAAAAAGATAAAATCCTAAGAGATATGGAGTCTCGACTCTTACTTCTTAGCCTCATGCGACTTTTCAGAAAAATCCACCTGAACCACTTCACGCTCGACGGCGTTTTCAATCTCGAAGAAAGGTTCTTCCTTGAATCCAAAGGTGCCGGCAATCATGTTGCTGGGAAAGGTTTGAGTTTTGGTGTTGAAATCGCGCACATTGCCGTTGTAAAACCGTCGCGCGGCCTGAATTTTATCCTCGGTGTCCGTAAGCTCGTTCTGAAGGTCTAAAAAGTTTTGATTGGCCTTCAAGTCGGGATAGCTTTCCGCCACGGCGAACAACGATTTCAACGTTCCGGCCAGCATGTTTTCGCTTTGAGACTGCTTTTCGGGGTCTCCGGTATTTTTAATGGCTTCGGCACGCGCTCGGGTGACATTTTCCAACACCTCCCGTTCATGGGTCATGTAGCCCTTGACCGATTCAATCAAGTTGGGGATCAGGTTATACCGACGCTTCAACTGCACCTCAATATCGGCCCACGCTTCCTTTACACGCAAGCGACTACGGATCAACCCGTTGTACATCGCAATGATGGCCAGCAACAAAACTCCCAATCCGATGACAAGGATCATAATAGGACTCATATTCAATTGATTTTAAAAGACTAAAAACTGCGCGAATCTTAGCACTTTCAGGAGGAAAAGTCAAAAATAGTATTGAGCCTTTTTAGGCGTAAGGGTATTTTAAAAAAAGAGTGCACCATATTGACATTTTTGTATTTATTTTGTAAATTAGAATCAACTTAAAGCCTTCCAGCCATGACTATTCCTGAATCTTCTAGCGAGGACCTAGCATCTCATCGTAGCAATGGTGCATTTTTGAGATTGGATAATGAGCGCGATTTTCGTGAATATCACACCGAGGATGGACTTGCGCTCATTCGGGAAGAACTAGAAAGTTATCTTCTTCGATTTAATCCTCATGAATCGGGTCAATCTGAATTCCCAAATTCAGCCATTCCGATAAAAGAAGTGCGGGCCGATCGTTTTTCAATTATCGACCTGGTCATTTCACCCGAAAAATATTATCAAAAAAGAAACTTACGGATCGAAATTCTAGATTTTCTTCAAACACTTTTAGCGAGGATGAACCCATTACAATGGAAAGTCCCCAATGCAATTCCCGAACCCAATGGTCATCTCGTTTTAACCCCCTCGATTTATACCACCCGTGAAGGGAGAAATTTCAACTTAAAGGGTGTTATGGAGTGGAGTACCGTCGGGGCTTATGCGTTGGAAGATGAACAGAATAGAGCGTTATTATTGGATCGAATTAATCGTAAAATGCAAGATCGTATTCGATTTATTGAAGCCTCCAAACCATGGTCAATGGTCGTGATTGATCCGGAAAAGGATGGGGAATTACTTCGATGGAAACAACTTGAACAACGCGTACTTTTGAATAAACCCGTTTTTTGTGTGGCCTCAAGTAATCACCCCATGGATAGCCAAGCACCCACATTGGATATTGTTACTTTTGGAACAAGTGATCTTTTGGGCCTGGATTTAACGGCTTTCAAAAAGGAGAAATTTCCCGCATCACCTACGAGCGCGTTATTAGCGCATCCAAACCGTGCAGCTGATTTTGTTTCAAGATTAGAATAAAAATACGCCTAGGAGCTATTCACATAAAGGGTTTGACAATGGAAGCGAATTGATTTTTATCAGTTCAAGGAAAGACGAGGAGGCCCGCCTT
>CAYTES010000100.1:0-1158 GCA_964436935.1 uncultured Candidatus Peribacteria bacterium | reverse complement strand
GGGCCCGCCCTACGGGCAAATCTTCAAGGAGCCCGTCTTCTTCGTTATTCGTCGCTTTCGTACCTTCCAGGTACGCCACGCTCCTCATGCCTCAAATCCAGACCCCTTGAAGATTTGCCATTACAAACTCCTTTATGTGAACAGCTCCTAACATCCCCACCAGGGATAACACGACCAAATAAACCCCAAACACCCTTAGCGAGTGAGTTTTTAAAAATTTCATCAGAAAGGAAACACTGATGTATCCCGCGATCGCCGACGCCGCAAATCCCATCACCACACTGTTTGCCGGGGGTAAAAGAACTTCCCCTTGAATCGCTTCCCAACTTTTTAAGACAAACGCGCCCCCAATCGCCGGCATCCCGAGCAAAAACGAAAATCGGGCGGCGTCTTCCCGTTTGATTCCGAAGAGTAAGCCGGCTGCGATGGTCGAACCGGAACGCGAAATTCCGGGCAATAAGGCCATGGCCTGCGCCAGCCCGATCATAAAGGTGTTTTTTAACGTGAACGTCGCCTTTTTGTCGCGCGGTGCCAATCCTTCGGCCACAAAGAAGAACAACCCCATGAGGAACATTAGGCCCAATGTACGCTCCGTGGTGCGAAAAGTGGTGTCCATC
Source organism: uncultured Candidatus Peribacteria bacterium (assembly GCA_964436935.1). Taxonomy (GTDB): domain Bacteria; phylum Patescibacteriota; class Gracilibacteria; order UBA1369; family UBA12473; genus CAYTES01. Next base: position 541 of record CAYTES010000100.1, on the reverse strand, counting down.
CAGTCTTCCAGCGTGAGCCCCGCCACGACCGCAGGCAAAGTGGCCAACACGATGTAGCCGATCATTTTTCGCTGGGTGGTTTGGAATAAATTCCAGATGTCTTTTCGGAAATACAAGACCATTGCGGCCAAACTTCCGCCATGCAAAACCACATCAAATGCTTTCAGCCCTTCGGTCTTCAATCCCAAAAATGACTCAAATAGCACCAAATGGCCATCGGAGGAGATGGGGAGAAATTCGGTGATGCCTTGAACGATACCGAGAATGAGCGCTTGAAGGAGAGTCATGGGGGGAGGTTAGAATAGATAGGAGAGGAAGCCAAGGGATAGCCACGCCTGAGGCGGGCAGGCTGAGATAGGAAGAGTGGGAAAAATCTACCGAACAGCTTTGAAACGCGAATGCGTTGAAAAGTTGAAGGAAATAAACGAGTCCTAATGGGTCTCGTGGGTCCCCATTCCGCGTATATACCCTTTATTATACAGCAGTTCCGCGGTCAAAATCGCACCCCCCGCGGCTCCGCGAATGGTATTGTGCGATAAGG
>CAYTES010000099.1:0-3768 GCA_964436935.1 uncultured Candidatus Peribacteria bacterium | reverse complement strand
AATCAAAAGCCTCATGAGTCAAAAATTTGAGATTTTAAAGGCGGCTTAGTATAACTGCATTTTCCATTGACTTTTACTTACTATTACACCAATATGCCAATGTACTATTATAGTATTACAATAGAATATGTCAGAATCTCCTTATCTTGACGAGCTCATCACGCTCATCCTTCAACTGAAAGACAAAAAAGCAGCAAAGGATGTGTTGTCTAACCTCCTCACTCCGCAGGAGCTTGAGGAAATTGCGCGTCGTGTTCAGATCTTCAAACTCCTCAAAAAGGGCATTCCTCAACGACTCATCGCGGAGCAACTCAACGTGAGCATTGGTACGATCAGTCGCGGTTCCCGTGAACTGCAGTATGGCAAACCGGGCATTAACCGACTACTCTCATGAATTCTCCTTTAAAAACTGCGCCTCAATCGATGCCTTCCCTTGCCTTCTCTTGGTGGTGGACTTTCTTCTCTAAGCCGTAACCCCGGTGATTTTTTGCATTCACTGGCCTTACGGCGTCCTGTCGTAAGGCTTTTTTTAATTTTCTTCTCCATGATCTCATTCCAACTCCACGAAGCACGTCAACCCTTGGCTACCGCGCTCTCTCCCTCAACCATTTTCTCGCTCGTCCGATCACGCACCACGCCCGAATTTATTTTTGAATCCGCCGAAATCTCACCCATTTATGGTCGGTTTAGTCTCATTGGACTTGATCCCGCGCTCAAAATTCAAGGAAAAAATGATTTTTTCTCTATTGAATCCCTGAATGAACGGGGAGATATTTTTTTAAACACTCTTTCGGAAAAAGATTTCAGCCATTGTACCACCTTTAATAAAACGCCCCACTCCATTCACGGAACCGTCCCCAAAGGGCCTCTGGCGGGAGAGGAAAGTACTCGTTCCAAGCGGCCAAGCATCCTACTCGTGATTCAAACCCTCCTTGCAAAATTCCACCACACTACCACCACCCTTTGCGGACTGTATGGAGCGTTCAGTTACGACGCCGTCCGTCTCGTGGAAGACCTTCCCGAGCATCTCCCGGATTCTGACGTAAACGATTTCACGTTTTTTCTTTTCGATACCTTTATTCATTTTGATCTGATCAAAGAAACCACCAAGCTCATTGCGTATCGAACTACTCCAAAAGAAGCCGCAGCCGCCCTTGAAAACCTCCAAGAAAAACTGGATGCGACTTCCAACGACATCCCCCTCGAATCCTTTTCGATCACTCAGCCCTCATTCACCTACTCCCAAGAGGAGTACGAACAGCTTGTGGAATTGGCACGCGACTACACCCGACAAGGTGAACTCTTTGAAATTGTTTTTTCCAATACGCTCAAAGCCCATTTTGACGGGGATCCTTTTGCCCTATACCAAGCCTATCGCGAACTCAATCCCTCGCCTTATCTTTTCTATTTTGACCTCGTCAATGAACAGTTGGTGGGCGCTTCACCCGAAATGATGGTGCGACTGGAAAACGGGAAGGTTCATCTGCGACCCATTTCCGGGACCGCGCCCCGTGGACGGGATGTGATTGAAGATCACGACAACATGATTCAACTGCTGCAGGATGAAAAAGAACGGGCCGAATTGAACATGTTGATTGATTTGGGACGGAACGATTTGGCCCGCGTGTGTGAGCCGGGCATTGAACTGAAGGATTACCGATTTGTCGAAAAATATTCTCGAGTGATGCATACCGTGGCCCACCTCACGGGCCGACTGAAAAAAGGATTTTCAGCGCTGGATGCCCTTTTTGCCTGCGCCAATGCGGGAACACTCACCGGAGCACCAAAAGTTCGCGCCATGGAACTGATCGAACAGCACGAGAAAGAGCGGCGTGGCTATTACGGCGGAACAATCGGCTATCTCACCTTTTCCGGAGAAATGGACACCGCCATTTTGATCCGAACCGCTCACATCCAAAACGGCTCATTGCGCTTTCAAGTCGGCGCCACCTTACTCTACGACTCCGACCCCACCCGTGAGTACGAAGAAACGCTCCACAAAGCCAATGCTTTTTTAACTCTAATTTCATAATTCACCTGCCATGAAATCCATTGTCGTGATCGATAATTTTGATTCTTTCACCTTCAATCTCGTGGACTACTTTGAACAATTAAATTGTTCAGTCACGACGACGCGAAATACCGTTTCTGCGGAAGAAGTCGAGGCGATGAATCCTGATCTCATCGTGCTTTCCCCCGGCCCTTCCATTCCAAGTACTGCGGGAAACATGATGAAAATCATTGAACGCACGCATCGAAAAATCCCCCTCTTTGGGGTTTGCCTCGGCCATGAAGCGTTGATTGAATTTTTTGGCGGAAGCCTCAAATTTACCACACCCGTCCACGGAAAAGCGTCCCCCATCACGCATGACGGAAAAACCATTTTCACCGACTTGGATCCCGACTTTTCCGCCGGACGGTACCATTCCCTGGTTGCCGATCAAATTCCAAACCCACTCACTATTTCCGCCACCACCGACGACCTGGTGATGGCCGTGCGGCACAAAGAACTGCCTATTGAAGGCGTTCAATTTCACCCCGAATCGGTCCTCACCTTCCAGGGAAAAAACGGTTTTCGTCTTATTCACAATGTCATCCAAACCCTATGTCGTTGATTTCTTTTTTAAAAAATACGCTCGATCAAACCCTTTCGCTTGAGGATCAAAAAGCCTTTCTCCTTACGTCTTTGGAACAGCTTTCCGCTCAGGATTTAGCAGAAGCGGTTCGGTTTTTCCAATCGCGACAAACCCTTTCTCTTTCTTTTCCCCAGGCCATTGATGTTTGTGGAACCGGGGGATCCGGAAAAGACCGCATCAACACTTCCACACTTTCCGCATTTCTTCTCGCGTCGATGAACATCCCGGTGGCGAAACATGGGAATAAAGCCAGTTCCGGACGGTTTGGCAGCTTTGATCTTTTGGAAGCCCTGAAAATCGACGTGACGCAACCCGAAAAAACCTTCTCCCGAGAGAGCATCGCCTTTCTGTATGCGCCACGCTTTCATCCGGATTTCAAACAGTTTGCCGACGCGCGCCGAGGGGTGGGTCAACCGACTTTTTTCAACCTGCTTGGCCCCCTGCTCAATCCTGCCGGGGTTCAACGCCAAATAATCGGCACCGCCTTTCCGGATAAAATGGAGCTTTTGGCCGAAACCTGCCGACTGCTGGGACGAGAACGGGTCTTTATTGTCCACGGAGAGGATGGATTGGACGAGATCACGCTGACCAGCCCAACAAACGTGGTCGAATTGCGCGAGGGCAGGATCCACCATTCTGTGATTTCACCGGAAGATTTCGGGCTTAATTCCTGCGCTTTCGAGGAAATTTCAAGCCCCTCTATCGACTTCAATCGTGCCTTTGCGGAAGATTTTTTGAAGGGAGAGGGGATCGCGAATCACTCCGGGCGCCATCGCGATTTGGTGCTTATGAATACAACCTTGGCGTTGGTGCTCACGGATCGTGCTTCCAGCCTCAAAGAGGCCTACCAACTGGCCTCCGAAGCCCTCGATCAAAACAAAACCGCCTCTCTACTCCAACGGCTTCAAACGCCCAGCATCCTGCTCGAGATTGCGGATCACAAACGGCAAGAAGTGTCCGACCGCCATTTCCTCATCCCACCCCATCTCCCACCTTCCGATCGCTCCTTTAAAGCGGCGCTCCACAACAAAGCCATCATTGCCGAAATCAAATACCAATCCCCTTCCGAGGGCTCGCTGTCGCTCGCCCCTCGCTCGGTGGCCGACATGGCCCGGCTCTACGAAACCAACGG
>CAYTES010000098.1:0-3790 GCA_964436935.1 uncultured Candidatus Peribacteria bacterium | reverse complement strand
GCCCCTTCTAGGGGCTCTCCTCAAACCACGTCTTTTAGGCGTGGTTATTGATTTTTCCTTCAGTTAATGATCACCTATTTAAACAGATAAATGTATGGATATACTTGATTTTATCGGACTATTTATTTTTCTTGCCGGATTTATCATAGGCCTCGGGGCCGTAACGGTCATTGATATCCACGGATTTCTGGGAAGAAAGTCCGCATACTGGACCGAAGCAACGACACGAACGCATAAGGTAACCAAGCCGTTAATCTGGATCGGAATAATACTGGCGATTATAGGAGGAGCGATCTTTTATCGCAACGAATCCTTTACGGGCGTTGCTTTCATGCACGCAATTATCGCGGTGATGTTAATTTTAAACGGAATTTTCTTGTCATTCAGAGTCAGTCCATTTCTTCTGCAGCAGGAAAAAGAAGGAAAAGCCTGGTCATTGCTTCCAAAATCATTACAGAGAAAAATCATGGTAAGCTTGATTGTTTCCGATCTTGGCTGGTGGGGGGGGGGCTGCTTTTACTTGTTTTCTATCTGGTAAATCAGAACTGATATGCGGGAAAAAACAGTCATTGTGAATGACAAGATGCAAGGAAAATACAAATACGTTTTAACCGAGTCTGCCGGAAAAATTTTTGATCCTGAATTCAAACCGGAATTAACCCCGGAAAAGATGCTGGAATTGGGCGTTTTTGTAGGTAAATATATGACAGATTGCCACAATGAGTTTCCCGAATCCTGGTTTAAAAAAGCAAAGCTTTGCAGTCAATTTCATGATCCAAAACTTAATTTTTTTGGAGTAAACGCTTCACAACCATTATCTGTATGGCAAAAAAAGGGTTGGATCCACCCGGAAGATCCCCGCGGATGGTTCCAATGGTATTGCCGTTATTACATGGGACGGCGTTCCTTCGATGATGAAAAGCAAATCAAAAGATGGAAAGCCTATCGCAGGCATTTATCACAGGTAGTTAAAAACTGCATATCCGGAGATTTTTCTTGTAGACCTAAACAAAGACAATCATTACTTCATTGGGCATACGATTCGAGAAAAATTTGAGGTCTGGGTAATTCACCCCTTTATCCCCTCTGCCCTTTGCCCAAAACGGAATACATCAGCTAACACTGCGTATGCGGTTACAGCTTGCCTCCATTTGCTTTAATCCTTTTTTCAAACTTGGAAACTAGCCACAAATAAGATAAAATGAGCGGTGTTTGAGATCTATTTATCACACACACATGAATTCAAGTGGCTCGATGGAAATTGCTGTTTTCGGCGGAGGATGTTTTTGGTGCACCGAAGCGATCTATGAAAGTTTGAAGGGGGTGATTTCGATCCTGCCGGGGTATGCCGGAGGCGAAAAGGCCTACCCCACCTACGATGAAGTGTGTATGGGAAAAACGGGCCATGCGGAGGCGATTCAAGTCGAGTTTGACCCCTCTCAAATTTCCTACAACGATTTATTGACGGTCTTTTTTGCCACCCACGATCCCACTACCCGCAACCGGCAGGGAAACGATGTGGGGACTCAGTACCGCTCGATCATTCTCACCACTACCGAGGATCAAAAGCGTGAGGCCGACGCATTCATTCAAGAACTCGATTTCGCGGATTCCAGTGGAAAACCCATTGTCACGGAAGTGAAAACGCTAGACCTCTTTTATGAGGCGGAGGACTATCACAAAAAGTATTACGAACGGAATGCCTCGCAGCCGTATTGTCAGGTGGTCATCGATCCCAAACTGAAAAAAGTGAAAGAAAAATTCGCGGGACTCATGAAAAAAACTCACGCGTAGTGTGAGCTTCATTGAGTTGCCCGCGCCCTCATTTTTTAACCAGCATCGCATGAAAAAAGACGAAGAACTCGACAAAGACCTTTATAAGGTGGCTCGTGAAAAAGGCACGGAAGCGCCTTTCACCGGAAAATATTGGAACAGCCATGAAAAGGGCATGTTCACCTGTGCCATTTGTGACACGGAACTGTTTTCATCCGACACCAAGTTCAATTCTGGGACCGGGTGGCCCAGTTTCACGGAGGCGGCAAATTTGGAGCACATCGAACCCAAAGAAGACAACGCGCACGGCATGCGTCGCACGGAAGTGTTGTGTAAAAATTGTGGGGCTCATTTGGGCCATGTCTTCGATGACGGTCCACGTGAGGCGGGGGGAAAACGGTACTGCATCAATTCGGTCTGCTTAAATCTCAATAAAAAAGAATAAACCAAATGAATAGACAAAACCTCATTCGAATTCTACGGAGTTTTCTCAATCCCATTTTGATTTTGATCGGGATTTTTGTGTATCTCGGATTAAAGGCGGGAGGCTACGATCAAGCCGGTTTTATTTTAGTGCTCGCCATCATCGCCCTCGGCAGTTATGAACTGTTTCTCGAAATCATCCAGTCGCTCTTAAGACGACAGTTTGCGTTGGATTATATTGCAGTGGCTGCCATCGGAGTGGCACTTTATAGCAATGAATTTTTAGTGGGAGCCATCATTGCGCTCATGCTTTCCACGGGACAGCATCTTGAAAAGTACGGTACTTCGCAGGCAAAGAAAACCTTAACGGCACTGGTGGACCGCTTGCCCAATCAAGTCACGGTGCTGTCGGCCAACGGCGAGTCCCGAAAAGTAAAAATTAGTGAGGTAAAAAAGGGGGAACACATTTTAGTTCGCAAAGGCGAGGTGATTCCGCTCGATGGGCTATTGCTTTCCGAGGCTGCGTTGACCGATGAATCGTCGTTAACCGGTGAGCCCTATTTATTTGAAAAATTTGAAGGCGACCTAATGCGTTCGGGAACGGTGAATTTGGGCGATCCCGTTACCATTCAAGTAGAGAAGGAGGAGGAAGAATCCACCTACACCAAGATCATTGAAATGGTGCAAAAAGCGCAGTCCGAAAAAGCGCCGTTGATTCGCCTGGCGGATCGATACAGCACTTTTTTCACCCTGGTGACCACGGTGATTTGTGGGGTGACCTTTTGGTTCACTCGTGATCTCGAACGAGTCTTGGCGATCCTGGTCATTGCCACGCCGTGCCCCTTGATTTTGGGAACCCCGATTGCCTTGATGGGAGGCATGAGCGCCTGTGCCAAAAATCGAATCATCGTGAAAAAATTATCCTCACTGGAAGTCTTATCGCGGATCGATACCGTGATTTTTGATAAAACCGGAACCATCACCATGGGAAAACCCACGCTCACGGAAATCGAGATCAAAGATCCTTCCTACTCTCGGGAACAAATTTTGGCCCTGGTCACCGGCATTGAGCGCAATTCGCTTCATCCTTTGGCCAAAGCCATTGTCGAAACCGCAAAATTGGAAAATATTCAGTGGCATCATGCCCACAATATTCGCGAAAAAATCGGGCATGGCATCACCGGAGAAGTGGATGGAGAAACGTATCACTTAGTACGGGATCGGGAGGCCGAGGGTATGGCCATCGAATTTTTGATGGGAGAAATGGGCCAAGAGAAAAAAATTGCCGCCTTTCATTTCGAGGACGAGATCAAGCCGGATACCGTGGAGACGTTGAAGGCGATGAAGCGGTGGGGATTGGAAACTTTCATGTTCACCGGAGACAAACAAAAAGCCGCGGAGCGGACTGTGGAGAAATTGGGATTGGAGTTGAGGATCAAAGCCGAATGCACGCCGGAAGATAAGCAAAAAGGAGTGGAGGAGTTTAAAAAAGCCGGAAAAGTCACGGCCATGGTGGGGGACGGGATCAACGATGCTCCGGCCTTGGCCTTGGCGGACATCGGAATGGTGTTCAGCAACGAAGAACAGACCGCCT
>CAYTES010000097.1:0-3812 GCA_964436935.1 uncultured Candidatus Peribacteria bacterium | reverse complement strand
GCCACCTTTTGTCCCGCGACGCTGCTCCCGGTCAAGGTCACCGCCTGAATAGCGGGGTGCTCAATCAAGGACTCCACCTCCGAGGATCCCACCAATAAGGTCTGAAAAACACCTTCCGAAAGTCCGGCCCGGGTGAAAACCGCCTCGATCGCCAGCGCACATTGCGGCACATTGGAGGCATGCTTCAACACCGCCACGTTGCCGGCCATCAGTGTGGGGGCCGCAAATCGAAAGACCTGCCAAAAGGGAAAGTTCCAAGGCATCACCGCTAAAATGACTCCGAGCGGCTCATAGCAAACCTTACTTTTTGAGGCTTCGGTGGACTTGAATTCGTCTTGTAAAAATTTTTCGGCGTTTTCCGCGTAATAGTCACATCCCAGCGCGCATTTTTCAATTTCCGCTTCCGCATCTCGAATCGGCTTTCCCATTTCCAGCGTGATAAAACCGGCGTATTCTGTTTTATTAGTTCTCAATTCTCGTGCGACACGCCTCAACCCCTCGCTTCGCTCGGCAAAAGTCAGCTCCCGCCATGACAAGAATGCCTCCTGTACCTTTTTCAATTTTGCTTCTATTTCCGATTCGGTGAGCGGCTCGTAGCGAGCCACCACTTCTCCGGTGGCCGGATTGAGAGATTCGATGGACATAGCTTGAGAATAACAAAAATCTAAAATACTTTAAACCTTTCCTTTCTGGCTCGTATGATTTTCTATTTTTTCAAGAATATAGGCCAAAACGTGCCATTTGCATTCATACCTGAAACAGCGTAAACTTTGTCACTGTTTTATCTCTTTAATCTCCTCCTCATGAAAGATGGTGAATGTTGTTCTTCCGGCTCCATGAAAATGAGCTGGTATTGCTGCCTTGGTAAGCACGCGCATTGGTTGCTGCGATTGGCTTTGGCTAGCGTATTTTTGTATCATGGATTACCCAAACTCGCAGACCTAACCGCGACCGCGGCCATGATGCAACTTCCGGTATGGGTGGCCACGTTGGTGGCTTTGGCCGAAGTGGGAGGATCTTTACTCTTGCTCTTGGCCGGTGTATTGAAAAAATCTTGTTTGACCCGGGTGGCGGCGGGAATGATGGTTCCTGTGATGGTTGGCGCAATCGTCCTTGTTCATTGGCCCAATGGATGGAGCGTGGGAAATGGCGGAATTGAATTCAATGTCGTGTTGCTCGCGATTCAATTGTACTTTGTGCTCACGGGCGGAAAATCAGGAATGATGCCTATGATGGGCAAAAATGAAAAAGGAGAATGTTGTGGGGCCATAGAAATGAAAGACAAAGACGGCTGCTGCGGAATGAAAGACAAAAAATAGTCGCATCAAATTTTCGGTGCCAAACGTAAAGCCGCTTCTCCCAAAAGGGAATGCGGCTTTTTTTAAAATTGCCTCGACTGCGGCAACAACCCTCCGAGAAAAAACTGAAAACGAGGGCTCCGCGCCATTGCGCTTGGCGAATCGTTAGTTTTTCTTTATGATTTCGCCATGATCCGTTTGGACCGAACCCCGTTACGTTATATTGATGCGCTTCACAGCCTTTCCGAAGAGGAATTCCGATCGACCGAATCTCGTCTTTCGGACGATTTAAAAAAAATCGAGGAACGTGATCAAGACTTTTATAAGATGCTGGATAATGAAACGCTTTTAACAAAAGTCCGCGAATTTGGAGCTCAAATGAAGGGGCGATTCCAGACGGTGGTGCTCCTCGGCATCGGCGGATCCGCGCTGGGACCGCTGTGTGTCCATCAGTCAGTTTGCGGAAACAGTCCCCGTTTTCATGTGGTGGACAATATTGATCCGCTGTGGATTCAAGAAATCGATGATTCGCTGGACTATAAGGAAACGCTATTTTTGGTGATCACCAAATCCGGGAGTACCCCGGAAACCCTGGCGCAATATTTTTATTTCAGCGAAAAAACAAAGCAAAAAGGCTTAAAACTGGAAGATCATTTCGTCTTCATCACCGACCCGCATCAGGGGCTGCTTCGAAAAATCGCGAACGAACATCCCGGGTTAATCACCTTTGAAATTCCTCCAAAAGTCGGGGGTCGGTTTTCCGTTTTGAGCGCCGTGGGATTGGTTCCCGCGATTCTCATGGGAGTCGATATTGAAGCCCTCTGGAAAGGAGCGCGGCAGATGCGAGAGGCATTCCTTTCTCCCTCGTTTGACACCAATCTTCCCTTCCAACTCGCCTCAATTCAATACTTGCTGGCCCAAAAAGGAAAAACCTCGCATGTATTGATGCCGTATGCGCAGCGTTTGGTGCGATTTGCGGACTGGACCCGTCAACTGCTGGCCGAAAGCATCGGCAAAGCCAAAAATGATCGTGGCGAGACGGTGCACGTGGGACTTACCCCGATTCCTGCCTTGGGCGCAACAGATCAACATTCCCAAAGCCAGCTCTACCATGAAGGGCCAAATGATAAGCTGATCATTTTCATGGAAGTGGAAGATTTTGGAGTGGAGCTCCTCATCCCCACTCCTTACCCGGAAGAATCGAGTGTGGATTTTTTGAATGGGGTGAGCTTCAATCGACTTTTGAATACGGAAAAAGAAGGCACCGTTCGTTCCCTCACCCATTGTCAGCGTCCCAACATCACGCTTCATATCGATCGAGTAAACGAACATTCCCTCGGGGAGCTATTCATGTTGTTTGAAGGAGCCACCGCCTTTTTGGGTGAATTTTACGGCATCAATGCCTTTGATCAACCGGGCGTGGAACTGTCCAAACAAATCACCAAGCAACTTCTAAAGGGCTTGCCGGTGGAGTTGTGACTGCGAAAGAGTTCTTTTCTTGGCCTTGGGGGGCCATGCCCACCGATTTTAAGGCGTTGGAAATAATCCAACGGTGGACTTCAATGGGCCAAACGTCCAATGTAAAATCTTCAATGGGAAGAAAAGTATCCGGAGTGAATACGGCATTAAGAAGGGCTAAACTGCGCGGCGAAAGTCTGTTTATCCCCCCTTCTTGCTGAAATCGCATCAGTGAACGAATCAGCTCCCGTTGAACTTCCATGACCTCCGAGGCGGTTCTAAAATTCTCAACCGCCTTCGTGATTGCCGCTTCAAGTTGTTGGATTAGGGTTTCTTCGGGAAACGATTCCAATGCAATATGATACCGCTCTGCAATAAGCTCCTGTTGGAAAGAAATACCGGCCCGTTTGGTCGCAAGAGGGGATTTCAATCGTTCATGCTCTTGCCACTGAACCGCCTTGGGATCAATGAAGTAGGGCCACTGCATCGTGCGCTCGATTTGCTCAACCGTGATGATTTCTCTGGGTGCGCCTTCACTCATTGTTCAAATTTTATAGTGTGACGGAAATAATTCAACGTTTGTTTTGAATTACCATAATACTTATTATTCAAATTTTGTCAACTTGAGTCTTCTCTTTTCTGCGGGTTAAATCCTGTATAAATAAGATGATCTGTAATTTAAAGTGCAATGGTTTTCGCTCTTCCCCAACTTCACTCTCCCCTCACCTCCGATCAGCTGCTGCTTATTCAGGCGTTTTCAAAATCCTGTCGCCGAAGTATCTTGGAGATGACTCATCAGGCCCAAAGTGGACATCCGGGCGGATCACTCTCTTCGATTGATTATCTGGCCGTGTTGTATGCCTTCGTGATTTCTCAAACCGGAGAAAAGGTGGTGGTGTCCAACGGGCACATTTCACCGGCGGTTTATAGTGTGCTGGCTGAGCTAGGCTATGTTTCTAAGGATGAGGTGAATTCGAGCTTTCGAAAAGTGGGCTCGATTTTTGAGGGGCATGTGACGCGGCATGTGGCGGGGGTGGAATACGGCACAGGGCCGCT
>CAYTES010000096.1:0-3849 GCA_964436935.1 uncultured Candidatus Peribacteria bacterium | reverse complement strand
GATGACCACGCGGCGCGCGGTGCCCGTCCCTATAACTAACCCAAAGTCCTATTAGTATCGTCAATCATGACGCCCGCAAGGAGCGTCAACACAAACTTTTCGGCAAGGTCAAGGCAGGTTTGGCGGGTTTCCGTCAAAAGAGAGTTCGTGTGAAGGTTCATGCGAGCAATGCACGCTCCCGATTCACCAGCCCGCTTCATGGCCTTTCCCCCGCTCAGCGACTCTTCAATCGAATCGCAGTGGTGACTTTTGGTTTAATGCTCGTTCATTCCATGAGCTTTGCCGATGCCTACGATGTGGGGGGGAATTATGTGGAAGGCTACGAGATCGAAATCAATCCGGATGAAATCGCCTTGGTGGAAGATGGCGGTTATTTGTTGAACATCAGCCCGTCCACGACCACGGAAGCCCGTTATTTGGATCGCACCCAGGAAACGACCCATGAGGTTCAATCCGGAGAAACCCTCTCTAAAATTGCCTATCTCTACGATCTTAAGGTGAACAGTATTTTCTGGGCCAACCAAGACAAGTTATCCAGTATAAATGCTTTAAAAGTAGGACAGCAATTGATGATCCCGGTGGCCGATGGCTATAAGATTAAAATCAAAGACGGTGATAATTTGGCGGATTTGATCAAGAAATATAAAGGCAAAGAAGACGAAACCAAGCAGTTGGCCTGGAATGGAATTCCCGAAGGAAGTCTTACGGCAGGACAAGAAATTTTGATTGTCGGAGGTCAGCCATATGTGACCGTGGCTACTGCTCGTATTAGTGGAAATACGGGGGGTGGAGGAGGTACGAGTAAAGGAGTCGCTCCCGCCGGAGTGGTTCCTTCTCCGGGAGGCGAAGGCTGGTTTAAGCCCGTTTCTGGAACATTGACTCAGGGCTATCATGCCGGGCATTACGCCTATGATATTGCGGGGGCTCGTATGAGTCCCATCATGACGGCGGCTGCAGGAACCGTGATCAAGGCGTCTTCAGGAACCTGGGGGGGTGGCTATGGAACTCATGTGATCATTCAGCATGACAACGGCTGTGAAACCCTTTATGCCCACAATACCGAGTTGTATGTTGCGAACGGAGATTATGTCAGCGGCGGGCAAGTCATTGCCGCCATGGGAAATACGGGGCGTGTCTATGGACGCACCGGAGTTCACGCTCACATCGAGTTGCGATGTAACGGGGTTAAAGTTAATCCGGCTCCATTGTTTGGGTGGTAAAAATAAATAACCCTATTATTGATGATTGAAGATTTGGAAGGAAAAGAAATTGGAAGCAATGCATCGGGATTGAATCTGGAAAAAATTCCTACTGAACTTAAAAAAGAAATCAAAAGGGGAGACGGGACAGAGCAAAATCCAGTGGTTGCCTTTTTTTATGAAGTTTCAGAATTTTTTCAGTTCATCGAACAACTGGCTCCTTATGCCAAAGGGACTATTTATTTTCTCTACTATGATAATGTCTATGGATATAACCCTCCACGACCAGCCCCAAAGGATTCTCAGCCTAAATCTTCTTTGGATTTAGGTTATGTGACTAAGCTTTCAACAAAACAAGAATGCACTGCGCAGATCCCGGTATTGTCCCCCGTCTTTTTTGATCCTTTGGCGAGAAGTAAGTCCGATTTAAATTACACAATGTATGCCTTTTCATTTCTTGAACGGGGTGACGGTTCTATTCAAAACCCTTATCTTCTTCAAGATGAAAAATATCATAATCTCCATTTAAGAAAGGTATTAAAAGATTTAATGAGTAAAATAGCAACGGTTCAAGGAAGAAAAATTTATGGTAAATATAATCAAGGAGAACCTCATTTTTTTCAAAATCCAAAGAAAAAGCAGTGAGTATGGTTTTTCGGATTCAGATCTCCCTGTTTATTGATCATTTTATAAAGTTCCAGTAAACTTCCGTGGGTTTCTTAACTGAGCCATTTATTTACGCCCGAACCCTAATCCCCATGCTGGACTTTCTCAAATCCATGGTGATGTCGGCGCTGCATATTCCCCAGCAGCTGATTCTTCTGTTTATTCGATTTTATCAAAAAACGATTTCTCCTGATCACGGTATTTTGAAATACCGTTTCCCGGGGGGATTCTGTCTATTCACTCCCAGTTGTTCGGAATACGCGCATCAGGCGATTTTGAGCTATGGGTTAGCGAAAGGAGGGCGAAAGGCGGTGTGGAGGATTTTGCGTTGTAATCCTTGCAGCAAAGGAGGTGTTGATTTGGTTAAATAGGGAATTATTTTTAGCTCCTAACGAGATATTTGCATGGATGATGTTAAAAAAATCAAGCGCGCGCTCCTGAGTGTCTCCGATAAAGAAGGACTTCTCGAGTTGGCACGGGGCCTTGCCGCGCACGGAGTGGAACTGCTGTCCACCGGAGGTACCGCAAAGCTGTTGCGCGAAGCCGGAGTTCCAGTCATTGAAATCGGTGATTATACCGGTTTTCCTGAGATCATGGGCGGGCGAGTTAAAACCTTGCATCCCTTAGTGCATGGAGGAATTTTGATGGATCGGTCCAATGAGGCCCACAGGGCCGATGCCGAGAAAAACGGAATTCAACCCATTGATTTGGTGGTGGTGAACCTTTATCCCTTTCAAAAAACGGTGAGCCGCGACGATGTGACCGAGGAGCAGGCCATTGAGGAGATCGACATCGGGGGAGTCACCCTTTTGCGTGCCGCTGCTAAAAATTTTAAGGACGTCACCGTGGTCACGGCCAGTAAAGATTACGCGGTGGTGTTGAAGGAATTGGAAGAGCACGGCGGTATTTCCTTGGAAACCCGTCGAATTCTGGCGATTAAAGCCTTTGAGCAGACTAACGACTACGATCTGGCCATTGCGCAATACCTCAAAAGCCGCGGAGGAGCCGTGGAGCTACTCGACCTGCATTATGAAAAAGTGAAGAAGCTGCGCTATGGAGAAAATCCACATCAGAAAGCGGTATTTTTCCGTGATCCTTCCAATCATTACCCGAATGTCACCAACGCCAAACTCTTACAGGACAATAAAGAACTTTCGTTCAACAATATTTTGGATGTGGATGCCGCGCTTAAGCTCGTGACCGATTTTGAGCGTCCCACGGCGGTGATCATCAAGCACACCAACCCTTGTGGGGTGGCTTCGGCCGCGACGATCAATGAGGCCTTCAGTGCCGCGTACCATGTGGATCCTATGTCCGCCTTCGGTTGTGTGATTGGGCTGAATCGCCGATGCACCCAAGAAATTGCGCAGTATATTGTGGACAGTAAGCTGTTTGTGGAAATCATTGCAGCTCCTTCTTTTGAAAAAAGTGCGCTCGAGCTGCTGAATCAGAAAAAAAACATGCGACTTTTGGAGACGGGGGAGCTCAAGCTCAATCCCAATGAACGCGACATCAAGACCGTTTCCGGCGGAATTTTAGTGCAAAATGCCGATCAGTACCTGGTAACGGAAAAGGATTTGAAAGTGGTCACCACCTCAACGCCAAGCGAGGATCAGGTGCGGGCCATGCTGTTCGCCCGAAAAGTGGTGAAGCATGTTAAGTCGAATGCCGTCGTTTTTGCTCAATGGGATGGGGAAAAGGGAATTGAATCGACCGTGGCGATCGGAGCCGGACAAATGTCTCGTGTGGACTCCGTGTTCATTGCGCGCCACAAAGGGGGAGAACGTTTGAGGGGCTCGGTCATGGCCTCGGACGCTTTTTTCCCCTTTGAAGATGGCGTGGAAGAGGCCCATGAAGCCGGTGTGGCCGCCATCATTCAACCGGGCGGCTCGATTCGGGATAAAGAAATCATTGCCAAGGCGGATGAGCTCGGGCTGGCGATGGTGTTCACGGGAATACGGTCGTTTAAACACTAAGAAGCCCG
>CAYTES010000095.1:0-4048 GCA_964436935.1 uncultured Candidatus Peribacteria bacterium | reverse complement strand
CCATGCTTCAGGCTGCGGCTCATGCCCTTGCGGAACTTGTCGCTCATCCTTCGTCCGAAAACATCATCCCGTCTCCTTTTCAAGATGGAGTATGCGAAGGAGTGGCACAAGCGGTTCAATCCTGCCTCTAGAAACTGTTCACATTGCCTCTAAATTTTCACAGAGTGCTGTCACCTGGTGCGCGTGACGGGCGGCATTGGAGTACGCCGCATCGGCCTTGATTTGATCCATAAAAAACGCCGTCAATTCGACTAAATTCTGTGGATTAAGTTTCATTGCACTTTTTAATAAATCTCCAATAGCCTTGGATCCCGCGTTGTGCATAGAAACCGATACTACCCGCACAAACTCTTTTTGAGCGATAGGAGCGGCTCGATTAAAAAACTCTTCCGGAACAATATTCCGATGATAAATTTCCTCTAACATCAACGCATTCGATAGCATCACGACTTTCAACTGATCCTCAATACCGGTGCACTTTTCAAATTCCTTAGGCAGAGACAATGATTTCATTTCTAATTCATGAAAATTCCATAAATTTTTATAGGTACTTAACATCGTTTGTCCTAGCCCATAAATAGCCTCTCTATCATGAAGCGAAGGGATCGCTTGAGGTTGAAATCCCGCATCCATCAAAGAGCGAAATACATTAACACGAAGCGGAGCGGGATACTCAGGAGAAATCACCTCAAGAATAGGGATGCTCATCACCAATTCCGTATCCGCCGCTTTCATGAATGGATTTTCCAATAAAGGTTTTTTGTTCGGGCCGATGAGCTGAGGCAAAAGATCTTGAACCTCTTCAAGCACATCCTGTGTGGTGAGTTTAAACGTTTCAAAATCCAACGTTTCGGGGCTGGTGGCATTCATTAAATTTTCCAATGTTTTTTTCATAACCTTCACTTTATCGGGATTTCCATCCAATAATTTCAGTTTTCTGGGCCACATCAACTCCGAAGGGACCATCTCATTGAGCCGAATCAAATCGTCATGGGCACCGATCGTCCCACTGTCGAGGAGATCATCATAACTGGCGTAGGCCCAAAAGTGACGCTCCACTTTATCAAGTTCCTCATCCAACCGCCCCCACTCTTCCGGAAAATGTGCATGAATTTCTTGCTCATTTTTTCCCAAATAGCGCCTCATGAGGGTTATGTCCTTGAAAAAAATATTATCCTTCTGAGTGACGCCTCCGTACCTCCTCAAAAAAATCTGTGCGGATCGAACCATATTCCCCAACGTACTTTTTCTAAACTCGGGATCCGTCGTTTTCTTTTCAATATGCTTGGCCATGAGTAAAAAGCTCTGCATGTGGAACTTCATTTTTTCCTCCTCACTTTGTTCATGGCTTTCAGAAGCTTCGACTGCTTCGGAAGTACTCTCTGCCTCGCTAGCCTGACCCTGACCCACCTCTTTTTTTCCTTCATACCAAAGTAGTCGCGGATTGAAATGCCGCGAACTTTTGAATGGGTTACAACAAAAAAGCATCATATTCGTTTTATACTCTTTGGAATTTTCAAGGTTTGGCCTATTCTTAATGCAGGGGTATTCAATTCATTATACGCTTTAACGATATCCACCGTGGTTTCGTAACGACGTGCAATTTGAGATAAATTATCGCCTTTGACTACGGAATGATTCACAATTTGTAATTTTCCTTTTGAGCGTTCGCTTTCAATCTTCGCTTTCCATTGGGCCAATTTTAGCGTATCGAATTGACTTGGCACACTTTCCGGACCAGCTTTGTAAACATCCGCCGCCGCGGATATGCCATCCCACGCGCCACGGATATGCGTCCACCTTGGAGTAAGATCTTTTAAATTGGGGTCCAACTTTCCTTGTGCAACCTCCATATCCAATAAAAGTGAATTATTGGGAAGCTTTAGCCGTTTGAATAAAACCGACGGCTCATCCGAGGGATCCGATTTGCGTCCGCGCATCAAAGGACGGCGGTGATGAGAGACTTGTTTGTGCATGAGCACATCTCTTTTTTTAAGACCGAAATACCCCCCCATCCAGTGAACCAATGTCTTAGCCGCCTTATATTGCTCAGGTGTCCAAGACACTCCTTCGAGTGCAACCACTTCAATTCCAATGGCATGCCGATTGAGATCTTGTACTCCGTTCCAGGCACTCACTCCCGCATGAGGAGGAACTTTGTAGCGAGCCTCCACCTCTTTTTGAATGGGAGCCAAATATTTTATGGTTCCATCTTTTTCGATCACAAAATGGGCTTTTTGATCATTGATGGTGCTCGCGGAAGTATCACTGATTGTGGAATGTAAAATGATGAATCGCACATCCTCGAGTGTTACTTTACCTAATGTGCGGTCCTTTAAATTGGCTTCATTCCAGCCGGGGTGTTGATTCCAACGCTTCAAATCAAAAGATTTTGCCCCTTCCTTAATCGCATCTTTATCTCTCACCCATCGTCCATTTTCTTTTTTAACATACTGCCCGATCGTACCACGATCTAAACGTTCGGAAAGGAGGGTTAAATCTTCGGGAAGGTTGGGAAGTGCCTTTTCTTCTTGCGGCTGGGGAGGTTCTTGAATTTCGAGTGGACTTTCCGTCTTCTCCTCGAGAGTAAGCTTTGGCCCTCCTTGATCTAAATTCCCCGCAAAATAGTCAGTGAAATACTGTACATTGGGAATCCAAATTTGAGCCTGTTCCGGAATATTGGTAGCCTGTTCATTCACCAAATCCCACTCGGGATTGAACCGTTGATTGAAATCAATGATGACTTCTTCAATATCCTCCTTGGTGAATTGAACTTCTTCTTTCAAATAACGGTTGTATTCCGGATTGGAAACGAGGGTCGTGTAAAATCCTTTTCCGGGAGTCACACCGATCCACCGTTGCTCTTTTTTATAAAAATAGGGTTCGGCTTTTTGTAGCCAGTGGGGTCCCGGAACCTTTAAAACTTCACCGATCTTGATGTCATTGGTGCCTCGACGATTGAGTTTCCTCAAATACATGGGGCCCACTCCATACTGTTGTCCGATCGACCATAAGGTTTCTCCTGGCTTCACGGTGTATTTCGCTTTCAATTGCAAGCGAGGAGCTGCTTCGCGAGAAGCCGATGTTGTCGAAGCCGTGGGGGTTGGCCTTTCTGGTGTAACAGGCGAAGGGGTTGAAACTGATACCGGCAAAGCCTCTTGAATTCCTTCAATCAACGGGACGTACCGAAGCATGATGGCCGCTTGTCGAATTTGCATTCCCGTATCTTGCCCGTTGAGCGTAAAAGGTTTTTGAAGTGCCGATTTTCCCGAATCGGATTTTAGGCATTCCAGGTAAACCGTAACCCCAGGGTATTCTTCGTAAATGGCGCCATAACTTTCATCGCGAGTCGAGCGTGATTCTTTTGGAATTTTTTCGACGGCGACCACTCCTTTTAGTTGGTCCACCAAGGCTTCCGAGAGTTTTTTCTCAAAACCCGTATAGGAGTTTGGCTTTAAAATCTCCCACATTTTTTTTAAATGGGTGTACCCTTTATTGTAAAGCGCGAAGGCCAAACGGTCTTTTTGTTCAGGAGCAAGCGCACTGAAAATAGGCTGCTCGGCGTAATGAGAACGACAACGGTCAAAATACAGCAAACCAAGTACCGCATTACTCACCTTATCCGTGGCAGAGGCTTTGTAGCCGTAATATTTTTCAATCTCACTTTCTACAATCGGCTCGATCTGAAAATATCCTTTCCCTGCGGCGGTAGGGTCTGTGGCTTCGGGATTGAGACGACTTTCTTTGATCACTAAGGGTAGAAACTGCTGCGCATCGAAGGGTTTTCCTTTATAGGCCCGAATCAATCGAAGACCATTTTTGAGGTCAGAATTTCGAGGCTCCGCATTCGCCCTTCGTTCCAATGACGGAATGACTTCATTTAGAATTTTTTGGTGGGCTTTTTGAATGGTTGTTTTCGCTTGTTGAAGTTTTTCCGGGGTCACATCTTTGAGCTCAGGCTTGGGGTGGGTTTCGATCGGTGAAGGGTGGGGTTCCTCTGTTGCGGAAATGGGAACCGGTACGGATGCGGCTTCCTCCGGTGCCGGTG
>CAYTES010000094.1:0-4114 GCA_964436935.1 uncultured Candidatus Peribacteria bacterium | reverse complement strand
TCAAGGTTACGCATTCGTTCCTGAAAATTTGCAGTGCCAGTTTGACCTATTTTAATCAAACCAGAAACGGCTGTTGTCATTATGTAAATAATTCCTTTCATATTTTTTAATTTAGTTATGTAATATTATTATATCAGTTTTCCCCTTATAAATAAATCGTTTTTGGAGCGAAGCGGAGAAAACACCTTATACCCCTTTCTAATAAATAAAAAAACAAAATTAAAATTCCTTTTTAGAGCTGGGCGATAGCCCAAAAGTAAAACATGCATTTCACATAACTCGAGTATAGGGGAAGTGTTTGGGAGATAACAATACTTTTGGAGGGATTAGGCGAAATAATTCCAGCGAGACTAAACTTTAAAAACATTTCCCCTATACTCGCCCGGTTCATCTTTTTTTCATCTTTTGGAAAGGTTTTGGTCATGTGGAATTTGGTACGTTGGGGACGATCTTTTTATTCCATCCGATGAATACCAGCTACCTCGATCAGCTCAAAATCGAACTACTGCTTCAAAATTATAGCCCGAAAACCATCAAGGCCTATTCCAATGGGCTGAATGAATTCTTAAAATTTCTAAATCATAAACAAATCCCTTTTTCAACCGGAGCGATCAAATCCTTTATTCTCTTTAAAAAAGAAGCGGGCATGGCACCCTCCACGCTAAACCTTTATTTGAATGCCATTCTTTTCTTTTGCCGAAAGATTTTGAAAATTCAATACAAACCGGATATCCATTTCAGCCGAAAACCACATCGCTTGCCCTTGGTGCTCGCCAAATGTGAAATCCTGGAAGCCCTGGATCAAATCAGTAACCCCAAACATTACCTCATGGTTGCTTTGGCCTATGGTGCGGGGCTACGGGTGAGTGAAGTGGTCAAAATCAAACTAAAAGACGTCGATTTACAAGAAGGGATTCTTTCCATTCGTCAGGGAAAAGGAAATCGAGATCGGATCACCGTTGTCCCAGAGACCCTTCGCCCGCAGCTCCATCATTACATTCAGGGCAGACCTGCGGAGGCCTATCTTTTCGAAAGTGAACGGGGAGGGGAATTAACCCCACGAACCGCTCAAAAAGTATTCACGAATGCGCTCCGAAAATCGGGCAATACCAAAAATCCCACCTTTCATACACTTCGCCACAGCTTTGCCACACACTTACTGGAAAATGGGGTGGATATTCGGCACATTCAAGAACTATTGGGACACCAAAATATAAAAACCACTCAAATTTACACCCATGTCACGCAGTCTCAACTCAAAAAGATCCAAAGTCCGCTTTGATTCCGCTCCCCTTATCCTTTATCATCACAGTATGAAACTGTTCGTCATTGGAGCCGGCAACATGGGATCCGCGATCATTGAAGCGCTATTGGATGCTTCCGAGCCGCTATTTGAATCCGTGAATGTGATGGATCATTCTGAAGAAAAATGTGCTCGACTACGAGCAAAAGGAGCAATCACTTTTTACTCGTTGGAAAGTATGATTTTTGAGGCCAATTCCGTAGTCCTTGTGGCGGTAAAGCCTCAAGACATCGACACCGTCCTCGAAGCCTTAACCCCTCGTCTTCATCCCGAATCTCTTGTGATTTCCATCGCCGCCGGAGTTAGCATTCAACGACTTCAAAATAAAACGCTGCATCCTTCGGTGGTTCGCGTACTCCCGAACACCCCTGCTTTAATTCGCTCCGGCGTTTCGGTATGGATGCCGTCACAGGAAGTCACACCGCATCAAAAACACACGGCAGAAAGTCTATTCAAAGTGCTAGGACTCACGATCGAGGCCAGCAGTGAAGACCACCTCGATGCCATTGGAGTTCTCACCGGCTGTGGACCCGCCTACACCTTCTATTTCATTGAATCGTTGGTTCAAGCGGTCGTCGCGTTGAATGTCCCTGAAAAAGACGCCGTATCCCTCGCCCTTCAGACCCTACTAGGTTCTACGCTGCTCGCCCAAAAACAGGCCACCACCCTTTCCGAAATCCAAACGCTCCGCGCCAATGTCACCTCCAAAGGGGGTATCACCGAAAAGGCGATCGACGTCTTCGAATCACACGACTTTAAAGCCACGGTCGAAGCGGCGCTCAAAGCCGCCTACGACCGCACCAAAGAGCTGAGTTAAGCTTTTCCTTCTCTATGAAAAATGCTCTCCTCATTCATGGCACCGACGGCTATCCGGAAGAAAATTGGTTTCCCTGGCTCAAAAAAGAATTGGAAAATAAGAGCTACTACGTGGACGTTCCTCAATTCCCTACCCCCGAAAATCAAACGCCCGAAGCGTGGTTTGAGGTGCTGGAACCCTATCAAAAACAGTTCAATTCGGAAACACTGCTCATCGGGCATAGCTGCGGAGGACTTTTTCTGTTGCGTGTTCTGGAAAAAATACCGGTCACGGTCAAGGCTGCGATTTTTGTCGCCTCCTCTGCCGGCATCCCGCCTTTAACTTATCATGAACGGGATCTCCCCTTCCTTCGCACCCCCTTCGACTGGTCTAAAATTCGTGCCAGTGCGAAACATTTTTTGGTCTTTCACTCCGAAGATGATCCCTTCATCGGCATCGCGAATGGAGAAAAAATAGCCACGGAACTCAGCACACCATTGATCCGTCTTAACAACGCCGGCCATTTCAATGCGAAAGCCGGCTACACTCATTTTGAATTGTTGATGAAGCACCTCAAGCCGCCCTTGTAACAAAACACCGCATCCATCGCTCGGCCCCATGCCACTCATCGTTCTTCCTACTTCGTCTCTTCGTGAATCCGCTGCAATAAGGCCTTCACCTTTTCATCCCCCGGCATCTGCTGAAGCGCTTTTTGAATGTACTCACGCGCCTCATCGTAATTTTTCCGATTGGTGGCGAGCAGCGCCAATTGATAATAGGTATCCTGATAAGGTTTCCGAATAGCCAATACCTGAAGCAAGGCCTCACGGGCCTCTTCCTCTCGTCCCACCGACAGCAACAATTTAGCCCATGTGCTCACAAACCTCGGATTATTCACCGCCACTTCCACCGCCTCTTCATACCTATTCATTCCCTCTTCCCGCGCCGATTGGGCCTGAATTTTAGCCCCTTTGGCCTCCAGCACCTCCGAATACGCCAAGTACGCCAATCCCAAATTGGCAGGAATATACGGTTGCGTATTTACCAATCGATACGCATTTTCATACCCACTGATCGATTTTTCCAGCAACGCTTCCAGTATTTCGATGTCCACTTGGTCATAGGTTCCAAAATCAAAAGCCCCTTCCCCGTAGGCATTCCAATACACATACATCCATGGCATAGCCATGGTCGCTTTTTCATAATGCTCCAACATCTTTGCCACTTCTTGCTCCGCCCGAAACGTTTGTCCTTTTTTCAAATGCCATTCCGCCGAAACCTGCCGGCCGGTGAACCACAAACACAGCACCATCATCACACCCAGAACCACACCTACCCCCACCAATTTCATCCCCTCGACTTCAATCACTCCAAACTGATCTTTTTGCGAACGGGAATCCGAGGTGATGTGATACAACGCCGCCGAAGCACCCACCATGAGATAAAGTGGCAGCAGTGTTCCCACCACACCAAAACTCATCATCGCCTGAATGAAATAAATCAAACCCGCCCCTAAAAAAGACAGCGCGGTAATTCTCACATACAAAAGATTTTCTTTGTTGCGAATCGTTCGAATCACCAACACCAACCAACACCCGATCAAACCAAGATAAAAAATCAATCCCACCACCCCCTGTGTAGCCGCCACATTCAAATACTCCATGTGCGTACTTTCCGGAGCAAACGTATCCTGTTCATCTCCCGGCACCCGATAATCGGCACGGCGATACACATTGTACACGTCCATAAACGTGGCCAATCCATACCCCAACACCGGATGTTCCTGCACCATGGCCAAAGCGCTGAACCACCAACTCACACGATCCGGAACATTGCCGGACTGAATGAATTCAATGGTGCCGAGCGTGCGTTGGGTCAAGCTCAAATGCTGCAAACGAGTGATTAAAGGTCCCTGAAAAATCAAAAGCAACACCAGCATTCCCGCCAAAGCCCCTCCTATTTTTCGACGACTTTTGCGCACCCATTCGCGATGAAACCACAACATTCCGACGCCG
>CAYTES010000093.1:0-4253 GCA_964436935.1 uncultured Candidatus Peribacteria bacterium | reverse complement strand
TTTATTTCCACTTCCAAAATCCCTACTGGTGCTTTTGAGGGCTGAATGCAGGTAAGGTTGAAAATAAATAATAAAACTATTTTCATAATTCGTCAAGCATTTTCGCCCACCGAATCAATGAACACACCTCTTCTGGAGAATTTTTACAGGTTAAAATAACTTTTACGGACCCGCCTTCATTTCTACCTTCCTACAAGACCTTCTTCAACCACTGTCCGGTATATGACGTTTTGTGTTTCGCCACTTCTTCGGGGGTCCCTTCCGCAACCACAAATCCCCCCTGGTCGCCCCCATCCGGCCCCATGTCGATGAGGTAGTCTACCGATTTGATCACATCGAGGTTGTGTTCAATCACGAGCACGGTGTTTCCCTTTTCAACCAATTTTTGCAGCACACTGAGCAGTTTTTTCACGTCGTCAAAATGCAATCCGGTGGTGGGCTCGTCCAATACATATAAAGTGCGTCCCGTGGCCCGTTTGGAAAGCTCGGTGGAGAGCTTGATGCGCTGCGCTTCTCCTCCCGACAGCGTCGTGGCGGACTGCCCCAAATGGATGTAACCCAAACCGACAGACCCCAGCGTTTCCAGCTTGGTTTTGATGGTCGGAATCGTATCGAAAAATTCGAGCGCTTCATCCACGGTCATGTCCAAGACATCGGCAATATTTTTCCCGCGGTAGGTGATTTCCAAGGCTTCCCGGTTGTATCGACGGCCTTTACAAACCTCGCACGCCACATACACATCAGGCAAAAAGTGCATTTCAATTTTTTTCATTCCATCGCCTTGGCACGATTCACACCGTCCCCCCTTCACATTAAAACTGAAGCGACCGGCGGTGTATCCCCGGGTTTTGGAGTCCGGCAGACTGGCAAACAAATCGCGAATATCGGTGAACACTTTGGTGTAGGTCGCGGGATTCGAGCGTGGAGTTCGACCGATCGGCGCTTGATCGATATTGATCAACTTATCCAGATGCTCAATCCCCTCAATGGCCTTATGCGCGCCGGCAACCGCCTTGGCGCGATTCAATTTCGCACTCACCACTTTCACCAAAATATCGTTCACCAAGGTCGATTTCCCCGACCCGGATACCCCGGTGATTCCCACAAACGTTTCCAACGGGATCTGGATACTGATTTTTTTTAAATTGTGTTCCGTGGCCTCAATGATCTTTAAAAAGCGCCCATTGGACTTGCGTCGCTTCTTGGGAATTTCAACTTTCTTCGCGCCCGAAAGATACTGTCCGGTGATGGAGTTGGGATCTTTCATGATCTCTTCGGGTGTGCCTTCCGCAATCACCGTTCCTCCATATTTCCCGGCCCCCGGGCCGATGTCGATGATGTAGTCGGAGGCCAGCATCACGTCGATATCATGTTCCACAATGATCACGGTATTTCCAATGTCGCGAAGGGCCAAAATGGCCTGGATGAGTTTTTCATTGTCATTTTGATGCAACCCGATCGTGGGTTCATCGAGCACGTAAAGCACCCCGAGCAAATGGGATCCGATTTGGGTCGCCAAACGAATACGCTGAGCTTCTCCACCGGAGAGCGTATTGGCGGCACGATCCAGCGTGAGATAGGAAATTCCGACATTGTTTAAAAAGGTGAGCCGATGACGCACCTCTCTTAAAATCGGTTCGGCAATGACCGTATGCGCGTCGCTCAACTCAAGTCCTTGAAAAAATCCGAAAGCCTTGCCAATCGACAGTGCCGTTACGTCCGCAATGGATTTTTTCTCAATCTTCACGGCCAACATCTCCTGCTTGAGGCGTTTGCCTTTACACTGAGGACACTGCAAAATACGCATGAACTGCTCGATTTTACCGCGCAAATACTCCGAGTCGGTTTCCAAATAGCGACGTTCGAGATTGGGAATAACCCCTTCGTACTTCGTGGTGTAGGCTTTGTCCCAACTCACATTGTACATCTCTTCCCCGGTGCCATAGAGCACCACGTTGAGTGCTTCCTCGGACAACTCTTTGACGGGAGCCTCCACTGAAAAATGGTGTTTTTTGGCCACGGCTTTCAAAATACGGTTGTACCAATCCAGATGCGAGGTGGTGCTGGCCCACGGCATGATGGCCCCCTCGGAAAGACTTAAATTTTTATTGGGAATGACCAGATCCCCATCAATTTCCAACTTGGTTCCCAGTCCGTGACACTGTTCACACGCCCCGTGAGGGCTGTTAAAAGAAAAATTGCGCGGCTCGATTTCACTCATGTTCACACCACAAGCTTCACATGCAAAATTTTCAGAAAACAGTTCCACTTCACCCAACTCGTGATCCATGACCATCATCAACCCTTCTCCGGTTTTAAGGCACGTTTCCACCGAATCGGCCAAACGGGATCGGCTCGGATTGGACAACGGGATTTTTTCTCCGGATTTCAATTCCTGAAATTGAGGCTCAAGATCCTTGACCACCAAACGGTCCACCACCACTTCAATCGAATGTTTTTTATTTTCTTCCAACTCCGGCACCTCCAAAATACTCATCACCTCTCCATCAACACGCACACGCACAAACCCTTCTTTCTTTATCTTTTCAAATGTTTTTTGGTGCTGCCCCTTACGATCTTTGATGAGGGGGGCCAATAAAATGATCTTTTTCCCTTCGGTCATGCCGGCGATGTGATCCACAATGTTACTGGCGGATTGGCGGGTGATCGGCTTACCGCATTTAGGACAGTGCGGTTTGCCAATACGAGCAAAAAGGAGCCGTAAATAATCGTAGATTTCCGTGACGGTCCCCACGGTGGAACGCGGGTTACGGCTCGTGGTTTTTTGATCGATTGAAATGGCCGGAGAAAGGCCTTCAATGGATTCCACATCCGGTTTTTCCATCAACTGTAAGAACTGACGGGCATAGGTTGAAAGGCTCTCCACGTAGCGGCGTTGCCCTTCCGCATAAATCGTATCAAAGGCAAGTGAGGATTTTCCGGAACCCGAAAGCCCGGTGATGACCGTGAGCTGATTCCGCGGAATTTTAACATCAATATTTTTGAGATTGTGAATCTTGGCCCCTTTAACAACGATATGTGACAGTTCCATACAAAAAAGTTAATTCACACCCGAATCAAAAAGACAAGGGACCTTAAACAAAGGCAACCGATAGCCTAGCAGACAATTTAAAATTGATCAATCCTCAAACACGGAAACGGGCTTCAATGGATCCGGTTTAACCTATTCTTGCGCCACCACCCAAACCTTTCCATATTCCTTATGGTTTTCCTTTTT
Source organism: uncultured Candidatus Peribacteria bacterium (assembly GCA_964436935.1). GTDB lineage: Bacteria > Patescibacteriota > Gracilibacteria > UBA1369 > UBA12473 > CAYTES01. The sequence continues at coordinate 1,015 of CAYTES010000093.1, read as the reverse complement.
CTTGAACAACCAGGACAACAGGATGTACCCCATCATGAGATAAGGAAAGATCAAAAATGTCCATCCCATTTCCAAGAAAATGTTAAAAAACGCGTGCAGTAGCATGGCCAGCACCAGTCCTTCCATTATTTTTTCTTCGGCAAAAAGGGTGGAGGTTTTCAGATGAACGACTTTATGAAAAAGATTCAGAAAAGGATGACGATTGGCTCGCATCTCTTCCTGTAAAATCGGATTGGCAAAATGGGCAACCCCGTAAAAATAGCCAAAAATACCCGAGAAAAAAATATGAGCAAAGGTGGAGAGCAGGGACCGAAAAATAAACGAGATGAATAAACTGTCGAATCCCTGATAGGACCAAATATAAAAGAAATACATTACATTTTCCACAAAAGCGAATCCGAGCGCAGCAATGACGCAAAACTCAATGGCGTCATCGATATGACGGAGATGTTTGCGATCGGCAATCCGCACCACCACATTTTTCATGTATTCCTCGAGCACGCCCACAAACATAAAAGCCAGCACCACCCCCAACGGGATGGCGATAAAATTCGAAAGCCCCCAGATGTCATCCCTCAAGTTGTCGGTATAGGAAAAGATATTCAGAGCGGGAAACCATTGCCACGTGAGTTTGTAGATCATGATGGGCACCACCGAAACCATTCCAGCCATAAAAGTCAACGCCACCCATTTTCGAGGCTCGGGCTGTTTCTTAAAAAAGATGTATCCCCAGATATAGGCGGGAATACAGGCCAGAAGGAAACACACGAGAATTCTTGCCCATTCCAAACTCATCCTTCGTTATTTTTAAGGCTTATGAATCTTATTATTTTAACATAATTTTACAAAAAAAGCAAAACCCTTTGCTTTTCATGGCGGACTCGGGTAAATAAATAGGGTCTTTTTTAGAAATAGATATTGACATTTCTATTTTATTGATTATAATAATTTTCTGTTTGGAATCCTGCATTCAGCCCTCAAAAGCACCAGTAGGGATTTTGGAAGTGGAAATAAA
>CAYTES010000092.1:0-4468 GCA_964436935.1 uncultured Candidatus Peribacteria bacterium | reverse complement strand
CCTCGTCTTTCCTTGAACTGATAAAAATATCCTCGCTTCCATTATCAAACCTTTTTATGTGAACAAGCTCCTAGTGTGAAAATACTTTTGGGGGTGCAACGAGGGGTGATGGTATACTGCAGTCAATCCTTGTCCCTAGATGGAATGCCCTCCACATCCAAAAAGAAATCAGAGAAAGCTGTCCCCTTCGTGCCGGAGGGCGGTATTTTGTATGTGGTTTCTACCCCTATTGGGAATTTGGAAGACATCACGCTTCGAGCGTTGAGACTATTGAAAGAAGTGGATTGGATCGCTTCGGAAGACACTCGCCACACTGGCCATTTATTGAAGCATTTTCAGATCGAAAAACCTCAGATTAGTTTTCATGCCCATAGTGGGATGTTCAAGGTGGAAAAGATTTTGGAAAAATTAAGAGCAGGGCAAACGGTGGCTTTGGTTTCCGATGCGGGAACGCCCGGTATTTCAGATCCGGGCTACGGGTTAATCTCTCGTGTAGTTGAGGAAGGAATAAACGTGATCCCGATCCCGGGAGCCAGTGCCCTGCTGGCGGCATTGGTGGTTTCCGGGCTTCCGATGGATAAGTTTGTTTACCTCGGATTTCTTCCAGTAAAAAAGGGGAGAGAAACGCTATTTAAAGGGTTAAAAGAGGAAGGGCGAACAATAATTTTATACGAATCGCCTCATCGGATTCATCGCACGTTGTCGGATTTGAAAAAATATGGCTACGGGAACTATCAGATCAGTCTTGCCCGGGAGTTGACCAAGTTGCATGAAACGATTTATCGCGGAACGGTCGATGAGGTTGAGGCGGATTTTAAGGGAAAAGTGATAAAGGGGGAGATCGTGGTGGTTCTGCATCGAGTGTGAAGTATGATTTTTTTTGGGAGGGGATTGAATGGAATTCATAAAGATTTCATCTTTTGGTTAAGAAATGGTCATGTGCTCTATGCTACGGTGATCTTGCTTTCAGGGGGCTCCTCCTTGAACGGCGAAAGCCAGGAATTCGAAATGAGCCAATGATTTGCTCTCGATTCCTCAGGAGGGAGGGGCAAGTGAGGAGCCCTCTATCGCATGAATCACTCTAGGAAGTCCCGCAAAACTCCCTTCCGTTGAAAAACCGCCCTTTTCCCGAGCTGTTTTACCGAACCTTCTCGTCGTATCTTCTTCTGATACGCCTCGTCAGCTCGTCTTCACATCTCGAAAAAATGACTTATTTTCCAATTGAAATGGAGTTTTGCGGGACTTCCTTTATTGAATCACGAAATTCACCAGCTTCTCCGGAACAAAAATTTCTTTAAGCACTTTTTTCCCTTCGATATGCCGTTGGACATTCTCTTGGTCATGAGCCAACTGGAACGCCTCTTCCTTGGAAATGGATTTTTCCGTTTGCACCATGGCCCGTACTTTACCATTCACCTGAATCACCAAATTAATCTTTTCTTCATGAATCAATGCTTCCTTGAATTTAGGCCACGATTGGTCAAAAATGCTTTCCCAGGCTTTATTTTTAACGTCAATGCCATGAAGTTGGGTCCATAGCTCTTCCGCAAGGTGGGGAGCCATTGGCGCGATCAAGGGGATTAAACTTTTTTTGCTTTTATCATCGAGTCCTTCCTTGGTCGCCGCATTAACGAATTCCATAAGGCCAGCCAAGGCCGTATTGAATTGCAGGGCTTCAATGTCGGTCGTTACCCGTTTGATCGTGCGGTGCAGCAGTCGCTCCAGCTCGGGAGATAGGTGGCGAACCGAGGGGGTTTGAATCGCTTTCCAAAATTTTTGAACAAAACGGGAAATCCCTGTGATTCCTTTGTCGTTCCAATCTCCTCCCTGGGTAAAAGGGCCCATGAACATCAGATACATACGAAAAACATCACTTCCGTACTGCTCCACAAATGAATCCGGGCTCACCACGTTTCCACGGGATTTGGACATTTTGGCTCCATCTTTCGTGATCATCCCCTGGTGAACCAGCCGTTTGAAGGGTTCTTTGAAAGGAATCAATCCTTCATCATAGAGCACTCGATTCACGAAGCGAGCATAAAGAAGATGCATACACGCGTGTTCCGGTCCTCCAATGTACATGTCAACAGGGCCCCATTGTTTGAGCGTTTCTTTGTCGAAAGGTTTGCTTTTGAGTTGAGCGGAAGGGTAACGCAGGAAATACCAGCTTGAGCACACAAACGTATCCATGGTGTCCGGCTCGCGGAGTGCTTTTTTGTGGCATTTGGGACACTTGGTTTCCATAAAAGCCTTGCTGGTCGCTAAAGGCGCTTTTCCCTTAGGTTTATAGTTTTTGATACGGGGTAAAATCACCGGTAAATCTTTTTCGGGTACAGGCACTTCGCCGCAATCCACGCAGTTGATGATAGGGATGGGGGCTCCCCAGTAGCGTTGGCGCGAAATGAGCCAGTCGTGGAGACGGTAGTTTACCGTGCGACGTCCCCATTTTTTCGTTTCAAGCCAATTCATCATTTTAGGCAGTGCTTGTTCATTGGTTAGCCCTGAAAATTCACCAGAGTCAAATAAAATCCCATCCTCTAAATACGCTTCTTTTGCCTCAGAAGGATTTCTCGGTTTGCCGTCTTTTGAAATGACAAATTTAAGAGGAATTTTATATTTATGCGCAAATTCAAAATCTCTTTGGTCATGGGCATCCGCCATCACTACTCCTGTCCCATACATCAATACAAAATTGGCCACATACACCGGAATTTTTTCTCCTGTTGCGGGATTGATCGCATATTTGCCTAAAAAGGCACCCAATTTATCTTTTCCTCCCTCGGAACAGCGTTCAATATCGGTTTGCTGTTTCACCTTTTCAAGGATTTCTTTCACTTTTTCCGCTTGTTTTGTCTTTGAGGATAACGTTTTCACCAAGGGATGCTCGGGCGCAATCACAAGAAAGGTCACACTAAAAAGGGTGTCGGGGCGAGTGGTGTAAGCGGTGAGTACGCCACTACCGTCTTCAAGCGGGAAATCAATATTAATTCCCTCACTCCTCCCGATCCAGTGTTTTTGCATGGCAATGGTTTTTTCGGGCCAGTCCAATCCCGAATAATCCAATAATTTCTCGGTATAATCCGTGATTTTCCAGAACCATTGTTCTAAATTTTTCTTAGTCACCTCCGTTTTGCACCGGTCACAATGCCCATCCTGAACCTGTTCATTGGCCAAAACCGTTTTGCAATGCGGACACCAGTTGACCGGTGACTTTTTCTTATAGGCCAAGCCCCGTTTGTACATCTGCAAAAAGAGCCACTGCGTCCAACGATAGTAGTCCGGGGAACTGGTATTCACCGTTTGGGACCAGTCGTACATCGCTCCAATGGCTTTGAGCTGCTTGATCATAGTCTCCACATTTTTGGCGGTGCTGCTCGCCGGAGGAATCCCGGTATTGATCGCGTAGTTTTCGGCTGGCAAGCCAAACGCATCGAATCCCATGGGTTCAAAGACGTTGTACCCCTTCATCCGCATGTAGCGCCCCCAAGAGTCGGCCGGGCCAAAATTGTACCAGTGCCCGATGTGCAACTTGTCCCCCGAAGGATAGGGAAACATGACCAGATTGTAGTATTTTTTCTTTTTTGATGACTTGAGGTCGGTATCGTATGTCTTTTTTTCTTCCCAGGTGGCTTGCCATTTTTTTTCGTTGAGAGAAGGGTTGTAGTCGTTAATTTGTTTGGGAGAAAGGGATGGGAGTGAATTCGATTTCATGCTTCAATTGTATCTTAAAAAAAGAGCCGTCACAATGCTTTGCCCCTGTCGAGTTTCACTGGGTTTTTTTTGCGAGAAAGTGTCTCAAGGTCCTTAACTTCTCTTGTGAAGCTTGAGATTAGAGCTTTTTTCTCATTTTCATTCAAGGTGTGGAAAAAGTCGCGCCAAAAATCGAGCTCAATGGGGTTTTCTCCTAATCCAATGAGTTGATCAAGGAGCGAATTTAATGCCTTAAAATCAGCACTCATAGGGATTATAAATTATTAGAGGTGGTGGATTTCAAACGTTTAAAGACTTTTTCGATGTACTGGCTGAAACCTTTAGCATAGAACGCCCTTTCTTCCGGCGTTAAGCTCTTGAATAAAGTATAAAGCAGTCTTGCTTTCTCAACCTGCCATGAGCCCATATAAAAGAGGGTTGCCATTTCAAAATAAATTAAATTTCCTCCCGAAGATTCATAAATTTTCGAAAGCTGCTGGAGGCTCAATTCATCAAGGTTGAAGGTCTTAAAAATCGTTTGAGCTTGAGCCAGAATTCCCGCAATGCCCAATGCAATTCCAACAATATATGGCACCTGGACAAGCACATACAAGGTCTTATCGATTCGATTCAACTCCCGTTCATCAAATGTTTTTCCTTCATACAGCTCAATCGCCATCTTTGCCGTTCCAAATAAGGCGGCCTGATTGAGCAGTTCCATTACAATAATTACAATTAATAAACCACCCGCTGTGCGGGTGTGAATGTATGGTGTTAT
>CAYTES010000091.1:0-4525 GCA_964436935.1 uncultured Candidatus Peribacteria bacterium | reverse complement strand
GGGATTAGGTTACTCCTAATCCCTACTGGTGCTTTTCAAACGTGAACGCGGGCTTAAATTTTACTCTTCATGAACTCCCCACAATCTTCTTTGCCCGAAAAAGACCCTTCACAAATGTCCAGTGATGAATTGATGATGGACTGTTCCCGCCACCCTGAACGGTATGAACCCACTGATTTTGCCCAGAGAAGTGCTTATAGTGAGTTTGTACTTAGAAGATTCGACCAAAAGGGCTTACTGGAAGCCGGTCCTAGAAGTGTGAGGATGGAAGACATTGATCCTAATCGATTGCGAAACGTTGATGTCTATTTTACGAATCGCTATTCTAGTACTTATGGAGGGAATGCGAATGTTTGTGTTTTGACTGCCGAAGCTCGTCCTAATTCTCAATCGGAATGGAAACCCTTTGAAAGTGGGGGCGTTGCTTTTGATGCCAAGGATTGGGTTAAGCCAAAAGGCGTTTCGGATTTACAAACTATTGCTTATACCAGTCCGAAAGATGCGCAAAGACAATTTGATTTAGCTTTTCAGACCGCTCGTTTCGGTGACGGTGCGAGGGAAGTCATGGCGGCATTGGGAAAGCAGAAGGAGCGTTTAAGTTCAGGGCCTTCTAAGCAAGTAAAAGAAAAAATTGGAAAACTGTCCGAGGGTAATATCGGTGCTTTGGCTTTTTTGAACGAATTGGTTCAGCGAGCATCGGAATTTTTTGAGAGTGAACAAGCGTTGATTGCCTTTTTAGATCAATTGCCTAAATTTTTGCTTACAGGGCCAAAATTGTACCTTGCTGCCAAAAACCATGAACAGGATGTGGATCCCCTTGCTTCTTTTGTCACACGGTATCGATCGTAGATGTGCTGTCCTTAGTTTAAGTACCCGCCCCCCTGCAGCTCCCAGAGCTTTCGATACAAGCCTCCTTTTTTCCTTATGAGCACCCGGTGGCTGCCTTCCTCTACGATTTTTCCCTCTTCCAGGACGAGAATCCGGTCCATACTCACGATGGTCGACAATCGGTGGGCGATCACAAATGTCGTTTTGTTTTTCATGAGGTTTTTGAGCGCGTCTTGAATCAGTTTTTCCGATTCCGAATCAAGGCTGCTTGTGGCTTCATCGAGGATGAGAATTTTACTGTTCGCCAAAATGGCACGTGCAATGGCTATTCTTTGTCGTTCGCCTCCGGATAGTTTTACGCCGCGTTCCCCCACGACGGTTGCATATTTTTTGGGCATCTGTTCAATGAATTCATGGCAATGCGCAAGATGTGCGGCGGCACGGATTTCTTCTGCCGACGCTTCCAGTCGTCCGTAGCGAATATTTTCCTCCAGGCTTCGATGGAACAGAATCGGGTCTTGAGGAACAAGGGCAATTTGGCCTCGTAGGCTGTCTTGAGTGACTTTGGAGATGTCCTGGCCGTCGATTAGGATTTTTCCTTTGTCCACGTCGAAAAGTCGCAACATGAGTTTGGTGAGCGTGGATTTTCCTCCTCCCGAAGGTCCGATCAAGGCCACTTTTTCACTGGGATTCAGTTTAAACGAAAATTTTTGAATCACGCCGCTTTCACTTTCATACCCAAAACTCACGTTCAAAAACTCTACTTTTCCGTGTCGAATTTCAATGGGTTTGGCTTTGGGCTAGTCCTTCACTTCGATGGTTTTATGAAGGATTAGGGTCATCTCTTCGGCATCCGCGAAGCTTGTGTATAGCGTCCGCAGCATACGTCCAAATTCATACAGCTGTGCAAATAGTTCCACCAGATACACTTGAATCAATACAAAATCACCCACGGTGATTTCACCGCTTTTCCAGAGTTGAATGGCGAGATACAACATTCCCACATTCAGCAGCATCATGAGAAACATTTGTACGGCTTCGATGTGGCTGCTGAAAAACCATTGGGCCTTGGTGCGTTGAAACCAGTGATGGGTGTCTTCTCCAAATCGTTTTTTCTCGTAACGAAGGGCTGAAAAAAGTTTGATATTGAGATTGTTCACAATGGCGTCCGCCAAGCTTGCGGTGACTTTGGTATCCGCTTGTGCGGTTTTTAGGTCGTAATGCTTGAGTTTATAGAGCGAGAGAAAATAGTTAAAAATAATGAAGATTAGTGTCCATGTGAGTAATAGGCCACCCAATAATGTGTGAATATAGAACAAAACCCCAATGGCAATCATGGTGCGCAGCAGTAGCGGAATCAACTCGAAAATCAGCTTATCGGTGATGGCTTCAAACGCTCGCACCATGCGTCCGATTTTTTTGACCAATGCTCCCGCAAAGCTGTTGTTGAAGAAGTTATACGAATGTTGATTCAGTTTTTCAAAACAATCATTGAAAATCCATTCCATCACTTTGGCCTCGGCATAGGATATGCTGTAGGCAACGGACCTCCACGCGAGTTGACTGACGATATCGATTGCCACAATCCATCCTAAAAATCCTATCAATTGGGAAGCAATCAGTTCCCTCGTTCCATCTTGTGTCATGGTATTCGAATGCTTTGTAGATGAGCGGTAAAAGGCCATGGTCGCTCCGATCGCGACCATCAAAGCAACCGTCATGAGTAACGTTAACCCTTTCAGTCGTTTCACATAGCTGAAATAGAATCGCAGAGTGAGTTTTGTGGTTCTTTTCATGGGGGTCGGTTCTTTAGGAGTGCCCCCCCATTTCTCTCATCAATTCCTCTTCCAATAAACTCAAATTTGTTTTTTGTTTCATTCTCATGAGTTCTGCATCATCCTTCGCGGGTAGTCCCAAATGGTCATGGATTTGATCCAACATGATGAGGATTTTGGTGATTTCTTGTTCGGCTCGCACATTGATTTGCAGATCGATTTCTTCACGCATATCGGCAATATGGGCTTCTCGATTTTGGCTGATCAATACGATGATGGCCAATGCAATGGCTTCGAGCGAGACAATCATCGTGAGCAATCCAAACGGGAAGGGGTCAAACGGGATGATTCCCGGAATCCAGCCCACATTCACCACGATCCATAATCCAAACCAGAGCACATTGATTTCAAGAAATAAAATGGTTCCGAAGGAGTCCGTTAAAAAATCGGCTAATTTGTCGCTGAATCTGCGCTCTGCATCCATCTTTGCTTTAAAACTTTTTATTTTTGATCTTTGCCGGTGGATGAGTTCTTTTCGTAGTGATTTATTGTTGCTGAAAAATTGGGGAAGAAATGTCATGACGGAATGGGAAGATCTATTTAGAAATAAGTATACATCATTCGCAAGCCGCTTCACAGCATTATTTTATAGGTTTTTAAACCGCTGGAGGGATTGGTTTTTCTTCGGCGGTTTTTATTTTTGCGTTCAATCGTCGCATGATTCCTTTCAATCGATTTTCATTAAAATTGGTCCAATCCTTTCGTGCCAGCGCGTAACAACGGTTTCTCCAGAGAGAGTGTGCTTCTTTATAGTCGCCCAAATCTTCCAATGAAAGTGCCAATACGATCCATCCTTTTAAGTTTTCAGGCTCCAATTCGACAATGCGTCGTTGCACGGCCACTAATTTTTTAAGAGTGTCTTGTTTTTTCCCTTTTTCCTGTAATTGTAGGGAATAGTTGATGAGGATTTGAATCGGGACTTTGACTCCTTTTGTTGTCAGCTTTATCCACTCTTCCGGAGTCAATTCTTGGTATTGTTTGGGGCATCGAACTTCCGATTGTTTTTGAATCGATAGTATTTTGAGTCGATTTATGGTGAACGCCGAAACATTTCCTTTTTTACGTTCCAATCGTTCGACTTCTTCCATGGTTTTATGTGCGTTTTCCAACTGCTCCGTTTTTTCGTACGCTTTGGACAATAAACTCCATGCTTTTTCATTCCCGGGATCCAGTACCGTTATGGCTTTTTGAAAGGCAACAATGTCCTCCCAGGCATTCACTTGGTGTGCTTCTTGGGAATAATGGATGAGCATGCGTACGGGGCATGTGCCCGGATAGCGTGTGACGATGAACTTCAGATCCGTTTTTAAGTCTTTGTAATGGTCGGGCCAGAGCACGCTGGGGGCGTTTAATCGTATTTTGAAAATTTCTCGCATGATTTCCAATTTTCCCGCGGTATTGAATTTTTGTTTCAGGGCATCGTTGGGGCTGAGTTTTTTTTCTTTTGCCATCAGTGCTCGTGCCGTGACTCGTAGTAAGGCAGAAGGGGATTCGGGAGGGAGTGCGGATTGTATGGTGAGGGCCATCAAAAAATAGTCCAATGCGATTTCCACTTCTTCTTTGAGCAATGCGGTGTACGCTTTTTGAGAGCATTTTTCCAATAATTCTTGCAACTCTTGCTTTTTAATCTCCTCCGAAAGTTCTGGGTTGAAATTAATTTTTAATAATCCATCTCTTTCTCGTTCGGCTTGTGGTGCGTGATTCTGTTCTTCTCCTCCTTCGTACATGCGTTAGAGTAAAAAATGATAAAGAATTGAGGTGTTATTATTCTCCCTCTTTTTGCTTTGTCAAATTTTTTTAAGTTGAATCACTAGTGTCCCGTTAAGTTTTGATTAAAAAAGGATTTCAGGAATAGGCAAAGC
>CAYTES010000090.1:0-4547 GCA_964436935.1 uncultured Candidatus Peribacteria bacterium | reverse complement strand
TCTGTCGCTCCAATAGCCGCCTCGAACCATGGCGGAGCGGGAGAGGTGCTCCCCCAGGTCGGGGACCTCTGCCTTGCATGGCAGTTCAACCACAATCAGGGCAACGAAAACGACCTCCTCCGAATGCTGCTGGGCCCGGATCCTTCGATCCCGCGCGACCAAAATGCCGGCGGGCGTGAGCGGTCCGAGGATAACGGAAAGAAAAAAGAGAACAGTATACATATACAAACTCCTAGCGCGCAATCCAGCACGAACCTTACCGCGAATCATCTCGCGAGGTAGCCACCTTTTAGGCTCGTGACTGGCCATCCAAACTCGAATGACTAAAACGTAAACCCTACGATCCAATCAAATTCGGTTGGCCAACCACGAAACCCTAAAGGCGGTCACGTAACATTCTCACGAATGAGATAACCGACTCTACAACCGAGAAACAGACCCGGGTCAGATCCCAGGGAAAGGCTGTTTTAAGGAAAACAAACTTTCTCCAAGATCATTCCTCCACCCAACGGGCAGAGAGAAAAATAATTTCTCTGCCCTAACATAAAAAACTAACGAGGAAACTTACTCCTTTGACTTCCACCAATGACACGACCGTAAGCATCCGGATGTGTCGCGGTAGGAACGCCGGCCAACCATCCCTTCACTCCCTCCATAGATCCCATTTGCTGAAGGATAGCCAAGGGAACTTGTGAAAAGTCCCGCTCTTCCTTATTAGGCTGCGGAGATACTTCTCCCAACTCCTGTTCCGAAAAAACTTGTTCAGCCATAAGAATAAAAAATTAAGAAGTAAGAATCCTGGAAACTCCAGGGAAAGTCCGTTTTTCTTAAAATCAAAAAAACAAACTTCCTCTAAAGTTTGCGCACAAAAAAAGGGGCTTCTTCCCCAGTGGGGCTGAATATTACACGTTTTTCGAAATAAATCAAGGGTAAAAGTGCTAAAATCAATCGTATCGTCATCTTAAAAGCATTACACTACGTCCCGATGAAAACTAACTTCTACAAAAAAACGCTAACCATTGGGCTTCTGACGCTAACCCTTCTTTTCGCCGGTTGTTTCGGGGGAGAAGACGGAGAATCCGATCCGACCAGCCCCACGGTAATGGAATTCTTTCGGCTGGTGGAAAGCGACTCTTTCACGATTCAAGTTCCAGAAGACTGGGAAACGCGCAAAGATTTCCCATCCGGATATCCCCAAAATACGGTGGTGGCCTTTGTGAACAATATCAAAGAAAATGAATTTATCGCCAATATCAATATTGTGAAAAATGAAGTCCCGGAAGGAACACTGACGCAGGACTATGCCTTAAAAGTAATGGAAACCCTTTCCAATCAGCTCCTTGAATTCAAAGAAATCAAACGAGAAGAAACCACGATCAAAACCGGGAACACGGAAGTCAAAACCTACTTTTTCGAATTTCAAGGAACAAACGACACCACAATGACACCAAAACGATTCCTACAAAGTTATGCAGTAAAAGGAACCGAGGCCTACATCATCACCGCCACCTACGACACCAAAGACACGGAATTGGCGGTGGATCAGCTGAGACAGAGCATCGGAACATTTGAAGTGAAATAGGGTCTCATTCCCTTCAACGGAGAATGATTTATCTCACGACAAATGGGGCTTTTGACAAATAAAAAACGGAAAGATTGAGGAGCCAACGCGATCTATAAAGGTAGAAGCATTTTCACCCTTAATCCCCTCACCATGAAAATCTCGAAACTCATCGGAGGAATTTTGATTTCTCTTTTGATTGTGGCCTCTGTCCCAAGTGCATTGGCCGAAGAAAGCAACGGCTTCAACGATGTGGACGAAGATTACATCTATTATGATGCCGTTCTCTACCTGCAATCCGAAAGCATGATTCAGGGCTATCCCGATGGCAGCTATCGGCCGGAAGAACCCGTCACCCGAGGGGCGTTCATCAAAACCGTAATCAATTCTAAATACAGCCCCGAAGAAATACGAGCCTGCTTAAAAAAACGCAGTGGAATGATGTTTAGTGATGTGCCGCGTGGCGCCTGGTTTGGAGGGTACATCTGCATGGCCAAAGAGCTGGGAATCATTGGAGGATATCCAGACGGAACCTTTAAACCGTCTCGACTGGTGAATGTAGCCGAAGCCTCAAAAATCATTAGTATGACCTATGGATTCTCCGCAGACACCAGCATTGAACCCTGGTATCGGGGTTATGTGGAAGAACTCGAGGAAAGAAAAGCCCTTCCCACCACACTGGAAAGCATTGAAGACCGCTTAAGCCGTGGAGAAATGGCGGAAATTCTTTATCGATTGCTTGAAAACATCACGAGCAAGTCTTCGGAAACATATGAAAGTTTAAGCGAAGAGGAGGATCAGGACGAAGAAGACCAAGCAGCGGACCTGACCGTTTCGGACATTTATATTGACTCGGAAGAAACCGTTCAAGGAACGACCACCACCCAAGCTTGGGTGGGATTTAAAGTGGAAAACAAAGGAGAGGAAGCGGTGAATTCCACTCTCAACGGGAAAATCACGATCACCTTTGGAGATGGGACAATGGAAACCGTCTATTGGAATGATTTAACCAACACCGAATTCTTAGCAGCCGGTGGATGGAGCACCTTTATACTCTATCGAATCACGACAAGCCAAGAAATAAAAGTCTGTGTGGATCCTCAAAATCTTGCCGGAGAACCGGACGAAACAAAGGGAAATAATTGCCGCACCAAAACATTGCAACTCTAAATCCTAAATATAGAGATGCATCGCAAAAGCCCCATGCTTCAACGGATGGGGCTTTTTGAAAATAGGCTAAACCAGTTGGGCGATGCATTCAATTTCAACCCGAGACCCCTTTGGTAAAGCGGCAACCTGAAACGTGGACCGGGCCGGCTTATGTTCTCCAAAAAATTGCGTATACACTTCATTCATGGCGGCAAAATCATTCAAGTCCTGCAAAAAAACTGTACACTTCACCACATGATTCTTATCAATCCCCGCCTCAGCAAGCACGGCAGCAATATTTTGAACCACACGTTGGGTCTGAGCCCGAGTATCGCCTTCCACCAGCTCCATGGTTTGGGGATCCAAAGGAATCTGGCCGGATAAAAACAAAAATCCTCCGGCGGCAATGGCTTGAGAGTAGGGACCGATGGCGGCCGGGGCAGCAGGAAAGGTGATGATTTTCATTATCATTGAGATTAAAAATAAAAATTAGTGGCAGAAAGAAAGATAGGAATGATACTGAGAAAGCCTCCCGGCAACAAGCTCTCCATACGTTCTTCTCAAATGCTGAGTCACAGGACCGGGAGCGAGAGGAAAAACATGTGCATCCACCGAAGCAATCGGAACCACCTCGGCCAACGTGCCGGTAAAAAAAGCTTCTTGCGCCGAAAAAAGGTCTTCGGGGAGCAATTTCATTTCACGGGTTTCATAACCGAGATCGTGCGCCAAACGAAGAATCGTATTCCGAGTGATCCCGGGAAGAATACTCCCCTTTTGTGGGGTCAACAGCACCCGATCCTTCACGCAAAATATATTTTCCACCGCCCCTTCCGCAACATATCCCTCATGATCAAGCAGTAAGGATTCATCATAATCGGTACCTCTAAGCTCCTGAATCGCCAAAATACTATTCACATAATGACCGGAAATTTTCGCATCAATCACCGTGGACTGCGGATGAATACGTCGATAAGAGCTCAGCTTAACTCGGACCCCCTCCGCAGGAAAATACTCTGCCCACGGCCAACACGCGATCACCACATCCACCTTATCTCGTTTGGGATCGAACCCCATGTCTTGCTCGCTAAAATAGATCAACGGACGGATATAACCGGCTTTCATTCCATTCTCTTTCAAAGTCTCTAAAACGGCCGTGCAAAGCTCGTCAAGGGTAAAACGGACTTCCATCTTCAACACACCGGCCGAATACAACAAACGCTCCATATGATCGCGCAACCGAAACACCGCAGCGCCCTGGTTAGTTAAATAACAACGAACCCCCTCAAAAACGCCGGCTCCATAATGGAGCGTGGAGGTGAGGAGATGAGTTTGAGCCTGCTCCCAAGGAACAAAAGCACCATTACGCCAAATCCAAGGGGTTGTTTCCATATAAGATCAGAGTACTCGAAACACAAAGACAAACTCAATAGATTTGCAGAAGAGTTTAAAATGCAAAAAGAGGGGTAAAATGAAATGGTGATCAACTTTAATTCAAGCTTGATTTCAATTGAAACAAAAAAATATGCTAATTGAACTATTTAAAAAGCTCCCTAGCTTGGATTCTTAAAACTGTTCTAAGTTGACCAATTTTCGCAGGAAGTTCTTGTTCTAAACGAGCCCTTTTTTCTTGCTCTTCGAGAAACCTTCTTTCGAATTCTTCTCTCATTTCCATCAATTCTTTTTTATTCTTTTCGCTAACGCGAAATAATTGTTGAAGATCAATATCCGCCTGTGCCATTTGAACTAATTTTTCTCGCACTTCTCCTAAAATAAAACCATATTCCAGGTTACGCACCACCGCGGACTCTAAATTGGGTTCAAGATCCGCTTCCGGTCC
>CAYTES010000089.1:1782-4552 GCA_964436935.1 uncultured Candidatus Peribacteria bacterium | reverse complement strand
TCCACGTGGTTGTACGGTGAAAAAATTCACACAGCGACGGACAAAAGTCCGTTACTCCGAGCTTCCCTATTCGAATTCAGGAAGGCTGCTCTCGGGCTGACCAGATTCATTCTCCTTTTCACGAGAGGATGAACCCACTCAGCCCGACGGCAACGCTTCCGATTACAATAGACCCTAAAAATTCTGAGTAAAAATAATTTGAGCGCACGTAGTAGAAATTTTCTTTGGGTCTTGTGGGCCCTAAAGAAAAATTTCACGAAGTTATGCGAAAACTATTTTTACGAAACCCTTGTAGGGGGGTTTCCGAAAGGGGGAATGAACCCCGCCTAAGGCGGGTGGTCATTCCCCCTTTCGCATTCTTTCTCTCCAAGTGAATAATACCTCTGGAGATGAAGCATTGGCACCCCACCCTAAGGAAGGGACCTCCACTTACATGACCCCAGAGGAGTACTCACTTGGAATTGAGCTAAATGTCAAAGAGCTCTGCTCTCCCGGAGTATTGGATGCATTGTCGAGGAGGGGAGGCAGGAAATAATAATAAACTATTTCTTATTATTTGTCAATTCATTCCACATTCTCCAACCGAGGGTACACTTTTTCTCGATAAAACTGAGTGAGCTGTCTCAGATTGACATCACCACTCGCTTCCAAAATACGCCTAAAATCTCGGGGGAGCACTGCCCTTGGTTTACAGAGACTTCGGAAAAGTTCCATCACTTCTCCCTTATGGATCTTCTCGTCCGTGAGTTGGGGTAACACATTTAAAATATCTTTGACACGCGCCGTTCTTCTTTTGCGGCGTTCCGCTTCTCGAGGATTTTTGTCCTGTTCATAGCTTTCTTGCGGAGCACCGCCCGGATACAAGAGTTTCTCCAACTCTTTGGCATATCCCTTGTGCTGCTGACCGGATTGATCCCGAATTTTACGCACCGTCTTCATGATTCCCTCACATCGCGTTGTGATTTCAGATTCAAACTCCATGCCCTCTTCCGGGCTCTTGAATAGCGGCTGCCTCCAGACCGGAGAAAATTCTTCCGCGGTGCCGTAAGGAGGTTTCGCCACCAAACTGGCATCACCCGCATTCTTTATGAAATAATAAAAAGCTTTTCCCGGCCCGGATTCCCGCGACAGTCGCCGTAAATCCTCATTCTCTTGTTCAATCGCAAACACATGGGTCACCACCTGAGTTCCTTCAATTTTTTGAGCCTTCAACAGGTCATGGATATTGAATCCTTCGGTTGCTACCCCATCGGTCACTACAATTACTGTTGCCTCCTTAAGCGCTTTTTGGCCTCCTTTCGCCTCCTTAATATCTGCGTACGCCTGTTCAATCGCTCCCTGCAAGTCAGTTCCTCCCCAATTTCCCGCATAATTTAAAAATAGTTTCAATTCGACCAAGGCCTGATCCACATCCTTCACCTGCTCGCGCGGACCGACCTGCGATCCAAACATCCTTTTAAAGAGAATGTTTTCAAATTTCTTTTGATGTTTGACCGCCGCGTCGACGGAAAAAGTGTTCAGGGCGGACAAAAAAATGGCGTTTCGAAGCAACCAACGTTTTACGGGTTGATGCATTTCATTCACATACATTGACCCGGAAGCATCCAATACAAAAAGTTGTGCCTCCACCCTCTTTTCGTGTCCCACTTCGACCTGGTCCATTGTCTGTTCTTGGTAAATCACGATTGGAAGTTCTCCTTGCAAAAGTTCCATTTCCCACCCCTGCTTCAGGTCTTCCGGCGGAACATCGACCAGATCTTCCATGTCGTCCGTGACTCTCATCTCGGGATAAGACGACAAATGGAGCACACGTTTTGTACGAATCCGCTGCTCATAAATTTTCCCAAACCGATCATTCAAACTCAAATCAAACAGCCGGGGCAAATTGACCGCCAATTGAAGCAAGTATAAATGCTGTGGCGGATCTTGTGCACTCAAATCCTGCCCCAAACGTGCGAAATCTCGCTCCATTTTCAATCCATCATAACTTTCTTCCAAAAATCGCCGAATGACCCCGTTTCCCGCCAATAATAAAAATTTGCGCCCCTCATTGGCATAGCGACGAATTTCATTTTTTTCAGGTGTATTCCCGTTGATCCATTCCAAAAGTCCGCGCACTTGTGTTCTCAACTCTTTTGGTGCCGAAGGATCTTGGAGCAAGATAAAATTCATGGCCCACAAGCGTCGGTAAAATTCTTCTTTCCGACCCGCTTTCCAGTGTTTGCCCATAGCGTACGGCAGAGAGAGTTCCGCCCCTTCCATGTCCTTATCCTGAATTCCTTCGCTGATGAGATGATGAATATCCTGCAAATGAGACCGGACAAGTTGATTCATGGCGGTTACTTTTTGACAAAATGCTTCTATTTTTACCTGGTAATCCTGCCGTATCGCGCCCGAAGGAGAATTCCAAACCGGAGGGGTTTCGGGCAATACTTTTAGAATACTTTGCGCCGACTGCAGCCACTCGCCTCGACGATCGAGGTGCTCATACTCTTTCACTCCTTTGCGGAGATAATATTCCGCTCCTCTCCCGAGGGCTAAAATAAGACGGACCTTTTCCGGATACTCATCTTCAAGCGAGGCTTCCTGATCTTCCAAATCCAATTTTCGTAAGAGGTCTTTGTGATGCGCCTCCAACGCGCTCACTTCTTTTTCAATCTGACGCGCCTCCTCTTGGCATTGCAAAAAATCTCCGGCCCTTTTCTTCAAAAGCTGCTCCTTCAGGGCTTCCAAAGTGCTCATCAACCGCGAGGCTTGATGATGCAGCGTG
>CAYTES010000089.1:0-1754 GCA_964436935.1 uncultured Candidatus Peribacteria bacterium | reverse complement strand
CGGACTCCAACTCCTTGGCCTCGTCATAAACCGTAGAAATACGGTACTCTAAGTGCTTCAAAACCTGGTGGAGTTTCTCTTCTTTTGCATTTTGAACTTCGCGTTCCTCCAACTCCGCTTGAAAGCGCGCCAATAATTTTTCATATCGGTCCAGGGCCGTTTGCAACTCTTCCGGAGGCAGCGCGGCTTCAATAATTTGCCGTTCAAACTGTTCCAACTCGGATTGAAAATCGGTTAAGGTTTTCATATCAAATCGGGGGCTACGACTTGAGCCCGACGACGGAATTTTTCCGCTTGCGCCTGGAGGGACCGTGTCCTTAACAATAAAAAGGCGGATTGATTCTGTTGAATTAAAGCTTCAACCGCGTTTTGGAGTGCTTCCTGAAGCTTTTTTTGTTGGGTGGCTTCCGGTTTTTTTTGAAACTCCTGTAACGCTTTTTGAAGATTATCCGCTTTTTCCTTCAACTGATCCGCTTCCTGTGGCTTGCCGTTTTTATCCAAACGTTCGGCTTCCGCTTTCAACAGATCCTGCGCTTCTTTTATTTTTTCTTCCAACGCTTCGTTTGCCTTTTTCTCAGCCTCAGCCAGCGGTTTTTTTTGATCAGATGCCTTTTGGATCTTTTCCTCTCGTTTTTTTGCCTCTTTCTCGGGATCCGGTTTAGGGGGTTTTGGATTTGTTTCTAAATCGGTTCCTTCTTCGGGATTATTGGTGTCCAAAGACTCTCCATCCTCATCCTCCCCCCCCGCGGACGTGGCATCGATCAACTTCCATTCCGACCCGTCCCACACTTCAGCCCACGCATGTCCGGTTCCCGACGTGATGTGTGTCTCGCCATTTTTAGCTCCTTTGATCCGATGTCCCCACACCAATCGAGCCGCAATTCCAGCTCGACGACATAGCGCTACATAATAGGTGTTTCCCACGTCGCAATCGGCCTTTTTATGCGTATCGATTTTTTGAAAATAAACACCGGGATCCGATTTGTAGACCAGATTATAGCTTTCGTCCGAAGAATATTCGATCCGCTCTTGGACATATTCGGCAATTTTAATGGCCCGTTGGTCAAGGGCTAAGCTTTTAACTCCTTGCAAAAAAATTTCCGTCTCGTCCTCTAGTTTTCCATGGATGAGTTCTTTCGTATGCCACGGCTGAGGCGGGGTTGTTTTTCCGAGACGCGTGGCTTTTCCAAAAGAAAGTTCGAACGGCTGAGGTGTGGCGCTGCTCAAATAAACCAAACCTCGCTCATTGTCCCAGGTGATTTTAATGGGAAACTGGGAAACCAATGAAGTGGGATCGATCAGGTACCCCACCGGCAAAGGGAGTTCGATGTGTCCATCGATTTTGCCACTCATCGTGTGGGTACGGGGAATTGAAATATCCGGTGGATAGTCGGTTTCAATATTTTTTTCTTCCCATTCCAAAAAAACGGGATCGAAATCATCTCCAATATTACTGCGAAAATAACCCTGCAAAGGAGGTGTAATGGTAAAAAGGGGCGGCACACCCGCTTCTTTTGCTTCTTTTCCAGATTTTCGCTCATCCATGGAAGGGGACATTTTTTTTCGGCGTTGAGGGGGAAATCCCTGTTGATTCGGGGGAGCATACCCATTGAGTCCGGCATCATTGCCCATCTGTCCCAGGAGATCTTTGAGTTTTTTCATCAAGGGATTCACTTCCTGACTTTGTTTTTCCGCCTCCTTGGAAGGGGGCGGGGGTGGTTCCTTTTTTGGCGATGGTGTCGGGGGCTGGGGAC
>CAYTES010000088.1:0-4555 GCA_964436935.1 uncultured Candidatus Peribacteria bacterium | reverse complement strand
CTGGAGGCGGTGGGAGCAGGTGTGGGTGTGGGAGCAGGGGCCGGACTAGACGAGGGGCTTCCTTTTATCCATCGATAGAGTCCATAACCGATCGCTCCGGCGAGGGCGACGCCCGCAATTTCTTTTTTATGTGTTTTGGCATAGCCTAAGATCCCTTCTTCGTCGTCTTTTTCATCAAAATTTCGTAAGATTTGAGCGTTTTTATGGGCTTGTTTTAGTGTATCCAGGAGTTGTTGAAACTCATTTTTGTTTCTATTTCGAAATCCTTCAAGATTTTTAGTGAGGGTGTCTTTTTCTCCGCTGGTCATTTTAAGCAATTTCATTTCTACAGCACTGAGCTTGCAAACGATTTCGATTGTTCCTGCCAGATCGATTGGGGTTTTCCCGATTTCAAACAGTTTAATGATCAAGGCGGTTACCGAGTTTTTTCGTTTTTCCAGTTCTGCACTTTCCGATTTTTCTTGTCTTGTTTCGATCGCTAAATCGGCTCGTTTTTGACCCCCTTCTTCAAGTATTTCTTTCTGTGCGGTTTTTTCCGAGGGAAGGTCTAATGATCCCTCTTGATGATTTTTTTCCGTACGATTTGAGGCGGGTTGACCCATGACTAAGATTTAATAATCTTTTAATTATATCTTAAAAATAAGCTTTTTTCAATCTTTTCAGGTCACCTAACAAATTCGAAAGGTATTGACTAAATTTATTTTATGTTTATTATCTCGCAATCTTAACCTCTAAAATGAGCTATTATGTTTGAATTCAATAATGGTGAAACGCTTAGTCTCTACGAAGCACCGCTCACAAAGGAGCCCTCAACCATTGAGCTTCCGAGTGAAATCCGAGGTCGCGAAATTGAAAAAATGCTTCTCGCCACCCAAAATCGAATTTCAACTCTCAATGAATCGTACCTCAAAGCTTTAGAGGAATTGAAGGCGCTGACGGATGTTTTATCGATTGCACTACGAGAATCCCAAAATTTATATGAATTCAAACGGAACCACCAAGAAAATCCGGAATTACGCCATACCCTCAATTTGAGTACAAAAATATTGGTGGATTTGAGGCTGAATCGAACCGCTTCTTTTATTGAATTTTCTTCAGAAACGGAGCAGGCATTCCAGGCACTCTTAACCGTTCTCCAACACATCGAAGAGCTTAATCTATCGCTTCGAAGCGCGACGCATCAAATGAAAACGTTATCCTTGGGCGTGTACACCACTGAAATTTTACCTGCTATCCCTTATTTATCGCGCTATTCCATTGAAAATGACAGCTTGGCCGAGTTAGTGAGCCTCGTTAATTTTAGAAGCAGCCCCAATCGATCTTTCCCTTCCATAGATTCAGATGGCCTATCCATTGCGGACGCAACCGGACGATTTGAGGTAATGACCCTTCGAGAACTTCTATAAGGCTTTCACCATGTAGGTTCCCTCCTGTTCATAACCCCATTTGCGGTAATACTCTCGAGTGCCGATAGAGGCGATGATGGCCATTTTACCTATACCGGCGGACTTGGTGATGGCTTCGGCTTTTTCAATCAACTTTTTACCGAGCCCGAGATGTTGAGGTGATTGATCGTGAGTTTTTCCGATTTCTACCTGAAACCCATAAGTATGCACTTCCCGGATGATGGCGGCCTTATTGAGTTCGGGAATGAAATGATTTTTACCGGTGGTGAGCTGAGACGGGAATCGAAGCCGAAGCAAGGAAAGGACTTTATCATTTTTTTGATCTTCATAGGTCATGAAAAATTCTTGACCTCCCGCGGCTTCGAATTGTTGTTCCTTGTAGCCGATGTCCTCCACGGCGATTTTATCGTTACGCACTTCACGACAACGGATGCAGCGGCAGAGCCGAGGTCCCGTTCCTTTGGCTTGTTGATTCTGAACCATTTGACGAAGGTTGGTGATCAAACTTCCGGCTAAAATGCTGTCTCCGGGAATATCACGGATGAGGCGGTCGATGCGAACGTATTCCGGGACGATTTTTTTGATCCGAATGATGAGATTGGTGAGCGTGTCATCATCATAGGGCAAATACTCGCCTTTTTCCCACCACCCCTTCAACTCGGAGTACGGCACCACCACACAGGGGTAAAGTTTGAGAAAATCCGGCTTATAGACGGGGTCGTTGAAAAGCTGCTCCATCATGGCATAGTCCCGCTCGGGAGTACTGCCGGGCAGATTGGGCATCATATGCACCGAGAATTTAAATCCCGCATCGCGGATGAGTTGAATCGCCTGTCTCCCCTGCTCCACGGTTTCCCCGCGCTTGTTGAGTTGAAGCACATCATCATAAAGACTTTGAAGCCCGATTTGGACCTTGGTACAGCCGAGTTTTCGGAATCGGCGAAGCTCTTCCGGGGTCACATGATCCGGGCGGGTTTCCAGACTAAGAGCAATACAGCGGTGCTGTGCGGTTTCGTTGACCTTTTGGGCCGCTTCAAGGCTGCGAAGTCGAGTTCCATTGAGAGCATTGTACAATTGTCGGATGAACCCGGTTTGGTAGCTATGCTTGTATGCAGAAAAAGTACCTCCCAGTACGATCACTTCCACTTTATCCGTGGGATGACCTTGTTGCGTGAGGCTTTTGAGACGAGTGGAAATCTGCTTTTTAGGAAGAAAATCATTCAAAACCGCTCGCATGGCGCCCGGTTCATTCGAGAGATAGCTTTTGGGCATCCCCTGCTCCGTAGGGCAAAACACGCATTTTCCCGGACAGTAATAAGGTTTTGTAAGCACGGTGACCACGCTCACCCCGGCCAGGCTACGGATTTTACGTTTTTGGAACAGCTTCAAAAAATCGGGTCTGGCTTCCAATGCGCCTTTCTTAAGCGATTCCTGATAGGTTTTGAAAATTTGAATGTTGGACGGAGTATCCACGCCTTGTTCCCGAGCAAATTTTTTCTTGAATTGATGCAACTCGTCTTCGGAATTTATTTTTGCCTGAAGTGCTTGCTTCAAAAACAAATTCAACACCTCATGTTGACGATCTTTCGGGCTAAGCGGTGCGGACAGTGATGTGCTGATTTGAATTGCTTTAGGCATCGTTTAAAATCCGATACAATACGAGATAGATCCTATTTATTGGCTCACCCAATTTAACGCATGCGTCCTCAAACCGCAATCCGGCTCCGTCAAGAGGTCAAGGAAGTGTATGATTCCATTGCAGAAGGATTTCATCAGTCTCGATCGCGAGGGTGGGCAGATTTTGAGTTTTTTGATGATTATTATCGAGGCAAAGACGAAGTGGTGTTGGATGTTGGGTGCGGGAACGGACGTTTACTTCGCTATTTGGAGCAAAAAAAATTTAAATCGTACCTAGGAATAGACAATTGTGACCCCCTTTTACGTCATGCCAAAAAGGAGTTCGCCGCACACGAGGCGGTGGGGTTTAAAAAAGGGAATATTTTGGAGATTCCGGTGGAGCCGCATCATTACTCGGCGGTATTTACGATTGCGGTGTTGCATCATATACCGTCGCGTGCGCTTCAACTTCAGGCCCTGAAGGAGTTGGGACGTGTAATGACTCCGGAAGGAAAACTCTATTTGAGTGTCTGGAATTTGTATCGTTGGCGGTATGCGACAGCGTTTATCCATGGATTTTTTCGCTGGATCACAAGTGGTGGTGATTTTTCATATAGCGACCTTTACATTCCCTGGGGACGTCGGGAGAAAAAATACCGTTATTGCCATGCCTTTCGCATGCCGGAGTTGTTGACCTTATTGAAAGAGGCGGGGTTTGAGGTGTTGGATACTTCGACCTCAAAAGGAAATTTGGTGGTGGTGGCACGGCCCTTTTTACCCTCACGCCGGGTATCGATCTTGGGGGTTGAGGTGGATGGAGTGACTTTGGATGAAGCGGAAGGATTGGTGAAAGGTTTTTTACAGTCGAACGAGCAACATTATGTGGTGACGCCCAATCCAGAGATTGTATTGCACGCCCAAAAATCTAAAGCGTATCGAGAGATTTTGAATCGCGCATCTTTAAAAATTCCGGACGGGGTGGGATTGCTCTGGGCTTCGCGATGGCTCCAGTCACCACGGAAGGGACAAATAAGCCGCTTGGTACATTTTTTTCGAGGAGTTGGAGGATTGCTGTCTCTCCTGATTCGCCCCCACACTTTTCGAGCCCCCTTGCCCGAGCGTGTAACGGGCGTGGATTTAATGGAACGACTGACGCATCATAGCTACCAGATGGGGGCTAAAATTTTTTTATTGGGTGCGGCCCCTGGTGTGGCGGAGCAGGTCAGAGAAAAATGGAGATTTGATCAAATTGTGGGGACTTATGCGGGGGCGCCGGCGGTTAAGGAAGAGGAAGAGATTGTGAAGCGCGTGAATGATTCCGAAGCGAATATACTTTTCGTGGCGTATGGAGCGCCGAAACAGGAGGAATGGATGAATCGAAATTTAAAAAAAATTCTCTGGCAATCATTATCCCCATGTTCAACGAAGAAAAAGTCGCAAACGATTGTATTGACGCTGTAATGAAAGTTATTTCTCAAATGAAAATTAAAACAAAAATTATTGTAATAAATGATGGTAGTCAAGATAAAACA
>CAYTES010000087.1:0-4569 GCA_964436935.1 uncultured Candidatus Peribacteria bacterium | reverse complement strand
AATATCACCAACATCATACCACTATTTATTTAGTTTTTAAAGGCGGCTTAGTATACATCGACAATCCCTACGAGGTTTATAAAAATCTTCAACACACGCTGGAGAGCCGAAAAGAAAGTTTATACTCGGGACGAGCCGATATGGAAAGCCGTTCAGAAGCCCCTGCCATGAATTTACCTCCTATTGCGCCCATCGGACCGCAATAATCACAAGGGCGATACTACTTCCACAAAGCGCCCTTGTATAAAATTTTATCCTTCGAAATCATTTTAACTTATGCTACCCTAAGCTGGCCTTTTTTTAACTATTCCCTTAATTCACACTCGCCCATGACTGACTACAAAGTCGCCGACATTGCCCTGGCCGAATGGGGCCGAAAAGAAATCCAAATTGCCGAAAAAGAAATGCCCGGACTGATGGCGCTTCGGGAGCGTTATGGAGCCAGCAAGCCCTTGCAAGGGGCGCGGATTGCCGGATGCATTCACATGACGATTCAAACTGCGGTACTCGTGGAAACGCTGATGGCGTTGGGCGCTCAGGTTCGGTGGTCAAGCTGCAATATTTATTCCACTCAAGATCACGCGGCGGCGGCGTTGGCGGCAGCCGGTATTCCGGTGTTTGCATGGAAAGGCGAAACCGAAGAAGACTATTTATGGTGCATCGAACAAACCCTCTTTTTTGATGACGCCAAAACACTGGGCCCCAACATGATTTTGGATGACGGGGGCGATTTGACGCAAATGTTGCACGATCGTTTCCCGGAACTGCTGAGTGATGTTCGGGGTATCACCGAAGAGACCACCACTGGGGTGCATCGGCTTTATCAAATGCTCGAACAAGGCACCTTGAAAGTCCCGGCGATCAACGTGAACGACTCGGTAACCAAAAGTAAGTTTGATAATTTGTATGGCTGCCGGGAATCCTTGGCCGATGGACTCAAGCGCGCCATGGATGTGATGATTGCCGGAAAAACCGTGGTGGTGGCCGGGTATGGTGATGTCGGAAAAGGATGCGCCCAGTCGATGCGAGGCTTTGGCGCGCGTGTGATTGTGACTGAGATCGATCCCATCAATGCGCTGCAGGCCGCCATGGAAGGGTATGAGGTGAAACCCATGGACGAGGCCGCCAAAGAGGGGATGATTTTTATCACCTCCACGGGCTGTGTGGATGTGATTCGTCCGGAACATTTGGAGGCCATGCCGGATCAAGCGATTGTCTGTAATATCGGGCATTTCGATTGCGAGATCGATGTCGCCTGGCTGAACCAACAAGTGCAGCAGGGCGTTTTAAAACAGATCAATATCAAACCTCAAGTCGATCAGTATATTTTCGCCAATGGAAAGAGCCTTTACTTGCTGGCGCAAGGACGACTCATGAACTTGGGCTGTGCCACAGGGCATCCTTCTTTTGTGATGAGTACCTCCTTCACCAATCAGGTGTTGGCTCAAATCGAGCTGTTCACTAAAAAGGACGCCTACCCTTTGGGCGTTTATTTTCTCCCCAAGTCACTGGATGAAGAGGTGGCACGATTGCACCTTGCGCACTTGAATGTCCGATTGGATCAACTCACGGAAAAACAGTCCGGGTATTTAGGAATTGGCGTTCAGGGGCCTTACAAACCGGAGCACTATCGATACTAGGAGAACCATTGACCAGGAACATGGGACAATTGACGATTGACCGGGGAAGAAGAGGGTTGAGTCTGATTGAGCTCTGATTATTTAAGGGCGGGATTTTAATGATGGAAACACCAGATGGGTTAAAAACAGAATGATCGCCGGAAACAACAAGGCAAACGGCACCCATCGCCATTGAAGTCGATCCAACCACACGATGGCCATTGCTTCCACGAATGAGGTGGGGGTTTGGTAATACGGCTGAAAGATCAAGCTCCCCGAACGATCCACGGAGTGCCCCAATTGAACCGTTCCTTCATTTTGAAGATAGTTGGTGATTCGCAGTTCAAACTCATTGCGCGCAGAATCGTCCACCGGCTCAAACGTCATACTCGCTACATCATCCCATAAAGCAAACCCGGAAAATTCTTTTTCACTCATTTGTCCGCCTCTCACTTCGCTCAATTCCATCCGGTAGGTTCCCCGACTCCAAAATGCCGCTTCGGGACGCATAAAAACTTCAACACTCGACAAACCGTCTTCTTCCGCGGTAAAGCGATAGGTGTACGACTCCCCCGGACGCAAAAAAAGAGCACTTGCAATCGCCACTCGTTCCACATTCAAGCGAGAAGTTTGAAGTATTTTTTGATGAAACGCCACTTCAATAGAGAGTGGGCCGAGGAGTGTGCCCGCGGCGAGAATCATCGTGAAAATAAGCGTGGAACGTTTCATGCGCTAGAAGTAAAAACGAGGGATAAGAACCGTTTCCAAATACACTACATTATAAATGAGCAGCACGAGAACGGTGGCCCAGGCGGCCATTTGAAAACGACGAGGAGATAGGATTTTTTTCCATCCCGCGATCATCACCACCAGAAAAGGCAAAAGCACGGGGAAATAATACCGTCCCTGGGTAAAACCTGATTCGGGGAAACCCGGAATGAGAAAATCAATATTGTAGAGCGTGGCCACGATTTCAAACCCGATCAAGACCAAGAGGCTGAATGTCAAAATAGGATCTTTTTTTCTAACGTTAAACCATTGAAGCAGCGCCCCTCCCACTCCGCCACATGTTAAAATTGAAAAGAAAATCAGGAATACCGGTGGCGTGTACACATCCAACCAACCAAATCCCCATCCTCCCCAGAAACTTTCGAAGACCACGATCCAGCGCTCAATAAAGAGGGTATAAACCGCAAATCCTACTCCCTGCTGTTGCCACCATTCAAAAAATTGTTCAATGGGGAACCGATAACTTTCGAGGCCCATTGTAATGACGGCCGCAAAAACACCGGTTCCCGCCATGAACGCGATGAGCGTTTTTCGCGAAAACCGTCCACTCAAAAGAAGCGCGAGTCCAAAATAAAACGGCAACAGAACACCGGTCCATTTAGTCAGCATTCCCAACAGGGAAACCACCACTCCCACCTTTAGAAAACGACGAGTTTCTTTGCAAGGACCTTTTTCCAATAGGTAACTCACGCAAGCGGCGGTGGCGATGAGGAAAAACATGTTGGTGAGTCCGTCGTAACTCACTGACATTCCGGTGATCATGAAAAGAGGTTGCAGGGCCAGAAAAGCAGGAATAAGCAGCCGATCCGACTCTTCCTTGAAAAGCAATTTTCCTGTTTCATGGGCCATTTTGATCCCCATAAGCACAATCACCAATGACCATAAACGAATACCGTAGAATTGGACGATTCCGCTCCATTGATTGAGGGCGGCAAAGGGAAGCGTGGTCCAATAGTAAAAAGATAGCCACGAAAGTCGTTCGCAACCGTGGTCGTAGCCGGAAGAGTTGCTGAAATGGCCCCGGTCCTGAGGGGCGGCATAGGAACTGAGGGGATTGAAACGCAAGGCATTGGTGCGATGTTCTTCCAAAAGAGCGCCCATGTCTTCCTGACAACTCGCCTGCGCCGCTTCAAAATTTTGAAAACCCGATTCAAGGGAATAAAGCCAGAGTTTCACCCGTCCCAAATGGACACTTTCATCCGCTCCCTGAAACGGAGGCACGAAACTCAGCCACACCAAGCCCCATACCGTGGCCACAACCAGAATGACGTTGAATGGTTTGATGAAAAAACGTTTAATCCGCTTCATATGAGGGGATCATAACAGGATTGCGAAAAATCATAAATCCCAACCTTCCAAGATCTGCTCACATAAAGCTGCTAACGAGCTCGCTCTAAAATTCCATTTTATGAGAAATTTTACAATTCCTTCAGATTTGCCGTAGAATGGTCGCATTCGTGAACTTTTTGACACTATGAGGCTTCTCTCTTTTCTGCTTTGCTTTTTACTTTTTTCTTCCGGGCAAGCTCGCGCCCAATCGTCACTAAGCTCCGCAGCCAATTCTCCGGAAGATCTAAGCCGTTATCAATCGGTTTTGAAAGAGATGGATATTCCGTTTTTTATGCCGGAATATGTGGAAAAAAGTATTCCTTCTCCGACGCTTTCGAATTCTCAACCTTCCGAATTTACTCCTGAACTCACAACAGTTCCCGCTGCATCTTCCTCGAGTTACGAGAAAGATTTGACCTATGAATTTGATCTTTCCGAGGCGGTTTCCACCCTCAAAATCGATCTCCAAATTCCTCCCGAATTTCAAAACAATGAGCCCTTTTCCTTCCGCTTCACGCTCATTCAACCCGATGGAACGCCCCAAATACATGATCACCTTTCTTCTTTTAAACTGATTGACTTAAAACCGGGCAATTACCATTTTTCTCTCACCGGATCCGGATTTTCGACCTATGACATTCAAATAAAAACGCTGACACTCGCTCTTCCGGAAAATCCCCAAGGAAGCCTTTTGATTCAGCCCGGAGAAATCTACTCCACACAAGATCGGGACAGCTTAATCCAAACCCTTCGCACCGGCGTCGATGCCATCATCCTCTCCAATTCATTCGCCATCGACGCCTACCCCGTTAATTTTTCGCCCACCGACCTC
>CAYTES010000086.1:0-4784 GCA_964436935.1 uncultured Candidatus Peribacteria bacterium | reverse complement strand
ATCTGTTGTCGCGTCAGCGGCATTGCAGAGTAGCTATGTTCGGAAGGGATAACCGCTGAAAGCATCTAAGCGGGAAGCCTCCTTCAAGAAAGAGATCCCCATAAGCCTCCCGGTAGACTACCGGGTTGATAGGCTGCAGGTGTACGCACAGAGATGTGTTTAGCCGAGCAGTACTAATAGGCGATTGACTTTTTAGTAATGTACTTCTAATGAGTGTGTTGGTGATGAGGTCTGTTTGGACCTCTTCGGAGGCTCTTAAACGGGCCCTGTCGCTGGCACACCCACTTTAACGTGCTTTTTCTGAAAACATGTGGAATCAACACAAATTTAAGAATTGTTTTTTACTCATCCTGATATTTCGTTTCATGTCGTGCTTTTGTTCTTGTGAACATTAAAAGGCACCGTCTTGGTGGTTTTAGCGAGTGGGGTACACCTGTTCCCATCCCGAACACAGTAGTTAAGCCACTCAGCGCCGATGGTACTGCAACATCAGTTGTGGGAGAGTAGGTCGCCGCCAAGACGGTGCTTTTTAGTTTCTATTTTAGAGTTTCTTTCATTCGGTCGGTCAGTTTTTGGAACTGTTCCGATTTGATTCTGATTCCGGGATATTGATAGTTGATCCTAAGGATTGCTTTCATTAAGTCATAGGGGGTTGATTTGTCGTATAATCTTACTCCCACCGTGAATTTAGCTTGATTTGACTCTTGGAATTCTTCGATGTCGGAAAATCCAATATTTAAGCCATATTTCCCGAGTATTCCTGCAATTTCTTTCATCATTTCCGGTTGGTTCGGGAGTTCCATCTCGATGGTTATTCTTTCATTTTCTTCAATGAAATCTAGAGTTTCATTTTTTCCGGTGTTACCGGCTGCTATTATTTCCACGGGATTCATGATGCCACGTCCGATTTGGCTCAAAAGTTCATTTTTTAATTTGGATTCCAATTCATTTTTTCTTTCTTCAATGTCCAAATTTTGTTTTTCGGTCAGGCTGCGTTTTAGTTTTTCCAATTTTCTTAGGTTGCTCCATTTTCCTGTTGAGCTTAGTAGGAGGTAAATAACATCATCCGAGTTACTTCCCGGAAAGAATAGACGATGGATTCGATCGATGTATTCTTGCCCTCTCTGAAGGGCTTCCTTGTCATCTTCTCTATCTCTTAATGCTCGGCGTATTCTTTCTTGTGCATACGCGCCCGAGAAGCATATCCACCCCAAATCAATCAACGTTTCTTTTTTAATAAGTGGCCTGTCATCTTCTTCGGTTCGAATGCTGGTCACGACACTTAGGACTTTTTTATTGGGAACTTCTTCAAAGGGCCAAATTTGTCGTGCATTGCCTTCTTCGCCCAATTCATCCCTGAGTATAAATCCTTGGCAAAAGGTCAATAGATCGGTGTGCACCCTTGCGGCAAAGTCAATTCCTGTCGCATTTTCCAAGAGTTCAACGGGCTCCATTTTGGGGGTATAGACTGTTTTTCGGTTTCCGAGCAGTTCTTGGCTCATTAATTCTTGCATTCTTGATACGGTTTCCACTCCCTCCATTTCCGCGTGTTGAATGATTCGTCGTAATGCCGCATTGACCCAATCGGGATTTTTGTCTCCATCATTTGTCAGCCATCCTCTGGGGCGACGTGCTTCGGTTTCCGAATCGTTGATTCTAAACACCATGGACGTGGTTTCGTCGGTGGGGAAAAGCTCCGGATTATAGATCTTTATGTTTACTCCTTCTCTAGGATCCCGTTTGATATTGGGATCGTGTGCTCCTCGCAAACGCAATACGGCATCTTCCACGCTTTTGATCCAGGCTTGTTGTTTTTTGTTGCGATCTTTTCCGCTTCGAGGGCTTTTGACTTCAATGTAGATTTCAAACATGGTATCAAATCGATCCGGATTGATGGTATAGGCTTCATTTCGGATTTGATTGGTGTCCGCATAATAGCCAAAGCTCCTTGGTCTTATGGCGACATAGACGACTTTGTTATGACTTAATATTTCGCTCAGGTGCTTTGCAAGATGCATTTCGTGGGAATCTTCCACCCCCAAATATTTATACAGTCTTTGCCGTTGTTTTTTTATGAAATCCTCTACTGCGCCAGCGTTCAAGTGCTCGAAGCTCAATTGAATCAAACGGTCCCCCATTTGTCGAAAACCGACTTTTTGGAGTTGCGGGCCATGGACCAGGGCGGTTTCTTCCGCAATCGCGCCTCGTCGTTCCGGATTTCCTTTTGTGCCGAGCGTTTCCATATTGTGCTCCCTGTCAGCTCCCTTTAAGGCAAGCACTCGGGTGCCATGTCTTCGTGCGGTTGTCAGTGCCGTTTTGAGTGCATTGACCGATTTCCCTTCCTTGGAAATGTGGGGGCGTTCGTGTTTGGTTAAGCCTTCCAAGAGCTCGGCGACATCGTTTTTTGTGATTTCAATTTCCGCTTCGATTTCTTTTAAATCCCTTTGTTTGATGTACCCTTTTCGGATGAGTACGTCCCAATTGTATTTTTCAACGGGTAATAGGGCTTCTCGATTTATTTTCGGGATCATGGTTCCATCCTCCAGGACTTTTCTCGGATGCAATTCTTCGAGATCTTCCGGATTATCATGTTCAAATTCCGCAGTCACCGAAACCATACCACATATGCCGATATTTTTGATCAATCGTTCCGTTGCTCCAAAAAGATGCGCTCTGGCATAAAAATCTCCGCTGTCTCTTAAGCGGTGGCGGTGTAGAAAATCTTCATACCATCCTTGGTAGGCGACACGTAAGATGTCATCCGGTTGGTATTCTTTCATTCCCTTTCCCATTGATTTTCTTTTCCGTTGAATCAGAAAGATCAATTTTTTTGTTAAGGTTCGCAATTCCTCATCAATTCCTGGGTGCAGCTTCAATACCTGCGTCCCATCTTTTGATTTTACTTCCTCTCCTTTGTAGGCGTTGAGTCCATCTGCAATCATTTGGTCGAAAATATCGTCGATCATTTCCATGGTCTCCAGCTCTTTTTGTTTTCGAATTTCTTTTTCGAAATCAGAAATGCGACGGTCCATCAGAATGAGGTGGCGAGACAATTTATGGTCGGGATCGAGCTCGGCTAGGGATCCTTGTAGGCTTTCCCACACCTTTTCGTTGTTTCGTTCTTTTTCAATTCCTTTTTCGGGTATCTCCAAGAATGGTGTCTCTTTTTCGTGCGGGAGGATGATGGGGCCATCACTTGGTTCATCACTCGGGGAGGGTTTCGATTCTTTTTCCATTCCTCATATTGTAATCAAGAGTCTAATCTATTCCAAAATTGCCAATTTGTCAAATTTTTGGCTTTAATACATCTATTGCCTTACCTTGAGTTGTTTTATTGGTCTTCTTCGATTTGTTTTGCCGTGTACAAATCGGGATCTCTCACCACATCCAAATCATCGCTCTTTTTGAATTTTTGAATGCGAGAGGTCCGAGGATTATAACATTCATAGAACAGGGTGATGAGTTCTTCCGTGGTCAATTGATCGACTTTCAATCCGCAGTTTTCGAGGCCTGACTTCACGATGTTCATGCGTTGACTCATCCCTTTTCGAAGGGTTTCAAATTCTTGATGCCGCTGTCGGAGTTGGGCCAAGCTATCTTTGGGGCTCATGTGTTCGATGAATTTCTGGATGAAACTTACTTTTTTGGCTCGCGGAGGATCAAAGGGCACAATGACGTAAAAATCTTTTTGCATGATGTCCGCGTATTCGATGAGGCGTTGGATGTAGTCGACGTAATCTACGGTCTGATCTTTGAGGAGCGGGTTGGTCTGTTTTTCTGCAATTCCTTTGAGCTTGTCGATGTAGTCGTCAAGGTCCAGTTTTTTGGAGCGGACCACAATTTGAATCGGGAACTCCAGTGTGTTTAAGAAGTTTTGGTACGAATAAATGATCGCATTTTGTTCGTCTTCCGATTTGAGATGGACATTCACGCTCGAGGTTTTTAGCACGGCTCGAATTCCTCCATTTTTAAGGACCGCGAGGTTGTCGCGCAGTTCCGCGATCTGTAGGTGCATTTGAGTGCTTCGGGCCGCATTTTTTTGTG
The DNA here is from genome assembly GCA_964436935.1 of uncultured Candidatus Peribacteria bacterium. Classification (GTDB taxonomy): domain Bacteria; phylum Patescibacteriota; class Gracilibacteria; order UBA1369; family UBA12473; genus CAYTES01. The sequence continues at coordinate 740 of CAYTES010000086.1, read as the reverse complement.
CATTCTTGACTGTACTTTTTGCGGGAGGAGTTCCTGCGGTTTGTCCCGTTTGCTCTTTGGCTTGAGCCGCGGCAACTTGATCCGCCTGTGCTTCCAGGTTTTGCGAGTTGAATGTGATGGATTGTGTCTGTGGTTCCATTTTTTGTGATTTATTTGCTAGAGAGCCGAGGATTTGCTGATGTTTTCAAGCGTTTCGTGTTTTTCGTTCAGCATTTCCGTATGTGTGTTTAAAATTTTGCTCAATTCCGAAATATTACTGAGGTCTTTGGGGGCATTTTTTTGTTGTTTGTCTTGAGCTAGTTCCGCTTTAGTTTTGGGGCTGGGTTGCGTGATGGAGAGAAAAATATCTCCTCCTCCGGCAATCCATAATCGTTTTTGCGGTTTGAAGTAAAATTCGATGGAAAGTAAGACATAGTTGGCGAAAGGAATTCCTTGGATTTTCAAAAAGGCGATGGCAAGCGTTAATAGACCAATGATGGCGACCGGAATCATCCAAACGGTCAAAACGTAGACTTTGGCCAAGCTGATGTAGAGAAAGTAGTCGATTCCGCCCCCAACACCCAAAATAATGAGCTGTTTCAGGGTGATAGGCCCGACGATTTTATCTTCCATCTGCACGTTTTGTGGGATTTTGAACTGCATGGATTACGTTTTTATTTTCATTTTTAATCTATTGATTATAGCAGATTTTTGATTGGGAAGAAAGGGGAAAAGGCCACCGACCGCGAGCAGATGCTCAG
>CAYTES010000085.1:0-4861 GCA_964436935.1 uncultured Candidatus Peribacteria bacterium | reverse complement strand
TCGTCGATGACAATAAGCCCCAACTCGTTCCAGGGGGCAAAAAGAGCCGAGCGTGAGCCGATGACTACCGGCGTTTTTTCGCGTTCAATTCTCCACCATTCTCTGTCTCGCTCCGCAAGAGTGCGGCGGCTATGCAAAACCGCGATCGGGCACTGTAGGGCTTCTTTAAAATAGCGGATGAGTTGCGGGGTTAAGGAGATTTCAGGAACCAGGATGAGACTTTGCTTTCCTTGTTGTTGCATTTCGCGTGCCAAGTGTACGTATATTTCCGTTTTTCCCGATCCGGTCACTCCTTGGATGAGGAATTTTTTTTGCGAACTTTTCAGGATTTCGTCCACGATTTCTTTTTGCTCTGGCGTCAATGCTTTCAATCCTCCCTTTTTCTCGATTGTTCCGAGTGTTTTGATTTCCTCCTTTTTTCTTTTTTCCTTTTTGGCTTTGGGGAGCATCATGGACAACACTTTGAAGAGCGGCGCTCGATAATAATGAGCAATCCATCCGGCCCATTCCATTTGCCACGGTTTTAATGCCGGGGATTCGGGAATTTCAAGGACCTCCTTCAATGCAAAAGATCTTTTTTTTGTCGGTTCTTTTCCCATTTCCACAATGATTCCCCAATATTTTTTATCCTTAACCGGTACCTGTGCGAGTTGCCCCAGAGCCACATTTTTTTTGAGTGTTTCCGGAACTTGGTAGGTCAATCGTGCTTCAACTTCGTTTATTTTTAAGGGCAATAATACATCCACATTCATAGGTCTTTATTATCCGCTTCATCCTCGGGTGGGACAAGAGATTGTTTTTTGCTTTTTTTTGAGTTACTTTTGATCCAATTGTATTTTTTCTTCCTTATTTATGACGTATCCTTGCCGAATTCGTTTTTTGACGATTTTTTTGTCCATGGTGGCAGTCAGTTCTTTTGCCTTTTTACCTTTGGCACAGGCGGAGGAGGTGGTTTTGACGGAGATTCGACAGGGAAGTTATGAAGAATATGCACTCGACACCGAACATTTCACGTTGGAGTTCAATAGCGTTTTGGCCAATGGGTATGATGGGGATGATGATCATGTGGCGGATTTGATTGAGCAAGTGGCCGAGTTTGCAGAATTTTCATGGATAAGGGAGGTGGAAGAGTTGGGTTTTCCTTCTCCTCTGGCCAATCAAGATCACGTGCTTTTATTTTTGGACGATCAAGAGGAATACACGCTCCCGAATAGTTATGGAGTGACCTCGATTTTTGACGATGGTACCATTTATATGGCGATCAATCCCTACTTCACTTCGGATGAAATTTCAGTGACCGTGGCGCATGAATTTCTCCATGTGATTCAGTTCAGTTACATGGGGTCTTTTGTGGGGTACAATCAGGATGCTTTTTTTGCCGAGCAAACTGCGGTATGGGCTGAAGAAGCGGCCTACACCGATGTGAATGATTATTTTAATTATCTTCCGGATTTTTTCAATTATCCCGATTATTCCGTTTTTACTGGAGTGGTTCCGGAGGGAACTTTATTTGAATATGCATCTTCCATTTGGCCGATTTTTTTGACCGAATATTTGAACGATTGGACCCTTGTTCCGCAAGTTGTTGACAGTTATTTTGCCGATGAAGTCGCCGATGTTTGGGATGCCTATCAAGCGTATGATCGAGTTTTGGAAGATACCTATGATTTGGACATGACCAGCGTGTATCAAAATTTTGCGTTGTGGAATTATATTCCTTCCTCTTATAAAGATGGGGCTCATTATCCCGATGTTTACATTGATGCCACTTATGATGATCACGATTATCCACTTTCCGATGTTTCGGTTTCCGAGGAGCATTTGCCGGCACTTTTTGGATCCAGCTATCTTCAATTTGAAATCAATCCGGATTCTTCTTCCGATTATTTTAATTTTACCCTGGAGAGTCCTACAGGAGTTCCGATGGGAGTGATTCTTTTGCCGGAATCCGAAACGGAATATTTGGTGAGCGATGCCGTTACGGATTTGGTTCCCGGAGGAGGGAAAAATACCAATACGGTTTCTTTTAAGCTTTCCGATGACGTGGTTCAGATGACGGTGATTGTTACTCCGCTTTCCGATGATCCCACCTCGTTGGAGTCGGTTGAGGAGGCTTTTAGTGTGGGGTATCGTTATCTGTATTCCGTGAGTGTGGGGGATGAGCTGATTGCTGTTGAAACGGAAACTACGGAACCTGAGGAGCCCGAAGTGAAAGGTCCCGAAGAACCGGAAATAATCCCTACCGGAGAAGAAATGACTTGGGAAGAAGACGCGAGTCTTAACGTTTTCGGATTGGAAGTGACTTCGCAAGACGCGCATTCCGTATCCCTTCAATGGGACCGTTTGTTGGACGGTGAATTTGCCGGGTACCATGTGTATTACGGAACCGAATCCGGGGATTATGATTTATTTTTCCCGGTGACTGTGAATAAGCCTTATGTGACGCGTGTCACGGTGGGAGATTTATTTCCTGGAGAAACCTATTATTTTGTGGTTACCGCCTATACAGAGGACGGAAAAGAAAGTGCCGATTTCAGTAATGAGGTTCAAGCCACGTTGCCGTTGGTTCAATTTTCAGATGTGCCGCATTCCCATCGTAATTATTACGCCATTCAATTTTTAACTTATCTGAATGTTATTTCTGGCTACTCGGATTTGACCTTTCGCCCGGGGCAAGGAATCAATCGGGCGGAATTGGTTAAGATGCTGAGTGCGAGTGATTTAACGGAAGACGATTTGAAGCAGTATGGGAATTGTTTTCCGGATGTGCAGGATCAGTGGTATGCCCCTTACATTTGTTATGCGTTTGAACAGGATTTTGTGGATGGCTATGCGGATGGGTTATTCCATCCCGAGCAGCAGGTGACGAAGGCGGAATCTTTGAAGTTGATTTTAAAGTCCTTGAATGTTGAAATTCCTCAATATGCCGATCTTTCCGCCGTTCCTTTTGATGATGTGGTGGGAAGTGCTTGGTACGCACCTTATGTTCAAGTGGCGTATGAACGAGGGATTTTGGAAGATGCGGGAGAAAATTTTGGTGCCAATAAAGAGAGAACTCGTGGGGCGGTGGCGGAAAATATATTTCGTCAGTTTGTGATCCTTGTGATGGGAGAGGAAGTGTATAGTGAGGAGCTTTTAAAAGCCTTTTTAGAGACATGGGGAGAGGCTTTTGAGTTGGGTCGCCCGAACTCGGAGTTGATGAAATTTTTACCTTAGGAACCTCTGAAAAATATGCTTACTATTACAATTTTCACCCCGCATTGCGGGGCTGCAAACCATTTCTCCCCTCTGGGGGGCCTGTCCTCACCGTATCATTATTCGATACGCCTTCGGAGCTCTTTATCGTTTTCGCTCGAAGCAGTAAAAATCTCATAACGAAATCATATTTTTCAGAGATTCCCTTAATTATTTTGATAAAATCAGCTTTTTATGGAGACTCCTGTCTATCAAATCATTGGAAATTTTTTAATTTTGCTTTTGATTCCTGCTTTTTTTGTTTTGGCGATTCGCTCTAATCGGAAAGGAGCGCAGAAAACCTTTCAACAAATCAAGGACATTGCCCAGCATTTGGGATTGGAATTTTTTGATTTGGTGGGTGTTTTGGAGCAGGCTTCACCCTCTGTTTCATCGGAAGAGGCGGCTGCTCTTGAGCGAGTTAAATCCAGTCGTTTTTTGCCGTTTTTAATGAAAATGGCACGAGTCCTTAACTATGGAGGAATGGCTTGGAAGATCGAAGGCAAGTATAAGGAGCTCAATGTTGAAATTTCTCCCGAATTTCATAATCAAGGAGGGAAGCACAATCGTAAAACCGCTTATACCCGTTTTAAAGTGTTTTTCCCTCACTCCCTTAATGCGAGTTTACAGCTTCAAAAGGAAGGTTTTTTTTCTAAAATAGGAAAGACCTTTGGGGCACAGGATATTCAGACCGGAAATCCTGATTTTGATGGCCAGTTTATTATTAAGGGAAATGAGGAGGGGCAAATTCTTTCGATTTTTTCGAATCCTTCTGTTCAACAAAATTTGAGAGATTTTTTTGAGCGTTATCCTCAAGCCGTGGTCGATGATTCCGGAATTCATTTTGAAAAACCTGGCATTCTTCAGGATGAAGCCGAGTACCGAACCATTTTGGAGGGAATGTCGAATGTGGTGAAAGCGGTGAAGTCTTAAGTGTGGTCTCTACGTTTTAGCACTTTGTTTTCGAAAGTTTCAGAAGGATTTTAAACTCTTTTTGAGTTAAAGGTGAGACGGAAAGTCTTCCCTGCTTTACTAACTTTATTTGTTGTAGTTCCGGAACAAGTTTGATGGTCGTGAGATCCACCGGTTTCTTTAAAGGTTTTAAGGCCTTTACGTCCACCATCACCCAGTTGGGGTCTTTGGAGGTGGAATCGGGGTAGGCTTCTTTTATAATCTTCACGAGTCCCATCAGGCGTCTTTCCTCACCGGAATGATAAAAGAATGCCACATCGTCCTTTTTCATGGCTTTTAAATTATTGCGGGCTTGATAGTTGCGTATTCCATTCCAAAAAGTCACTCCGTCGCGTGTCACGTCTTCCCACGAATAGGTGGAGGGTTCGGTTTTGAGGATCCAATGATTCATAATAATGGTGCGCCAGGAGGGATTCGAACCCCCGACACCCGGTTCCGAAGACCGGTGCTCTATCCCCTGAGCTACTGGCGCAAGATTCAGAAGGGGGAATGGGTTCCCCCTTCTGGGATCCCCCTACATTGTTTTCGCTAAAATATTTTTCGCTTAGCTCTGTAAAAATTGATTTTGGACCCACGAGACCCAAATCAATTTTTTTCACGTCGCGTGCTCAAAATATTTTAGCTCAGATTTTAAAGTGCCTTTCTATTAACTTCT
>CAYTES010000084.1:0-4992 GCA_964436935.1 uncultured Candidatus Peribacteria bacterium | reverse complement strand
CTTTATTTCCACTTCCAAAATCCCTACTGGTGCTTTTGAGGGCTGAATGCAGGATCCGGGCCCTTTAAATATTATGCAATTATAATGATTTTTAGCAATAAAGTCAATAAGCTGCGCCTAAAATACCCCAAAACTGGCCTAATTTTTCTAGTCCTTAAGCGCAGGTTTGGAAAAACTGGGGTCTTTTCGGAAGCACGTTAAGATTTGACAGTAATACAATCTGTAAATTATGATTGAATCTTAAAATTTAATCTTTCTTTTATGGTGTATTCTCCTGAAAAAGATCGGGAATCGGTGGGCCGGGATGTGTTGATTGAACTCGCTTTGAAGTCGCAGCGCACCGCAGTGAATGAACAGGAAGATGAAGTGAGTGCAAGGGTGGGGCAGGCGTTACAAGGCCCCACGACTCTTCCGAGTCATGAGGAGTCCGAGTGTCCCAAACAAACCTTGGCTGGATTGGGTTACTCCGATACCGGCCGCGATCCCGGTAACGCTTTTGATAAACTTTGAAAAGCCCATTCTTTTCAATAATCGTGAATAAAGCCGCAGTTTAGGGAAAAAGTATTGTAAACTGGCGGTAAATCCAATAAAATCACGAAGCTGAATAGCGGATTGTTCCTTTTAATTTCACGAACATCACATGTCGCGCCATAGTGGAGAGGTACTCAAGCGGCTGAAGAGGCGGGTTTGCTAAATCATTAGGGGGGAGCAATCTCCCGCGAGGGTTCGAATCCCTCCCTCTCCGCCAGTCTAAAAGTGCTCGCAATGCGAGCCTTACCATCGGACTGGAAATTGCGACGACAATGATGAGCGTTTTTTATATGATTCCAGGAATTTTTCAACACAAATTGGCTCGACGAGGAGGATGGGGGAATTTGCTTCTTGTGGGCCTATTGATCGAGCCATCATTTGCACGGGCTCATGTGAATTGGTTTGTGGCGGGAGAGGCCACGGCTTCGGCTCCAGTATTGAACTATTCTTTTTCCGAACCCGCCGTAGGGGTGGTTTTGTTGGGAATGCTGGTGCTTTTAATCACGGCCGCGGTACTGGAATGGAAAACGCAGGACATCCCGCATCGAGAAAAAATAGAAGCACAACTCGCATCGTGGCGGCCTCACGCCTTGCGGCTTTTTCAAATTTTCCTCGGGCTGTCGTTGTTGGGCTGCGCTGTTCAAAAAGTGTTGTTGGCGCCTCATTTTATGACCGATAGTGGAATGGGGAGCACGCTCGTTTTAGCCTTGGAAGGGATAACCGGGCTTTTGATGATTTTAAATCTAGTCGTGCCTCTTGCCTCGGTATTTCTGCTTATCCTTTTTGGGGGGTTGATCGGGCAATGGGGTATCTTGACCGCCTTGGATTACATCAATATGGCGGGAATAGCGGCGTTTTTAGCACTCATGACGGTTTCAACGCATTCGTTTTGGTATCGCTATCACGCGTGGGCGGTCCCGATTTTGAGAGTGTCCACGGGTGCCGCGCTCATCCTATTGGCGTTTTCAGAGAAATTGCTCGACCCCACTCGCGCCGTGGCGTTACTGGAAAAATATCCGTTGAATTTCATGCCCTTCGTGGGATTTCATGAGTTCTCCAACCGGCTTTTTATCCTCTGCGCCGGTGCCACGGAAACCGTTTTCGGATTGATCTTTTTGTTGGGATGGATTCCCCGGTTGAATACCGCGGCATTGGCCGTTTTTCTTGTGGCCAGCAATCTGTCTTTTTTCGCCCTGGGCTTTTCCAAAGAAGGAGGACAAGAATTGATCGGCCATCTTCCCGTGCTAGGAACGGCATTGATCCTGCTCACCTACGGGGCGGGGGAAAAATCAAAGTTTAGGCTCCCCCGTTCTCCTAAGAAGTAGCTTTCATGTGGCCTTCAACGGACCGTACGATGACATGATGTACGCGCTTATGGCGTCCTTGGGATTACTGCAACTCTTGCAAATACTTCAAGGCCGCATCCAATTGAGGATCCTCCTCATTCACCATCTGTTCATCGGTGCGTTCCACTACAATATCTGGTGTAATACCCACGTCATGAATGGAGCGATCTTTCGGGGTATACCATTTGGCAATGGTCATGCGCAGGCTGGAACCGTCATCCAACACCTCCACCACTTGCACACTTCCTTTCCCAAAAGTTTGAGTCCCCATCACCACGCCGCGTTTGTAATCTTGGACAGCCCCCGCAAAAATTTCAGAAGCCGAAGCGGAACCTTTGTTGACAAGGACAACAAGGGGGATTTTGGCGATACGAGCCGATTCATTGGTGTAAAAAATTTCATTCTTTTTTTCGTCGCGATGCTTGGTGACCACCGCTTTTTGTTTGCCCTCAATGAAGTCCGACAAAATATTAACCGAGGTATCCAGAAAGCCTCCGCCGTTGTCTCGAAGATCCAAGATCATTCCATCTACGGGTTTTAAGAGCATTTCTCGCACGGCGGCATCGAATTCCGCTTCGGTTTTGTCGCCGAATTGATAGATGCTCAAGTAGGCGATGTTTTGATTTTCCCCATACAATTTAAGTTCCACGCTGGGTACATTCACTTCGGCCCGCTCAATGGGCAATTGAAATGAGTTCTCCACTCCTTTTCGAAAAATGGAGAGTGTGACAGTGGTTCCCGGTTCGCCCCGAATGGCTTTGATTGCGTCCCAAAGGGTGAGGTCGTCCACGAAAAGTTCATCAATTTTATAGATGATGTCGCCTGTTTTAAGGCCCGCCTTTTCAGCGGGAGAGCCTTTCAGCGGTGCCACTACGACTAAATTTCCATCCTTCATACTCAGTTCCGCCCCTATGCCCTGGAGGGTTCCTTCCAGGCTGGCTTGGAACTCCTGTGTTTCTTCGGGACTCATGAAAACACTGTAAGGATCCCCGAGAGAATTCACCATCCCTTTAATGGCTCCGTAAAGTTCATTTTCATTGTCGAGTGCCGTGGGGTCCACATAATTTTGCTCCAGGCGATGATACACATTCCAAAATAAATCGAGGTTGAGGGGCTGGGTTTGGGGAGTGACTTCGGCTTGAAGCGCCCCGGTATTTTTGAGTTCTTCTCGGAAAGTATACACGGCTGATTTCCATCCGATGAAGAGTCCCATTCCCAAAATCAAAAGGAATGAGAGCACGGAACGGGAACCGCGAACATTGGGGTAAAAACGAGTCATAAAAGGTCGGATGGCTAACAAATTGTGTATGTTGCCGCGGAAGGATACACGGGTTTTGACAAAAAGAGAAGAGGAGGCTAGAAGGTTACTTCTCGCCGAACCCGTTCAATGGATTTGGCCCGCCCGTGTTCAAAATCAATTGAAACGGCATTAAAAATAACGGGACCTCCAAAGGTAATGTCATGCCGTACCGGCATTTGCGTGAGGAAGTTTTGAAGGATGGGTCCCACATCCACTCCGATCGCGGAATCTTTCAAGCCCACACACCCCACATCCGTGATGTAGGCGGTGTGGTCCTTTAAAATGGTTTCATCGGCGGTGGGCACATGGGTGTGCGTCCCCACAAAGGCACTGACACGCCCTGCGGCGTAAAGTCCCAAGCAGATTTTTTCAGAAGTCGCTTCGGCATGAAAATCAACAAAAATCACATCCGGATTTTCATGCGCAGTTTCTTTTAGAATTTTGTCCAATGCCTTGAAAGGACAGTCTACATCTTCTTTCATGAATACTCTTCCTTGCAAATTGATGATCAATATTTTTTTCATCAGATTGGTCTGGACAAGCTGATAGCCTCGTCCAGGATTGGTGGCCGGATAATTGGCCGGACGAATGACAAAGGTGTCCGGACGGTCCATGACGTCAAAAATCCCTTGCTGTTTCCAGACATGATTTCCGGTGGTGAAAAAGTCGACCCCCCCCTTTCGCATGAGGTCCGCATGTTCTGGATTGATGCCCTTCCCCTGGCTTAAGTTTTCCCCATTGGCAATCACAAACGGATTCCCCAACTCTTTTTTGAGTTGAGGCAAAAGCTTGAGCGTGGCTTCGCGTCCCGGTCGTCCGACAATGTCTCCAATGAAAAGAATGCGCATAGGGAAAGAATTTAAAAAAAGTATAACATGGTTGACACGATAGTTTAAAATATAATATAAAATATAACCTTATTTAAATTCATAAAATGGTTAAAAAACATCCTGAAATATCGGAGGAGCAGATACCAGTCGGTCCACTTCAACCCGAAAAACGGGGAAACGAAATTTTATTTGCCGAGGCTTTGGAATTGATGATGACCCCCGGAGACAATGTTGAAGCCATTGTTGATTTGGCTTTGCAGATAATAGAGGCTCCTAAAGGAGGATATGTGCAAGAAGCGGAGGAACTGCTTGAAGCAATGGATCCGGACGGGAAAGTTCAAATGAAAATCTTAAAGAGAGTGACGTTGGAATTGGAGGAGGATTCCTCGGAGGAGGTGGGCATAGAAAAGGCCAAAAGGAACAGGAGTGTTGATCGAATTTTAGAACAAGCGAGAGCATTCATCGATAGTCCGTTGCTTGATGAACGCGATCGAGTTGCCGGGCTTTGTGCAGAAGTGCTTCAAAGAGAGGCGGAAAACGAGGAAGCACTTGAGTTGCTGGAACGCCTGGGAATAGATGCCGCGGAATTGGAGATAGAGGAAGAAGAGTGATTTTTTTTATTTAAAAAACCTCAAAATGATCATTTTCTTGGAAGCAGACCCTCGATGGAGGGGCGAGGACGAAGAAGTGGAAAGAGTCGTTGAACGCTCCCGAGCGGTCGATGTTCAAGTCCTTTTAACACAAGCCGAAATACTTGCAGGGAGCGAATCTCTTGTGGATCAAGATCGGGCGTTGGAACTCTGTTATACAATTTTGGAAAAGGATCCTGAGAATCAAATCGCCTTAAAATTAAAGGAAGACCTGGAGTTGTTTTAGGGGGCAAAGAATAGAATTTTTCTCCCTCTAACGCCAATAGCTAAAAAGGGAGTTGGCTGAAGGAGAAAATTTCAAGGAAGAAACCCCGAGACTCATGAGCCGAGGGGTT
>CAYTES010000083.1:0-5165 GCA_964436935.1 uncultured Candidatus Peribacteria bacterium | reverse complement strand
CGCTTTGCCTATTCCTGAAATCCTTTTTTAATCAAAACTTAACGGGACACTAGTGGATCTCCTCCGTGAAATTCCGGATACTTTGGAACAAGGCTGTTTTGCGACCCGTCTCCCTGACGGAAGCGTTGCCATGATGGTGACGGGAAATGATACGGAATTCAATGCCCTTGAAAATGTACGACTTCTCAATCCGGAAGAAGAGGATCCTAAACGCCATATTTATCTTCGTATTTTTTCGCATCGCAATACGACTTGGGTCAATAACCCGGATAAAACGAAGGATCCCCTTTCCAACGATCTATCAAAACTTCCAAATATCGGCAAGGATGGATACCTTGAACGACTTCCGGACGGGCGGGTGGTCTGTTTTTCCAAGGGAGAAAAAAAGGTGATGGAATATGGCTCAGAATGCTTGAACCCCACTGCGCCCGAAGCGGAACAAATTTATCGAAAAATCTTTTCCAAACTCAAAATTTATCTTCCCAATGAGTATGAAAGAGCCATCAAAGAAGTGCTAGGCGAGGAACCGGATCGTTTCATCATGTCTATCAACGGATACTCAAGCCTTAAAGTGAAAGAAAGGACTGATTGGGGACTGGGAGCGGACGAATACGAAGCCGGCTGCGAGGATCTTCTGTATGCAACCATTGCCGGACTAAGGAAACGATTCATGAATCTCAATGGAAAAGGCTTGAATTTAAAACTGGTGGATGGAGGCTCGAGTATGGGAGTGGATCTGGCCTTGATCAATGTTGCAAAGACCCATGAAATCCCTTCTCTTAGTTTCTCGTGTCCTCAATGGTTGATGTATGTCAATGATGATGCCACACGTTCTGTATTTGTTGGAAAAGATAGCGATGAATACGCCGATCGTTATATTCAAACGCTGGACTTCTTGATTACCACCGGAGGAAGAGCTCAAGCCCTTAAACATGACGTGTATGCCGCGGTATTGTATGGAAAAAGAATCCACTTTATCGATGTGGCCAGTGCATTATCCCGCAACAAAGGAGTACCTGCGACAAGTGTTGGGGCGGACGGAACGGTGAACGTGGAAAATGCCGCAGCGGCTATGCTCAAATACATCACCTTTGCTTCTCAGGGACTTTCCAATCGAGCCAATGATCCCTTAGCCGAAGAGTGGGAAACGTTGGTCCAGGAAACGTCGGCACGAGCGATAGAAGCTTGTGGCCCCATGCTCAGCGCCAAAAACCGATTCATTCGTGAAAGAAGAAAGACTAGCCAGGAAAATTGATGGCATGAGGATCGTGAAAACGATATAGAAGAGGAGATTATCCAGTCTCCTCTTTTTATAGTTTCCGCATTTTAGTTTATTTTTAACCTTATTTAATGTATAATTAAAAGATTTATTTAACAAAATGATGTCCCCCTAAAAGTGGTTGTTCTCAAAGAAATTTTTTCACAGGAACCCATCCATGACGATTTTGATGCTTTTTCTAATCTAAAAACAGGAGAATCCGCCGAAAATCAGCCGGGCACTCCACTTGTCGTCGAGCACTATACTCAGCATTTCGCCGGCCGTTTGGAACAAGCTCAATGGCCTCCTTTCATTCAAAAACTCATTGCGATCACCGGCGATTTCTTGAGTCATGAGGGGCAACAATCCTCTGTGACATTAGAAAAGGCTAAAACGATTCTGGATTACGCAGTGGGTGAAAACGAATTAGAAGAATCCGAGATAGAAGCGTTGAGCGCCCGATTCGACCTTTTTTTGCATTTACGCGGCCAAACGGGACGCGAAATTCGTCGTGAGCTCAGGGGAGCGGAAGTGGCGGTCAACTATACCCTTCCGGGAATGGTGATCCCCGAATACCTATTTGAACGCGATCGATTACTGGGATTAATGGAGGCGGTTCTCCAAGGCCAAAAAGTGGACTTAAAAGCTTACACTACTCCCCCTGTCTCTGAAGCTCTTACCCGTCTTGCGGGCTCTCCGGAAGACTTATATGAACGCATTCTTCACGAACAGATTGTCTGCCGCCTACAGGCCGCCCGTCAGGAGCAGTGGAACAACGGAATTGACCCTCTACAACAACCCGATCTTTTTTTACAACGATGGTTGACCCCGTATGAAATTCCCCGTGAACTCGCACAGGGTCTTCCACGTTTCTTAAGAGAAAATTCGCTTTTAGGACTCCCCGAATACGATCTTCCCTTAAAAGTTCTTGAGCACTTTAGCGCAGAAGATCGAAATCGATTCAAGGCGGCCATCGACCGTCAGATGATGCGACTTTCAGGAAAAGAAGCTTCTTTGAACCGAAGTCGACTGGAAAAACTAAAGATAAGCCTTGAGCAATTGGGCACTCGGCTCCCTTTCTCCTTTGAACCCAATGTGGCGACGGTACTCTCCGCACGCAAAACTCAAATTCCCGAGAAAGGCCCCCTCAGTAAACCCATCACCAAATGGATTGAACTGGTGGGCCCCTTGTTTCGTCAAAATCCCAAAGAGCTTGGCAGTGCGGTCCTAGATACAATGGGACATATTCCCGAAGCGGTGTTCCGTACGGGGGCTTTTCGAAAAGTGCCCTTTCAAGATTTAGTCCAATTTCACAATGGTTTTTTGCGCGCCGCCCAAGAAAGCCGTACCGAACACGATTTTAAAAAACAGCTCTGTGGAATGGGATCCATTTTTCATGAACAACGACTGCTTCATGTTCGCTCTCAACTGCTCAAGCATATTTTCTTGGGAGGCGCAGCGGAAATCCTTAAAAATCTGGATAAATCTCAAGTCACGATTGACGTGGAAGGAGTGCGCATCGACTTGCCGGGCCCCGAAGTTGTCGAAGGGTCCCTCCATGCCCATATTCCTTTTGCTTATGTGACCGAAGAGCTTTGTGATCATTGGCTCCAAGGCGACTGGATCTCCCCCGGAAACGCTCTCGAAATTCGACTCCAACGCGCACAGGGAAATCACAGCCCCCTGGAATTTAAAATGCTGGACCAAAAAAAAGCAAAAAACTTCACGCGCGCCTGCGACAGACATCATCACCTTCGCAGTTTTTCTTTTGAAAATGCCCTTGAATATTGTATCGACAAAAATAGAAAAAATCCTTCCTGCCCCAGTCTATATCATGCAGAAATTGCTGCTTTTTTGAATCTCTCCCCCCATACGTCTCACATTCCGCTGGCCATGTTTAATGAAAAAGCCCATATTCCCGAATCGGTTTTGGACTATTTTCTTTCAACTCAATCGGAGAATGAAGAGGGCTCTCGTATCCATAAAATCATGACGGTCCTTCAAATTGCGGAAACCTTGCAACGCATGATTTCAGAAGAAGTGACCGTGGAAGATGGTATGCATTCTTTACCTCCTGCCATTTCCAGCGATGCGACCGCTCGATCTTCGCATCAACTCTCCCGAACTGCAAAGGATGCTTATGACATGCGACGAACCCTACTCATGGATTCACGCTCTTACGATGTTGCTCGGATCCTCTCCCGCGTCTTGGACCACGGGATTCCCCCTAATTCTCCTGAACATGAATTCATGGTTTTTCGGGGAGATTTTGGAAAATCCTCCGGGGGGTTGCGTCATCATTTCTTAGAAATCCTTTATAAAGGACGCATTGTACGGCTCTTGATTTCTCCCGATAAACAGCTCACTAAAAGTCAACGAGAAACCTTTGACGCTTTACCCAAACTGGACCGGGCGGATTATGAACGATTGGAAGCGTTTATAATGACCTACGAGCATTTCCGGGAACGGATTGAAGCGATTCAACATGCCCATCTTGTGACCAGCTTTGGAGCAGAATACAGAGAAAAATGGCTCTCTACGCTCAATCAATACATGCTGGATTTAAACGCCATCGTATTGACCGAATTTCCCCAACATTATGCTGAAACCAACGAATACTACGAAGCGTTTTGGAGAAGTGATCACCTGTCCAATGATTCCATAACCGATTTCAGAATTGAAAACTATATCACCCACATGAAATCTCTTCTCAAAAAGTATGAAAAACGACTATTCTCAGCTCGAAACCCCAAAGAGGTTGTGGATCGACTCTCCGTAGATATTCAACGCGAAGAAGTTCATTTTGATGCCCATTTCATGGATCAATTCCCCGCAGACCAATTGAAAGACTGGAGCTACGACCCTGAACTCTCAACCTGTGGACAGAAAACCTGGGTTGTCCATACAAGCACGGAAAACATCCCCTATGCCATGGAGGCCAAAGCCATTCGTGCCCTGGAGTTGATTCCGGGCCGTCCTCTTATTTCTTTTGCCGGAGGATGTAAAAATACCGACTACCAAGAAGGGGTTGAGACCCCCAGCTCAAAAATGGCTCAAAAAATCATTGCGGTGGCGCATGAATTTACGGCGAACGTCGCTCCTCCGGGGACACAATCCGGCTTTGGATCCGATATGTCCAAAGCTTTTTTAGAGTACAGTGCTCGACACTCGCATCTTTCCCCCGATAAACGGGCGGAATGTTTTGCGGTTTCTCCCGGAGGGGAAACCTACTATCCCGGCAACCCGTTGCTCACCAAAAATCCCGAAGGAGAACCTTACGCCATGATTCCATTCAAAACTATTTTGACCCCTTTTGAAGCCGGGTGGAATTGGAAAGGAGAACGAAGAGCCGAAGCGCCTTACTTTGCACATGTGGAATATATGGAGTTGATTTATCAACGCTTAGCGGCTGGTGCTCCACGTGTATTAGTGGTGGGCAACGGAGGACTCTTTACCATTGCGGAATCCATTGCGGCGATGAAAAATAATGTCCCGATTGTACTGACCAAAGACAGTGGCCGTTTTACCGATTTTATGATTGAGGTACTGGAACATTTTAAAGAATTGGAATTACTGGAGGGTGGATCGCAGGATGAATTGGACCGTCAAATGCTGACCATTTTGGAACAATATGTTTCACCCGAATATCGATCAAGACTGAAAAAAGATTTCGGAGAAGAAATACCCGTAAAAAATCCTGAATTTAGAGTCTATCGAGACTATTTTTATCAATTCTTGAGACTAGCCAAGCATAAAAAAATCGTGATTTCCACCATTGATGATTTGGATGAAACGATGAGGGATCTTTTGGTGAAAAAGTAAATTTTACTTGACTTTTTTAAAATATATGATTTAATCAATAACCACGCCTAAAAGACGTGGTTTGAGGAGAGCCCCTAGAAGGGGC
>CAYTES010000082.1:0-5177 GCA_964436935.1 uncultured Candidatus Peribacteria bacterium | reverse complement strand
TGCCTCTCCTCTAACTTAACGGGACACTAGTGTGCACTCGCCTTAGAAATTCACCCGGTGATCGTGTTATACTTGGCTCCATGAAAAAACCTTTCCGCATCGCCGTCCTCGCGTCCACCCGAGGCACGGATCTCCAAGCCATCATCGATGAGATCAAAACAAAAAAACTCAGAGTAGAGCTGAGTGTGGTTTTGAGCGACAAAAAGGACTGTTATGCCTTGCAGCGCGCAAAAGAGCAAGGCTTTGAGACAGCATTCATTGATCCCAAGGGAAAAACCCGAGAAGCGTTTGACCAGGAAATGATGAACATTTTGGACGAAAAGCACGTGGATTTGATTGTACTGGTGGGCTTCATGCGCATTTTAAGTACAAAGTTTGTGCAACATTACCGTCACCGCATCTTGAATGTTCACCCCTCCTTATTGCCCAAATATGGAGGGAAAGGTTTTCATGGAGGAAACGTGCATGAAGCGGTGTTGGCCAGTGGCGATAATGTGACCGGGATGACGATTCATTTTGTGGACGAGGGGTGCGATACCGGGCCGATCGTTTATAAGGCGGAAGTGGAAGTGGAAGCCGATGATACGGCGCTCAGTCTGCAGGATAAAGTTCAGGCACTGGAAAAAAAATGGTATCCCGAGGTGATCCGTTGGATTCAACACGGGAAGATTGTGATAGAGTGAGTGCGCAGCTTAGCGCGCTCCAATGGGAATGAACTGAGACGGGAGAACCACTAAAAAGTGAAGGGCTGATGCTTTTTAGCAGCCTTCTTCCGAAGCACGTACTCTCTCGTCTAAAGGAGCTGTGGTTTCTTTCATCCATGCAGCCACTCTTTCGGCTGCTGCGTTTCTTTCAAGCATGGGAGCTTTTGAATCGCTTGCGTGATTCCATGCCTCGACGATTTCGGGAGGATAAGAGGATTCTTCAAGTTTAGCCATAGGATGAAGGAAGGTTAAAAAAATATTCTGGCTGCATGATTCTCCTCTCGACTTTTTTTGTCGATTTTTTGGTGGGGCGATGTTCAAAAAAGCTCACTTCCCTACTTATTGATCACAAAAAATGAAGATCCATTTTCCCCCAGGCTTTCGGCCGTCAGGTGTTCAAATTTTCAGACTCATTTCAAAGTGGAAATTGCTTTCCATTCCGGTATAATGCCCAGGCATTTCCTTTTCAATCCTCATGCTCGAATCGACTCAACAAGAATTTCCAGTCCTGGACCATGATCTCCCCGCCTCTCTCAAGCAAAATGCCTTCACCTGGATGGTGGGAGGAGCGGCCGGTTATGGAATCAATGCGTCCGGAGAAATGTTTTCCCGTTGCTTCACACGCGGAGGACTCAATGTATTTGCTTATCTTGAATATCCGTCATTGATTCGCGGGGGACACAACAGTTACCACATTCGCGTCAGCGGTGAACCGATCCACTCGCACCTGGAACGTGTCGATTTGTTGATTTGTCTGAATAAAGAAACCTTTGAACTGCATAAACATCAGATTCCTTCGGGAGGAGGTGTCATTTATGACACCGAAGAGTTTCAAATTGATCCCAACACCCTGCCCGCCGGCGTCCGACTTTATGGCCTCCCCCTACTTAAAATCGTCAAAGAGCATGAAGGCATTGATGTGATGAAAAACACCGTGGCACTGGGCGCGTCGTTAGCGCTACTCAAGTACCCTTTCACTTATCTTGAAGAGCTCATCACCAAACAGTTTCAAAAAAAGGGAGAAAAAGTCATTGGACTAAACGTGACCTTGGCTAAAACCGGCTACGATCTCATTCAAACTCAATATGATATCACTCAGTTTCCTTATCATATCGTCCCCTCCGGTGAAAAAGCCCGCGTCCTACTCTCCGGCAACGCCGCTTTTTCCTATGGTGCCATCAAGGCCGGGTGTAAATTCTATTCCGCCTACCCGATGACGCCGACCTCCGCGATTTTAAGCATCATGGCCGCCCATGAAAAAGAGATGGGCATTGTGGTGAAACAACCCGAAGACGAACTCGCCGGTGTGTTGTACGCCACCGGAGCCGGATATGCTGGAGTTAGAGCCATGATCGGAACTTCCGGAGGAGGCTTTTGTTTGATGACCGAAGCATTGTCGTTGGTTGGCATCGCCGAAGTGCCGCTCGTGATCATTGAAGGCCAACGCCCCGGACCCGGAACGGGACTTCCCACCTGGACGGGCCAAGGCGATCTGCTGTTCAACATCCACGCCGGCCACGATGAGTTTCCCCGTATGGTGATTGCCCCGGGAGATGCCAACGAGGCCTACCATACCATTCAACAGGCCTTCAATTTTGCCGAACGCTACCACATGCCGGTGATTGTGCTGTCGGACAAGTATATTTCGGAAAGCTTGTATTCGGTCCCCGACTTTGACGGACTGGATGTGGTGATCGACCGTGGCCCCCTCGCAACCCCTGAAGAACTCGCCGCACGAGAAGGTGTTTTGGAAGACTACCCCCGCTATAAATTCACAGAATCCGGGGTGTCGAGACGCCCGCTTCCGGGCATGAAAAATGCTCGCTATGTGGCCAACAGCAATGAACATGACGAAGTCGGAGATATCGATGAAAGCGCGTCCAATCGACATGAAATCCATGCCAAACGTATGCGAAAAATGGCCACTGTGGCGGCGGAACTTCCCGACCCTGTGCTGTACGGACCCGCCGATGCCGATATTTCGCTGATCGGATGGGGGTCCACCAAAGCGCAGGCACTGGAAGCCTTGCGTTGGCTGGAAGCCCAAGGCATTCGTGCCAATTACCTCCATCCCATTTACTTGCATCCGTTCCCCCGAGAATCGGTGAAACGCTTTTTTGAGTCAGCCAAGACCACACTCCTACTCGAAGGCAATCATGATGCCCAATTGGGACAACTCATCCGTCAGCATACGTTAATGAGTCCGGATCATCAATTCCTCAAATGGGACGGGCGACCATTTCACCCTCAGGAAATTTGCGATAAAGTGAAATCAATTTTAGCTCCACAATAACTAATTCTTTCCATGTTCACGACCACGCTTCCCCAAGAACTATACGCCATGATCGACCGCAATGAGGATCTTGTTTTGGTGGATGTACTCCCTCAAGAATCTTACTTGAGACAACATCTTCCGGGGGCGATCAACATCCCCATTGACTCGGACAACTTTGAAACGTTGGTCGAAGACCTGATTCCAGACAAATCCAAACTGGTGATTGTGTATTGCGAGAAAAAAGATTGCGATGAAAGTTTGCGAGGCGCTCAACGGATTGCCGCCATGGGGTATAAAAATGTGAGTGATTACGAAACCGGCCTCGAGGGGTGGGAGCAGCAAGGGTATGAATTTGATCAATAAAATGACAACATTTAACAATTAACATGTGACCCTTGACTGCAACGATTTCCCTCAAACAACTCCGATCGATCTTTCCTTATTCTAAAAGCGACGCTATAAGCTAAACTCTATTCCATGGCGATTGAACTTAAAAGTTTACAAACCAAACAATTCCCGAACTGGTGTCCGGGATGCGGTGATTTCGGCATCTGGATGGCGATCAAACAGGCCATGATGCAGTTGGGCATTCCACAGGAAGAGTACGTGCTGGTTTCCGGGATTGGGTGTGGATCCAAAATGCCACATTGGGTGAAGACGTTTGGCTTTCATACGTTGCATGGTCGACCGGCTCCCGTGGCAAGCGGGGTCAAACTGGCCAACCACAAACTCACGGTGATCATCATTGGGGGGGATGGAGACGGCTATGGGATTGGCATGGGCCACTTCATTCACCTTATGCGTCGCAACTACAATGTGTTGTACATTATTGAAAACAACCAAGTTTATGGACTCACCACAGGGCAAACTTCCCCCACCAGTGACCAAGGATTTTGTACCATTTCAACGCCAAGCGGCGTACTAGAAGTACCGGTAAATCCCATGGCTTTGGCAATTTCGGCCGGAGCCACTTGGGTGGGTCGCAGTTTTTCCGGTGACATCAAACAGTTGACCGACATGATCGTGCAAGGGGTCCAGCACAATGGCACGGCCATTTTAGATATTCTTCAGCCCTGTGTGACCTTCAATAAAAAGAACACCTACCAGTGGTATCAGGAACGGGTGCACCGTTTGGGTGAAAACGAGGATGGTCATGATGTGCATGATCGCGTTGCGGCCTTCAAAGCGTCACAAATGTGGGGCGAGCGCATCAATATCGGCGTGTACTTCAAAGAGGAGAAACCCACGTATGAAGAACAGTTGCCTCAACTGGCGGCCGGGCCTCTGGTGCATCAGTCCATCGACAACATCGACATCAATCCGCTGTTGGATCGGTTGCGGTAGAAAATTTCATCGCATGTTTCCTACCCTATAGACCGCCATGTGGACCTCTTCGCCATTTACGATACATTTTGTCTGCTTTTATTTGCTCTAACTTTTGCATTTTCTTGAATTCTATTTCCTGTAATCTTGCCGCCTCTTCCATGCGACTTGATTCACATACCGCCCTTTGATAGGCTGGATCATTAGGTGCAGGAATCGCCTCTTTATATTTGTATCCATCGGGATTGGCTTCTTGAAGACGTATACCCCCATCGGAATCAATACCGACTATTTTGTAAAAAACAGTGTATTGCAAAATAGGAGCTTGAAAGTTTTTTGCTGCCTTTGCTTCACCCACGGCATACTTTATATCCCCTTCCATCAATTTGTGTAAAATTTCATTACGGTATGTTGGATTTTGAGTCAATCTTTCTAAAATGATATCCAGTGAGGGTAATAACAAATGCTCCACTTTCGCGGGGACGGTTTCCATTTCTTGGCGGTAATATTCTATTTTTTTTAATCCGTCTTCTTTGTTAACCCTGACTCTTTCGGCATAATAACGAATCACTCCTTTTAGCACTGTTTTCGATCGCGTATCGATCGGCAGCTTCTCTATCTCTATCTCTGTTTCTGCCGCTAAAAACGAGTCAATATCGAGAAGTGTCCTGAAGCCATCCATTGAATTTCCCACCACCGGATTCCCCTCCTCATCTATACCGTCCAATCCGATTTGTCGATTCCTATTAAAATAGTGGCTATTCATTTTTAATCTCTTAACCAATTCTTTAAAAGAAAATAAAGGAGCGGGTTGATCCAAGTATACTAAGCCGCCTTTAAAATCTCAAATTTTTGACTCATGAGGCTTTTGATTT
>CAYTES010000081.1:0-5272 GCA_964436935.1 uncultured Candidatus Peribacteria bacterium | reverse complement strand
AAATCAAAAGCCTCATGAGTCAAAAATTTGAGATTTTAAAGGCGGCTTAGTATATCTGCTCGCGTGCCATCGAAAATGTCGAATCGTTCGTCTTCTGGATTCATGAATTTAGGTTAGCTTTCAATATAACCCCGCAGAATATTGATGTCAATCATTTTTATTTTATTAAATCATTTAGGGTGTTGCCGATCACGATCTATATTCTATTAGTTTCATTCGCTTTCCGTTTATCATTTTACACTCCGGGCGGCTTGTGCTAAATTTTCGCTGATAACTTTTTCAATTATGACCTCCAAAGAACCTGCCGCCAACTCGTATGGTGCCGAGCATATCCAAGTTTTAGAAGGCTTGGAAGCTGTTCGCAAACGTCCGGGAATGTATATTGGAACTACGGATGTGGCCGGGTTGCATCATTTGATTTGGGAAGTGGTTGATAACGCGATTGATGAAGCCATTGCCGGTCATTGTAATAATATTGATGTCACGCTTCATGCCGATGGATCTGCCAGTATTTTGGATGATGGTCGTGGAATTCCGGTCGACGTACATCCTAAAACCGGAAAATCCACCTTGGAAACGGTATTAACGGTGTTGCATGCCGGAGGTAAATTTGGAGGAGGCGGTTATAAAGTCTCCGGAGGTTTGCATGGAGTCGGAGCATCGGTGGTGAACGCTCTTTCGAGTAAGCTGGTGGCCGAGGTGTACCGGGATGGCAAGCGTTATGTTCAGGAATATCAGTATGGGGCGCCTCAGTACGAAATTAAAGTCGATGGAAAAAGTACGAGTACCGGAACCCTTATTCGTTTTTGGCCTGATAAAGGTATTTTTGAAATCACGGAATTCAATCCTCAGACTATTCTAAACCGTTTGAGACAACAGGCTTATTTGACCAAAGGCATCACGATTCGATTTCGAGATGAACGTGTCGAAAGTCCTTCGCGTTACCAATTTTATTTTGAAGGAGGGATCAAGTCCTATGTCCTGCATTTGAATAAGAGTAAAGAGGTGATCGGAGAAGTGGTTTATTTGGATAAAGAGGTACCCGAGGGCATGATTGAAATTGCTTTTCAGTATAATCAAAGTTTTCAGGAATGTATTTTTACTTTTGCCAACACCATTCATACGCCGGAAGGGGGAATGCATTTGACCGGTTTTCGTTCGGCATTAACCCGTGTGATCAATGCCTATGCTCGCAAAAATAATCTTTTGAAAGAGAAGGAAGACAATTTGATGGCGGAGGATGTGCGTGAGGGTTTGACGGTGGTTATTTCCGTTAAGCTTCCCGATCCTCAGTTTGAAGGGCAAACCAAGAGTAAATTGGGCAATCCCGAAATTCGAACAGCGGTCGAAACCGTGTTCGGGGAGTTTCTACAGGAATATCTGGAAGAAAATCCCAATCATGGTAAAGAAATCATTGCCAAATGTTCGTTGGCCGCTCGTGCTCGTTTGGCCGCTCGCGCCGCGCGGGATACTGTTATTCGTAAGGGGGCGCTTGAGGGCATGACCTTGCCGGGAAAGTTGGCCGACTGTTCCTCAAAAGATCCTTCCAATTCCGAGCTGTATATCGTAGAGGGAGATTCGGCCGGAGGTTCTGCAAAGCAGGGACGTAATCGTGAGAATCAAGCGATTTTGCCCCTTCGCGGTAAGATTTTGAATGTGGAGCATGCCCGTATGGATCGTATTTTGGGAAATAATGAAATCAAGGCGTTGATTATTGCCTTGGGCGTTGGAATTGGCGAATTTTTTGATCTTGGCCGATTGCGTTACGACCGTATCGTGATCATGACGGATGCCGATGTGGACGGAGCTCATATTAGAACCCTTTTGTTGACGCTTTTTTATCGTTATTTCAAGACTTTGATTGAGGAGGGGCATTTGTATATCGCTCAACCTCCGTTGTATAAGCTTTCTCAGGGAAAACGTTTGGAATATTGTTATACGGATGAGCAAAAAGAAGTTCAGATGAAAACGTTTTCAGATACCATGAAGATCAATATTCAGCGATATAAAGGTTTGGGAGAAATGAATCCCGAGCAGCTTTGGGAAACCACAATGAATCCGGAAACTCGCATGATGTTGCGTGTTTCGATTGACGATGCGGAGCGGGCCGATAAGGTGTTCGATACCTTAATGGGATCGGAAGTCCTTCCTCGCAAAAAATTCATCCAGGCCCACGCCAAACAGGTTAGGAATTTGGATATTTAAGATTAGTCTGGTTCTTTTGAGTTGGTTGATATAGACATGATTTGTTTTTTGTGTTATTATTTATTAACTCGCACTCGCGGGTCGTAATTTTTCATTTTTATGGTGTTGGATTCTGGACAGAAAAAATCGACGGAAGTTGCGGCAGAATATTTGCTTTCTGTTCCGAATGCTACGGTTGATGACTTGATTCTTTCGCGACCAGGGCATTTTGTGGGGAGTCCTTCTTTCCGCGGTGATCCTGCGGTGGAATCGCAGAGAGGTTTAGTGAGGCGTGTCCTTTTGACCCTTTCGGGAGATGAGGCTGGCTGGGCACTGAGTCCAAGCACTACGCCTTCTTTGATTTTACCCTCGCATGTTTCTGTTGACCGTCGTTTTCTGGCTCCTGAAGAGTCAACGCAGCTTTCCACTTTGGTTTTGCGTCGTCTTATCCACGAGCAGCAATCGCTTCAAACGGCTCGTTTTCGGGAAGGAGACCCGGTCCACGTTTTTAAAGATCGATTGCTTCACGCGGCAGGTGTTTCCACTGAGCCTCATCCGCTTGTTGTTCCTTCTCTTCTGGAGGGCAAGGACTCTTCCGAATTGATGCGAGAAATGGAAGCTCAATATCATCTTAATCTTGAATTACTCAAAGCGTTTCAATTTTCCTTGGAAGGCGTTCCGTCTTGGGAATCGGTTCGTGCACAGCTTTCTCCCGAATTTTTAGCGAAGGCTCATTTGTTTCCTGCTTTTGGCCGCCTGCTTCTTCTCATCCCCCCCGGTTCCATTGCGGATAAGATGGAAAAAATTTCGCGCTATCATTGTCAAAGTTCCGGTCCGACTTTTAGAAGAAGTCATTACTCTCCCGGCGTTTGCATCAATGGATATGCTTTAGGTGATCCTCGTCGCAGTTTTGATTCTTTTTTTGAATCTCAGGAAGATGCTAAAAAATGGGGCGCCATTATTGTGGAAGGTGCGGTGCCGGGGCCTCAGGATCCTTCTTTTGAGGGCTTAAGCTTGGGAGCTTACTCTTACTTTGCAACTCGAAAATTGGCTCGTTTTGGAATTTCTCCTCTGCACAACCTTCATCATTACTTGATGCTTTGCGCCTATGGATTTTTTCCCAAAGGAGGACTCGATTATTCTCAGCCGATTGATATCAGAAATGAGCGTACGGTTTTAGCAGCGCCTGGTTCATGGGAGGATTTGCGCAATCAATTGATTTGGAATGGAGGATGGGATGATGATCGTCATGAATTGATTTTAAGTCCTCTTAAGCCTGAGACCACCTCTTCTCGAAAATATCATTATCGAGGGGTTTTGGAGTTTGATCCGTTTTCCGACGAAGGCTAAATGAGGGGCTAATTTTGTACGCTATTCACTTGACATATATTCTTTATTCTATTATAGATAGATCTTTTTAATATAAAATATTTTTTCATTGGTTAGACTTTCTCCGGAATTGAAAGATCGAGAAGTGGTTTCTGCTCAGGGAGCTCCTGTTGGGCTTGATTTTAAAAATTTGAATTATTGGCACCAACGTCCCGATCTTTTGGGGCGACTTGTTCGGACTCACTTAAAAGATCCGCGTTTTTCGGCGGCTATGGAATCCATGATGGTTTCCGGAGCTATTCCCATTCTTGCTCAATCCTTATTGATGGGATATCGACCCGAAGATGTGCCTTCTGATTCGGCTGTTTTTCATTCGGATGGGGATCAAGATTTTAACCCTTTTAGTTGGCCAATGGATCAAGATTTGGTACGTCCCAATTTAGAGTTGCCACTTCCTGTTTTAAGTCAGAAAATGGCTATTGTAGGCGATGGCCCTGCGGGTTTATTGATGGCTCGCCTTCGTCAAGAGCTGGGATATCCTGCGGAATCCACTACGCTTTTTAGCCCTTCTGGTCGGCTTGGTGGAATTTGGTCTCAGGAACGAGTTGCGGGGGAAGGTCATAATTTGCATGATACATTTAGGCCTCTGCATTTTTTTGATGGACCCGCTTTTTCTACTCAACCCGAAAGGCCAGGGGTTGAGATTCAAAATTTTCTTTCTTCTTTGATTGCCGATCGGTCTGGTTTCCAGATGATAAAGGGAAAAGTACAGAGTCTTGCTTTCCCTTCTTCCGGAGGTCGTTACCAAGTTGATTATTCAGGTCAATCAAGCGATTTTGATAGCGTTTTTATTGCAACCGGTAATGGAGTTCCTCGTCGTTTGGATCAAGGACCCTTGAAGACAAATGCCCATCTCGTTCCTCGTTTGAATACTCGAATGAAGCGTTGGCAGGAAACGATTTCTCGTGAAGATTGGCCTAGATTTCAGAATTCAACGCCCCTTATTGTCGGTTTGGGAAATAGCGCTTTGGCTATTTTGAGACAGTTTGTGGCTATGCATCGTGCAGGAGTTCAAGTGAGCCCTAGAGTACTGACTCATCTTTCACTGGTTAGTTTGGAGCACCCTAGTAAATTGCTTTTAAATCAAGGTGGAGATTTGAGTTTGCCCGTTTCTCGTCATCGATCGGATCTAACCAAGCTATCTTTAGATATCCCGTCTCATCGAGATGTTTTTGAGTATGCGTTATCTCATGGTTGGATTGCTTCTTCTGTAAAAGAATGGAATGTGGATGAATCCGCTTTTGAGTCCGATTCAAAAGTTGTTGTGTCAATTGAAACGGTGGATGGACCAACGGAAAGGATTGATGTTACTCCTTATATTTATGCGCTTATCGGTTATCAAAATGATTCTCGTTTGATGCAAAGTTTGGGAGTTGTTTTTGATCCGGAGACCGGTCGTATTTCTTATGATAAGGCCACTTGTCGTGTTAAAACTTTATTTCCATCCGATTCAGGCAGGGTTTATGTGGCGGGAGCTGCGGCCTCTGTCCCTCAGGATAAAAATCGAGAAACGATTCCTGGAATGGGGCGATATATGGGAGAAATTGCTTTTTCGGAAATTGTTGCGTCTTGGGCGCATGCGCTAAGGCAGGATATAGAAAAAGGAACTTTGGCGGTTCGTCGTCGCGTTGGAGGGGTTGTAACTTTATATACTAAGCCGCCTTTAAAAACTAAATAAATAGTGGTATGATGTTGGTGA
>CAYTES010000080.1:0-5289 GCA_964436935.1 uncultured Candidatus Peribacteria bacterium | reverse complement strand
TGGGATTAGGTTACTCCTAATCCCTACTGGTGCTTTTCAAACGTGAACGCGGGAAACCATCACCATGGACTATCAAGCTAGGGAAAACGACGAAGGCTTCGAAAAAGGGCATGAAATTGAAGGAAAAGAGCTTGCCTCCCTAAAAGAGGTAGAGAAAAGTCTTCTCACCGCGCTTTTGGCGCTCGAAGGAAAACGCATTCAGCATATATCTGATAAAGTGCCGGGCGGACTGCAAGCTGAAACTTACTTTTATGAAAATGAAGGGGTACAAGTGCATGGAATGGTGTTAAAAAGCCCCGGTAACGCTCCCATGAGTGCCGAGTATATTATCGAAAAGCACCATAGCAAGGATGCACTTCCTAACGGTAGCTTTAGACTTTCCATTGACGGGGAAACCCAGTACTCCAGTAGCGATGAAAAAAGTGGTTTTATTGCAAATGAACTCACGGCACAGACGGCAAGAAATTTTATAAAGTTACCTCTTTATGTCGCCATTGAAATTCTCGCTGAAGAGATCAACCGAAATAAAGAAACCTGCCGAGCCTTAGAACATCTACTCAAAACTACGGAAGTGTATTCTAAAAACGAGCTTTTGAAAGTGCTCTCACTTCTGGCTGGCAAGCAAACGTTTTCTGAGTCTGGACTACCCGAAGGAGCGGTGCATCTGAATGTACAAAAAAATCCCGCCATTGATCCGGAACATCCGCCCGTATTACCACTGGTTTATCTGGCCACGATTGAAGTACAAGGACAGCAATTCACCGTACAAGCTCATGGAACGATGCAAGCGCCGGAATATCCCGGCATACTCATCATTCACAACGGATCGGAAACCTTACATGATGAAAGGATCTCTTTTATAAATCCACAGGTGATGCATGTCGTTACGAATGTTCTCATTCAGCACGGGTATGCAGGGGTCTATCAACAAATTGAAAGATTAAAATCTCCACTCATTCAAGCGGGAGCGGTCTACGATAAAAAACAGTAACGTTCCGAATTTCCCCCATCAATGACGATTCCAGTGACGCCATTGAGAATCCACAAACTCGGAAAGTTTTTTGGTAAAAACAGAAGTGTCAAATTTTTCCGCGTGATGGCGTACTTTTTCTTGGTCAAATGCCGTGTTTTTAAAGTCTAGCACGGCCTGCTTGAGTGATTCGACCGTTTGGGTTTCAAAAAAGAGTCCGGATACCTTATTTTTAACGGTTTCCAGTGCCCCTCCTCCGCCATAAGCAATCACCGGGCATCCGTGTGACATGGCTTCGACCGGAGTGATTCCAAAATCTTCAATTTGTGGGAACAGAAGGGCTTGGGCTTGACGATAGTGAGCTTGCAATTCTTCATCTGAAATCATTCCCAGGAATTCAATATTTTCAAAAGCCATTTTTCGCAGACGATCGTATTGATTTCCCCTTCCCACAATTTTTAAGGGAAGTTGAAGTTCGTTGAAGGCCTTAACGATAAGGTCAAATCGTTTATAGGGGATGAGCCTTCCCACCGCCAAAAAGTAGGGTTGCCGTTTGCTCGCTTTAAACGGTTCCATTGTTACTGGTGGATAGATTACGGTGGACGAACGGTTGTAATATTTTTGGATGCGTTGGGCGACGTAATTGGAATTGGCCACATATAAATCCACCCGTTCCGCTGCCGCCCGATCCCACAATCGAAGGCGATGCAAAAATCCGGGAATGATCAAATTTTTAAGCCATTTCGGCCAAGGATAATTTTCTACATAACTGTGGCAATCGTCCCACAAATAACGGGGCGGTGAATGACAATAGGATACATGGAGGGTTTCCGGTTTTGTGATGATTCCTTTGGCGCACGAGTGACTACTTGAAATCACCACATCGTATTCACTCAAATCAACCCCTTCAAACGCCTGAGGCATCAAAGAAATGTACCACTGATGATGACGTTTAGCCCCGGGCAAATGCTGAATGAATGAAGTGCGCACATCCGCTTCGGCCAACTCAGGAAAATGTTGAGGATTAAAAATACTCGTATAAATGGGAGCTTCGGGATACATCTGATGCAACGCCAAAATTACCCGTTCCGCGCCACCCCAGTCGGTCAACCAATCACACACAATAGCAACACGCGGTTCGGTCATACCGTCCCATCATAAATGGAAATGGAAAATTTCCAAACAGGATTTGATTTCAGAAAATCAATAAAGTTCTGCAAAGCTCCGCTTCAAAGTGTGCCATCCCATATATTCCCCACAGCAAGTTTACTCAAAATTGGAATATTATGCTCCAGGCAAAATATTCTTTGAGCTCTTCCCGGCGTACTGCCAATATAAAAAATTTTAGCATCCGGATGTACGGCTAAAACCTCTGCCGCATTAGATAAAAACTGAAAACTTTCATCTCCATCTTCCACATCGGGAACATTGTCGTCCAAAATAAAAAACTTAAGCTCCGGATTTGCCGTCAACTTGTCTCTTAGCCCCGCACTGGTGACAACAATCTCATAAGCTAAGCTTGAAGGAATAGCGTCGCCGACATCTCTATGCCACTCAGGATCGTCTTCAAGGATCAATACATCAACCATGAGAAAATAATGATTTATGACTAAAAGCTATAATCTATCGATTCATCCTATCCTCATAATCCAACCGAACATCCCCTGCTCTATTATTTTCTACAATAACGGTAAATTTGCCCACTTTGGGAAAATCCATATCAGAAATACCACCTCCTTCTTCTTCTGTTCTAAATTTTTTTGCACGATTAAAGGCATCAATTCTATCTTGCAACGCCTTTAAAGTTTCTGGTATGCCCAAGCCCTCAAGCGCCGCTTTGATTTTAGGCTCAATAATAGCCACTAAAGCCTCTATCTGTTCAGAATCCAACTCTCCACTTAAAGGAATTTCTACCGAATCATCCATTGATTCCATATTTTTTTATTAATGATATATGACCCATTTCCCCTAACTCATGATCCCCAGCTTGGCTTCATCCAAGGTCAAATAACAAGGAATCAACTGGGTCAAACCCACCACACTCAGAATGTCGGTGATGTTGTCTTTGGCCATTGCAATCGAAATTTTTCCGCTCTCAGCGGAAATTTTGCCGTACCAGTCGGTTAAATACCCGATGGCTTTGCTGTTCAAGTATTCCAGTTGAGAAAAGTCGAAAATCAAAAACAAATTTTTAGGATTGGCTTCAATCAATTTATAAATGGTTTTGGATTGGTCATCCACATTGCTTTCATCCAATTGGCCGCTCACATGCACAATTTTGAGCACACGATCGGCGTGATCACTGGCCAGGTCTTCGATGGAGATATTCGCGTAAGTCATAACAAACGTTCAAGTTAAAAGATAAAGTGATTAAGAGACGGAAGCCACCATGGGAGAGTTCAATCGAATAGTATTCACCACTTGGGGAGTCGTCACGTCTCCTCTATTCAAATACTTTTTAACACGAATGCGCAAGCCTCCTCCTTCACGGTCTTCAAAAATGAGTTCATCCGTCCATTCCGAAACAATTTTGGCCAATCCACGGCCACGGAGGCCTAAAAACTGTGTTTGAACCAACTGTTTTTGTTTTTGAAACAACTCCCTCATTTGCTGGGCATTCAATTTATTGGGCCCGGTTCCGGTATCTTCGACGATAATTTCCAAGCTTTGTCCGGGAGTATTGAGAAAAGTGATTTTAACCTCTTGTCCTGGGGCAGACCCGTGCTCAATCGCATTGTTGCACAACTCATCCACTACGGATTGAAAACGGAACGCCCATTGATCCGAAAATCCTGTCATATTTTTCGTCATCGAGATCGTGAAATCCCGAATTCCCGAAAGAAAATAGGCATTGGTGGGCAGGGTTATGCTGATTTTAACAGGCTCTGGTGCTATAGGTGATGCATTGGGAACAAACTGGGGAGGAAGGTTTTCCATTCACGAACGATTTAATTAAATAAATCATAATATATTACCAAAAAACAAACCTGGAGTCAAGAAAACAACGCTCGTTCTCATTCCTGATCCCGCCGCGAAACCGCAAAAATTTGCAAAAAAAGTGCTTGCAGCAACAATCGATCCAGTCCAAGCGTGCTCCCCTGCTCAACAACTCTTTTTAAAATAGTCGCTTCACGCTCTGCCTGATAGGTGGTCACATTCAATTTTCGCTTCAAGGTTCCCACCTCTAAGCTCAAGCGAAACCGTTGCCCCAATAGTGCAACAATTTGATCATCAATTTTATCAATCTGTTGTCTCAATTGATCCAAATCATTCATAAAAAATTGAAACTAAGGAATAACAAAATTTGCCCACATTATGCGCGAAAAGCTTTAACTTGTAAAAAAAGGGGGAATCCAGTATGGTAGCTTCGATTTTATTTAACCAGTCAATGTTCCGATTGTACGATCCTGCCTACTCCACCATGAATAGGTCCCTGTGCAAAAAGACGACCATTGGCATTAACCCCAAGGATGTATGAATACCTCAGTAGATGAAAAATTACTTAAGGACATGCTCGCTCACGCGGTGCATTTTGGCCATAGGCCCAGCAAATGGAACCCTAAAATGGCTGCTTATATTTACGGAAAATATTCTGGAGTCCATGTGTTTGATTTGAAGAAAACGGCTATTGCTCTTGAGGAAAGCTGTAAATTTCTTCAACGTTTGTCGAGTGAAGGGAAAACGGTTCTTTTTGTCAGTACCAAGCAACAGGCGATTAAAATTGTTGAAGATGTGGCAAAGGAATGTGGGATGCCGCATATCACGCATAAGTGGGTGCCCGGTCTTTTGACCAACTTCAATACGATTAAAAAGCGAATTAAATATCTCCAAACGTTAAAGGAGCAACAAAAAGCCGGTGAATTGGATAAGTACACCAAGAAGGAAGCATTGGGATTTAAAAAAACCATTGAAAAATTGGAAGACGCCTTAGGGGGTGTGCAAGAAATGCACAAACTGCCCGATGTCCTGCTTGTGGTGGATGTGGTGCGTGAAAAAATTGCCATCAAGGAAGCCAATAAGCTGAATATTCCGATTGTGGCCATTGTGGATTCCAATGGGGATCCCAGTAATGTCACTTATCCCATTCCCGCGAATGACGATGCGATTCATTCTATTCAGTTTCTTATTCAATATTTGGGAAAAGCGGTTGGTAAAAAGGCAAGTAAGGCAGCCCTTCCTGTTGCAGCCGCTCCTGTTTCGGTTTCTTAATCCTACCTCTCTCACCTTAAACCGTTTATGTTTACTGAGAATCCTCCGACTTCCACCGCTCAACCTGTCGAACCATCCGCCGTTTCAGCGGCTCCCATCGTGGAGGCTGT
>CAYTES010000079.1:1953-5305 GCA_964436935.1 uncultured Candidatus Peribacteria bacterium | reverse complement strand
AAAGGGCTAGTCCTAATCAATTGCCTCTCCTCTAACTTAACGGGACACTAGTGTAATAGTAATGAACAATCTCAAATAAATCCTTTTTATTTATTAACCCAAATACAGGTCTTCCGTTTAAGGATTGAAAATCCAGAATTATTGCCTGCTGATTTAGCTGCTGAATCCTTTAGTGACGACTGTGATGATGCTAACCCGAGCATCGGATCACCAAATTACGGCGTATATATACTTGATCAAGATGGGGATGGGTATGTTAATGATGACGCGAACCTAATTTCGAGCCCCGTATGCGAGGAATTACCGACGGGGTATGTTCTTGTTGGCAGGCAGGATGATGATACAGATGATAAGAATCCAGAAGAACCGAAAGAATCAATAGAAAATAGTTTAAAATTTCTTGAGCGGAAAGGATATGTGGTACGACCTAAGGTAGAAAAAGGAAAAAAAGCTCCAACAATATGGGATTTTGTGAATAACGGAAGTACCGTAAGTACCGTAAGTATTATAGGATATACTGATTTCGCATCCGTTGACGATGATAAAAGACACCCACTCATTCAGACGCTTTACTTTGAAGGAACCGCAAAAGTTAGCCGTGGAGCATTCCATGTGAATAAATGGGCTGTAACTTTAAATATGTCAAAAGAAATATGTTTGCCCAAAGATGCCATTGATTCGTCACGCATAAAAGAGGACGGCACGTATTCAGAAAAAGTATTGATTAATGAGGACTTCAAAGTGGTTTCCAGCCCCAATGACGCGGTTGATTTGGTTGAGAAAAATTATGTTCCTGCCCCTGCCGGAACTTGGCATTTTACATCCAAGCTAAATGCTTTGCCTGGGCTAAGAGAAATTAGTGGTGAAATTCCGGGTGGCACAGCGTGTTTTGTTGAAGTTAAAGCAGAGTAATTCGCTCCACCTCCCTTATCGATTGCCCCAAAAATCGCGAGCTTAGCGATTGAAACACTTAAACCCTCTAAATTTACAGAAATAATATGAAAAATCCTTCTTCATCTCATCGTGTGGAGTTTGCCGCCTTAATGGCGGTGGTGGCACTGTCCGCTTGTTCGCCGAACCGCTCCACGGAGTCGATGCAGGAATCAACACCGGTGACGGCTCAAGTGGAAAAGATTGCAGCGCGAGTAGCGGTCATTACTCCTGCTCCATCCCCTACTCCAGCAGAGTCCACAGCGGACTTTGATAAAGATGGTATTCCCGACAAAAAAGACAACTGCCCCGCTACTGCAAACTCAAAG
This sequence comes from uncultured Candidatus Peribacteria bacterium, assembly GCA_964436935.1. GTDB lineage: Bacteria > Patescibacteriota > Gracilibacteria > UBA1369 > UBA12473 > CAYTES01. The sequence continues at coordinate 4,046 of CAYTES010000079.1, read as the reverse complement.
CAAAAAAATAAAGATGGGGATCTGCGAGGGGATGCCTGCGAGAACGATGTGGATGGAGATGAGATTCCGGTATTTCTGCCTTCCTATAGTCATGTTTTGGGGGTGTATTTAACTGCCCAGGAAGATGGGAGATACTTTAACAGGGAAGAAATGGGTATCTCTGAAGAAAATGATCAAAAGCGAGATCAATTCGATTGTGATGATGAAGATCCAAAAATCGGCAAAGGGGTAGAGCAGAGTTATTTTGTCGATAAGGACGGCGATGGTTATGCGAGCGAGGCAATGGAGAGGCTTTGTCCCGAAGTGAAGGTTCCTCAAGGCTACTATACTGAGAAGGAGTTTAGCAGCCTTGAAAAACCAAGAACCCATAACGATGTTTACGGTATCACCCCGATGGATACCAATGATAACAATTCAGGCGAACCTAAAAGATCGATTGATCAATTGAATCAAGTACTTCGTGACCAAGGATATGTTGTCGATGGCAAAGGAGAGGGTGAATCTACCGTGACCGTACAATTAATCAGGAATTCAGAAAAAGAAAAGATCAAGTTGGAAGTTCGTGTAAGGACACACTTTTCCACTCCGATTAAGTCCTTTAAAGGGCACTCTATTCATGCTATCGCACTCTATGGAGAGGGTAATGCTCGATCAGATGGTTCTTTTATAATGAGCACATGGAGATTGGAGGTGAATGTTCCCGAGAACACAGACTGCATGCCTGGGGAAAAAGTACCGGCGGAGGCAAGGGATGAAGGCGTTTATAAGTATACGTATAAGCATAGCGATTATTCGGTATGTGGCCCCTACTTCAGCTTCTTGTACGACGATGGTTCAGTAGTGGGCGAAAAGATCACCAGGAAGCCTATCCAAGGAGCTTGGACGGATCAAACGAATCATTTGATCCGTATTCAAGGGGCCGAGAACACCGTGAAGCATGATACCTGCTGGGGCATCACCACATGGGAGTCTTTATATTATAACGACTTTTGTCGGTAAAATATTATTGACTGGCTTTCGGGGCACTTACTGAAGTTTAACCCGCTTCACCTCCACAATCCCCTGTCCTAAAAACCGAGAGCCCAGCGTTTTAAACCGCTCCGCATCGCCGGTGGTTAAAAACCGTCGCGTTGCCCCCTGCTCATTCGTGCTTTTCGAAAGCCCATTTTCAATTTCCGGATGTCTTTTAAGATAGTCGACTAAGCTGGCCGCCACCGTCGGGCCGGTATCGAGCACATGAACATTTTTCCCCATGATCCGCTGAAAAGCCTCATGCATCAACGGGTAGTGAGTGCAGCCCAAAATCAACGTATCCAGGTTGTACGATTGGAGAGGCCTTAAGTATTTTTTTAAAATCATTTTGGCTTCCGGTTTTTGGTCCCAGCCTTCTTCAATGAACGGCACCAGCAACGGGCAGGCTTGTTGTACAATTCGGCCTTCGGGGCAAAGTTTTTTGAGCTCGTGCACATAAGCCTCCGAGGCCACCGTGGCCCGCGTCCCCACCACCCCAATTCGTTTTGTCTTCGAGAGCTCCACGGCCTTTTCAATCAAGGGAAAAATAACCCCAAGAATATTACGATCTTTTCGCTGCGGTTTCACAATATACTCCTCCTGAAGCGCTCTGAGCGCCACCGCCGAAACCGTATTGCACCCCACCACAATCAATTTCACGTCTTGAGCAAAAAGGTGCTCCACCGCTTGTCGTGAATAGGACAAGATGGTTTCCGCATCGTGTCCTCCATAGGGCGTACGGCCATTGTCTCCCAAATAGACGGTATCATACTGGGGCAATTGCCGCAGCAGTTCTTTCAATACGGTCAATCCCCCATAGCCAGAATCAAAAACACCAATCATGGGCGCATTGTAAAGGACCAACGCGTCACATGTCGAGCGCCAACGGGAAATGGCCCCTGAAATTTCTAAAAAGTATTACGTCGAATTTTAACCTGCAAAATCTTGTCCCGGGACAAGATTTAACCTGAAAAAAGTCAGAATCGACCTCCACACTCCCCGATCGCCCCCCGTTTTATGCTCTTGGGCCATTTTTTTAAAATTGATTTTGCTTATAAGGAAGGAGGCCACCGACAAAAGTC
>CAYTES010000079.1:0-1943 GCA_964436935.1 uncultured Candidatus Peribacteria bacterium | reverse complement strand
GGTGGCCTCTGTTGAGTCTGCTCTTGAAAGTGCGACGGGGCTCCTTAGCTGCCCTTCGCCCACGGAAAGTTTATGGCAAAGAGCAAGAGCAGGAGTATCGCCCACAGGGGGGTGGCAGACTGGGTCAAATGCATCCCGTAGCCGATGAGGCCGATGCCTCCGATCAAGGTCAAGGCCCCTCCTATATTCCGTGTATTCATGCGACACCTCCGTTGTGAAAGAGCAGATCCTCAATGTGAGGAGCCGCCCTTTCTGTTTGGCAGAAGAACTACCCCAAAACCCCGAAATCTAGTTTGAAGTGCACCACATGTGTCTAAAATTGACACATGAAATACACACACTTTTCAAAAGCAGAAAGATCAGAGCTTTCAAAATTAAAAGGGAAGGGGCATTCGCTCCGAATAGGGTTTTCCCTCTGTTGAATCATGACGCCAGTACGTGCCGACAGATGTGCCCTCATTTTCCCCGAGAACGAAGTTGTTAATTATATGATTTTATGTTAAAATATTATGATATTTCGAACCCTTTTCCCTTCCGATGGATATTCAGGCCGCTATTTCCCTCATCGAACAGAGTTCCAACGACAAGCAGTTCTCAAAATTGAAAAAGGTCTTTAGAGATCGCATTGCCGAGCTTCAGGAAACCGATTTTACGGAGCGTGGGGTTGATTATTATTATTTACTGCGCATCATCTTGAATTCGCATTTGATGTATGAAACTGAGGAATGTCGCGACTACCTGGATCAAATGAACACTGCCTTTTCTAAGCAACTCCATAAATACTTTAAGGACCGTGATAAATTCAATTTCAATAAAATTCACGATTTTTTTAAGCTCATGGAACGGTCCTACGGTTCGCTGGAAATCATTTTTCGTAAAAAAGATTTTTTTGAAGAAGAAAAGCACGCGTATCAAAAGAAAATGTGGTTTCGTCAGCAAAAGTTTTGGTTTCAAAGGCGGTGGTTGGAATGGGTGGAATATACGACATTGCAGTGGACCTCGAACTACGGCAATAGTTTCTTGCGTTGGGGGGTTACCGCTTTTTGTTTTGCCATGGCTATGGCCGGAATCTATTTCCTTAGCGATCTCATTCAAGTGGATCCCACCATGAAAATCGTAGGCGAACAAACCTTGGGAAAACACTGGTATGATTACATCTATTTTTCCATGGTGGTGTTGACCAGTATGGGGTTGGGGGATATTTTACCTCATTCGGCGGCTGCGAAAATGTTGGTTTCTCTGGAAGGTTTTTTTGGTTTTATCATGCTCGGTATTTTCATTAATTTGATACAGAAAAAACTGTAAAAATGGGTGATTAGCGGGAGGGTCTTAAGAAAAAAGCAATAAAATTTTCAAGTAGGGAAGCGGAAATAGATTCTTGAACGAGTGAAAGTGGGAGGTCCTCGTCGTGATCTTTTTCTCCGGAACCCTGTACGGGAGGCGCAAGCTCATTGGCACTATGAAGAATGGCGTGACTCAGAAACCATTTCCCGCGAATTCCATGGTACATCAATGCACCAAAGTCTTGCTGGGAAAAAAGCGTTTTCAGAACGGAAGAATGGGGTAACGCAATGGCGGCGTAGTCCAGGGCGGAAAGAACGGAATCCAGTTCGTCAAGCCGCGAAACGGGGCCGTATGGCTTGAGGGGAACGCCGTTTTTTTCAAGCGTTTCCCACCGATCTTGGAAGGAGTATTTCAATTGTTGGTACAGGGAGAGCCGTAAAATATCTTCCGAAGAAAAGGCGCTATTGGAAGGAGGATTCAAATGAAGGGGATGGCTGGCTCGACGGAGGCCGGTTTTGGGGTTTTGGAGGATAAAGCTGAAATTGTTGCAGGGAGGATCCAGGGTGGCCGTTACCTGAAAAGTGGTATTCTGGATGGTGGCGGAGAAGATGCGGTGGTGATTGAGTTTGGGGTGGGGCTTTATCAGATCCGATCGTTGC
>CAYTES010000078.1:0-5523 GCA_964436935.1 uncultured Candidatus Peribacteria bacterium | reverse complement strand
TCCCCACAAACCGTCCCAGCTCAGGGTTGTAGTAACGCGCCTCAAAATAATAGAGTCCCAAATCCTCATCATATTCCTTTCCGGTGAAAGAATAAGGCGAGCCCGCTGGAGATAGACTCGCCTCTTCCTTATGCACCAAAATCTCTCCATACGGATCGTACTCATAGCGCTCCACCACTTTCCCTTCTTCATCCGTCACCATCGATACGCCCCCCAAATGATCCGGGTGAAGATACTGAATTTTCCCCTCCTCAATCTGTGCCACGCGCTCGCTTCCCGCGTAAACAAAATACACCGGCTTCCCATTCCGGATCTCCATCATCGCGTTCACGTAGATCGTTTCTTCTCCCGTTTCGTTGTCGATGCTTTTCACTCGCTGTCCTGAGGCATCGTATGTGAATTCAAATTGATCGGTTCCCTCCAACTCATTGCGAATCGTCCAGGTGTATTCATGCACTCCATCACTCACCATATTTCCGTTCGCATCATAGGCATACGTTTTTCCTCCCGCCCCTGTCACCGCATGCGGACTTGGAAAGCCATTGCCTCCATACGTCATTGCACCGACCTTCGATGACGTCGTCATGTTCCCTATACTATCATACGTATAACTCCGTGTGTAATCGCTTCCCGGAAAATCAATACTCTCCGCTTTCAATAGACGATTGAGGTCGTCGTACTGATAATTCACCACCCAAGGAATCTGTGGCCACTGACTCAACCCTTCTTCGATTTGCAATATATTCCCCGTTGCATCATAGCTGTACCGAAGATCCTGTACCGTCTCTTCCGCATGGGCCATTGGCAACGCCATGAAGTAGAGAAAAAGACCCGGAAGCATCCAAGCATGTTTCGAAAACCATTGAAAAAGAACCATATGAGTGAGTGTTTAAACAATATTCACCACTCACTCTACTCAGCTCACATGACCCTTTTCTAAACAAATTGTGAAATTTTTGTGAACTGAAAAGTGAAGCATCAACCGCCAATGCTATTCGGAATACTTAAATCGCAGTGTGATTTCCCTTAAAGTGAAGAGCGCCTTTTTCAAGGCGCTCTTAGCCTACCACTCGAGAGAATTCGGCGTATCTTGCCAATGACAAAATAGCTTAAATCAAACCCGAAAAGTAGGATCTAAAATGGATTTTTCGTGGAGGCGTTTGCTCTAACGATAGCTAAGGTTGAGTCCGGTGATATTGTTGACCTTTTCGATCAGCTTGCGACGGTTGACCTCCCGCATGCCAGCAACCTTGATCGCGCACACGACCCACTGACCACGCATATCACTGTCAAACTTCGCGCCCTTCGGGATCTTGCCCTTGATGTGGATGTGGTTGTGACGAGGGCTGATTTCGTCACGGTGAGCGATGAGGTAGTGCGTCCATCCGTTTTCGAGATCAAATCCCTCACTGATCTGAACGCTGCCGTCAGGACTCGGATTAAAGCCGCTCCAATGCGATTCACCCATGGCCTTCGCCTTTTCGATCTGATGTTTTGCCTGTGGTTACCTCCGCCACGAATATCCCACTTCAGACAAAACGAATTTACCCCCCCCCACGATTTTGTCAAGTCTTTTTCCCCTGATCTACTAAGCGCATTAAATCGGGTAGTTTATAATACTTTTATGCTCTCCTATCAAACTGCCGATCGATTATTGGAACTTCTCAATACATCGGAGCTTATCACTGGCCGCTTTGATTTTAGGAAAGACCATGTCGAAGCATTGATGGATTTGGATTTCGAAAACAAAACCTTTCAAAACTGCCTTTTCGTCGAAGGCGATTTTGCAAGTGGAATTTTTAGAGACTGCACCTTTGATAGGGTTATTTTCCTTGAATCTGCTTTGCCATGTGTTAGCTTTACCAAATGTCATTTTAAAGGATTCAGGCTGGTCAATGTTGAACCGGACAGCTTTGGATTTGATCATTGCATTGTAGAAAATCTATCGTTACACAAAGAACATTCTTCTCTTATCCAGGAGCGCTACTTCAATCCCGCCAAAGAAATCTCCGACTTTTTTAAAACATAAAACCTCTAATAAAATCCCTTGTTCAAGTCCCTGAGCGAAAAATGCGGAGCTCTCTTTTGAGCGAAGGGAACGGGGAATCCCAATTTTCTATAAAATCTGAATAAAAATAATTTGAGCCCCACGTAGTAAAAAATTTGATTTGGGTCTTGTGGGCCCATCTTCCTCACCATAAGAAAAATTTATTTACTGAGTGAGCGATTGCGTACTCGCAGCTCTCGCGAACGAAGGGAATAAATTTTTCTTCAGTAATTACTCAACTCATCCATGAACGTCACCGATAAAGTTCTACCCCTCGAATCCCACCACACCTTCGACTCGACCACCATAGACGTTGTCGTTTTTTGAGTGATGGTGACCGTGCGATGATAAGGCGTGACCGTGCCTACAGGATCATGAGTATAAAGCATTCCACTCCCTATCGTATTTTCATAAAGCAACTCATCCGCGCTCGCCGGATCCTCTTGAATCACCTGCCACTTGAAAAGTGCGTCGGTCGTCGGATCGGTTTCCAAGAACACCAAATAGGTATTTTGTCCCAACTTCGTACTCGTGGCACAATCCGTCGAATTCACGGCATTCAACGTGTCCCAACACTCACTACGATTTCCCGGAAACCGCAACCAATTCGTATCGCGAACATTTCGAATCGCCTCCACCCCTTCGCGCGCAAAATTATAAGCCACAATCCGTTCCTCGCCCTGAACATTCGCCCGAATCGCGGTCACCACCAGCGTGGATGCACCACCCGCCCCCACCGCCAAAACCGTCAATGCAATGAGCACCTCCGCCAAAGTTTCGGCCTTGCAGGAGTGAAACCACCTGGCAAACCCCTTGTTGTCATTCATTTGATTCATTTGATTCATTTTTTCATCCTAAATTTCCCCTATTGTAACATGCCCACCCTTCCCCTTTTTTCTATATTATTGACGCCTTCCAAAAATTAGTTTTAATATTAACCTTACAATATTGAAACCCCTTTCATCCTCATGGAACTAGCACCTAAAGAGATTTCATCCCCTTTGGAATTGGACCGCTCCGGTCAACCCTTCCTTGAAACGCCTCAGGCGATGATCGATCATTTGGAGGTTGAACACTGGTGGACCCTCTTCCACCAACAACACCCCTTTCTCCCCTTAACCTACGCCGTACAGGAAGGATTTACCCGTTTACAAGGGTTCATGTCACCCGCCTATGCGCTTCAGATTTCCTCAACCTTTTATGCCAAATTCAATTCGGAAATACCCGATTATCTGGATGCCCATGCCTTGATTGCTTATCTGGAGTTCCATCTCATGGACCACTACAGTGCGGTGGCAGAATTTCAGCCGGTACAACCGCCGGAATTGCTTCCTCTGCAAATGAAAGATTATGCCTTTTTATACGCCATGACCTTGCGTGGAAAAAATTTATACTCCGACGAAGCACAAGACCAATTCAACCGCCATGTGGACCACTTACACTCGGTTTTACAAGACTTCAAACTGCCGCCCGAACTTGCTCCGCTTCGGTCGTCCCTGGAACAAAAAATCGAGGACAGCGAACAGGTTTTTCAATTGACCTATGACAATTCCCTGGATCCTTCCTTTTTTAAAAGCCATGTTTTCAACTGGATTTCGCGCCTTTATCTGCTCCACCGCCACGATTGTGCGGATTTTGATTCGTTCCAATCGCTTGTGGTGTCCTCCTTTTTGCCTTCCTTCCAAGGCCTCCTGGGATACCATAAAAAAACCGCCTCCTCAACCCCAACGAACGACTCTCCCAATCTCATCGTAAGGTACACCACCCAACAAGGTCGACGCTACCGAACGCTGATGGAACCTTCCGAAAACCTCCATTTTTTCAAAGAAGAAACCCCCTCTCCGGAAATCCTACTGGATCAATTCACTCAGGCGTTTTGGCTTAAACGAAAAAAACTACTCCAAATCTCTCGCTAATTTCCCCCCATGCCCGACACTCCATCCGAACACGCACTCCAAGTCTATTCTCCTCCCGGGGTGGAACATCCCGAAAAGGTTTTGGGAAACCTCAATATCGAAAAATGGTTTCAGATTTTTCCGGAAGAAGATCCGCAAAAAATTCTATCCTTTGCGATCCAAGAATTATTTCTGCGCAGTCAAGGAAACGTGAAACCCCTCCATGCTTTTTCCCTCTCGGAACGTTTGGCGCAACGATTTGAGTTTGGAGAAGAAAATAGCGCGATGATGGCCGGATCGTCGTTGCGCATCCTCAGAGATTTTCAAATCATGACCCTCTATTTTAAGGCTCGCGAAAAAACGGGGGATTCCACCGTATCTCCGGAATTCCCCCAACGACTGCTCTCCTTCATCGCTCAACAAGCGGGTTATTTCGCCTCTCAAAAAACAATCCCGCTTAGCCTGGCCTTGCACTGGTTTGAACAAGAAATCCGTGCGATCAAAACACTGCACGAACACACCCCTCTCATGATTCATCCCATGGAAGAAATCACCTTGAGAGAAGGGGTTCTTAAAGCTTCAGATGAATTCAAGCGATTTTACAAAAAATTCCAAGAGCCCGAATTCACCCAAAAGCATGCCTATCACCGGGTGCAACACTTGTATGCGCTTTTTCATGGATCGCTTCGAAATCTCACCCACTTTAAAAGCCTTGTTTCGGACCATCTTCTTCCCGCGATGCAGGATCTGCTCGAATCCCATCGGGATTATTTCACCACGCTCCTTTATCCGTCACGAAGCGGCCCCCCGAGTCCCCTCGTGGAAGAAGCTCGGCATTATGCGCGGCTCAAAACTTTTGAAATCGCGAGCTTGATTGAAAAAAATCCCGTCCTTACTTTTTCGGAGGAAGCGCTTTCCCCTGATGAATTATTAGATCACTTCGCTGAATCGGTCTGGCGTCAGCACCCTTAGACTTCTTACTATGTTAAAGGAGTTTTTTATCGATTGGGATAATAATAACCCTCTCCACTATTGTGTTTAACAATAATCCTCCCATTCTCTTCACGAACCGACCTTACATGTCCTGAAACCACCCAAGGTCCCAATACAGCGGCAATGTGCCTCCTTAAAAAGGCTTTGCCTTCTTCGCTAAGCTCGTTGTTATCTTCCACGAATTCTCTTAAAAACGCCTCTTCCTGTTGGACTCGAAAATCCAATTCTTCCTCAATAGCGGTAAGATAGGTGCGTGGGTTTCGATACTGCTTTTTTCCCACATAATTCCCCCGATTGTCACTTCTCTTTTGAAATTCACCGGTTCGTCTTGGATTTCTACCTTTTCTCTTCCTTTCCTGAGCGTCTATAATGGCCTCCAATGCTTTCTCTTTAAACCCATCCTGGCCCAAATCATCCACCCCATCCAAAATTTCACCGACCACCTTGGCGGAAGTGCCAACCTGACCAATGCCTCGCTCTGCCGCATAGTCGAGGATTTCTTTTTTGTTTCTCATAAAATGAGTAAATTAAGGTCCCGCGTTCACGTTTGAAAAGCACCAGTAGGGATTAGGAGTAACCTAATCCCAT
>CAYTES010000077.1:0-5811 GCA_964436935.1 uncultured Candidatus Peribacteria bacterium | reverse complement strand
GACCGGATTCGACAAGTGCCGGGCCGGTGGGCGCGCCATACTTGTCCCAGAGATCTTGCTCCAAAGAACCGGCATTCACGCCAATGCGGATGCACACGTTTTTTTCTTTGGCTGTGGCGAGGATTTTATCGAGCATTTCAATTTGAAGACGCGTGGACTGCGTGGGTTTTTCATTGGGGTTGAAGTTAGCGACGATGTTCCCGGGATTGATACGAATTTTATCGGCCCCTCGCTCCATGGAAGCGATCGCCAGCCGCGCATCAAAATGAATGTCGGCTACCACGGGAATGGTGATTCTGGATTTGATGATTTCAAGGGCTTTAGCGGTTTCCATGGTCGGAATCGCAAGTCGAATCAAGGCGCAATCCATGGCCTCCAATCGCTTGATTTGCGCCACTGTGGCCTCAATATCTTCGGTCTTGGTGGAGCACATCGACTGGATGGCCACCGGATAATTGTGGCCAAGCTTAAGCGAACCGATGGTGGCGGTGCGGGTTTTGCGCCGGTGTTTGAGTGGAATGAGCATGGGCTTAAAAGAAAGTATTCCTTTTATAAAACCGGCCAGGATTTAAAGCAAGGTCCGGTTCATTTTTGGTTTAAGATAAAGTTTTTCTTGACGTCAAGGCTTCTTTTTCATACAATGCCCACGCTCAACTTATTAAACATCCGATTTATAGCCAAGGCTCTCCGTGTCAACGATCAGATCAGGGCTCGTACAGTCCGTCTTATTGACGACAACGATGAACAATTGGGCATCAAGTCCATTGAAGATGCCAGACGGCTTGCGACGGAAAAGGAGACGGACCTGGTGGAAGTAGCCCCCAATGTGAATCCGCCCGTGTGTAAGTTGATGGATTATGGCAAATATCTGTATCGCCAAAAAAAGCTCGAACAGAAACAACGTGCCAAATCAAAGAAAAGTGAAGTTAAGGGCATCCGTTTGAGTCTTCGCACGGATACGCATGATCTGGAAACCAAGATCAAAAAAGCCAAACAGTTTCTCGGAGACGGTCACAGTCTCAAAATCGCCTTGATTTTCAAGGGACGAGAACTATCTCATTTCGATCTTGCGGTAGAGAAAATGAACAAAGTCGTGAATGCACTAACCGAGGTGGCTAAAGTGGACCAGCCGCCCAAAAAACAAGGTTACAATTTATTCGCCATCCTCTCTCCTCTGAAATAACCTCATTCCAAATGAAGCAAAAAACTCACAGCGGTGCCAAAAAACGATTTCGTGTCACCGGAAGTACCTCCGATCCTAAAATCGTCGGCCGCAAAGCCGCGGCGCGTCACTTGCTCTTCGGAAAAGCCAAACGTCAAAAAAAGTTAGCCCTTACGCCTCATATCATGAAAGCGGGTGATGCCAAGGTGATCAAAAAACTACTTCATATCTAAATTTCTTCCCCCGTATTGTGAGGGGGCTTTAACTCTTAAACTTTCTTTCCATGGTTCGCGTTAAACGAGGTGTCACCCAAACCCGACGTCATAAAAAATTATTGAAAGCCGCCAAAGGATTCCGCGGACAACGTGGTAACCTATTTCGACAAGCCAAACAAGCGGTCATGAAAGCAGGGAGTTATGCCTACGCGCATCGCAAACAAAAGAAACGTACTTTTAGGGCACTCTGGGTGCTTCGCATCAATGCCGCCGTTCGCACTCAAGGCATGACCTACAGCCGATTCATTCAAGGGCTAAAAGCCAAATCCATCCTTTTGGATCGTAAGGTTTTGGCTCACTTGGCCGCCACCCAACCTGAAGTGTTCAATCAAGTGGTCCAAGCGGTTAAATAAACGGCATCGGCCTTCTTTTATCTTATTGTTATGGCGTCGCCCCCATCCGCTCCTCCGTCGCGTCGAGAGCTTTTTAACCAACTTTTTCCACTGGAAAAATCCTTCCGCTGGAAACAGATTGAGGAAGCTTTTTATAAACCCCACTTCAAAGGCTGGGAGGATGTCCTGACCCTCTCCAAATCCATGCGAGAGACATTGGCCGCGCAGATGCCCTGGATGTCACATGAGGAGGTGCAGGTATTTGTGAGTGGCCAGAAAGATACTTACAAAGCCATTTTACAACTGGCCGACACCCAACGCATTGAAACCGTACTCATGGCCAATCGCCGCGGACAATGGACCATCTGTGTGTCGTCGCAAGTGGGTTGCGCCATGAAGTGTGGCTTTTGTGCCACCGGGAAAATGGGCCTACTACGCAATCTGACCGTGGATGAAATCGCGGATCAATACCGATTTTGGATTCAATACCTCACCCTTCACCCCGAGCTCCCTCAGCGGATCAGCAATGTGGTTTTTATGGGAATGGGAGAACCGCTGGCCAACTATGAAAATGTCAAAGCCACCCTCAACACGTGGCTGAACTATACCGATATCGGCCCCACCCATATTACCGTGTCAACAGTCGGGGTTTTGCCGGTTCTGGAAAAGATTTTGGTGGATCCGGAGTGGCCGCATGTGCGCCTGGCCTTATCCCTACACAGCGCGGATGGGCAAACCCGTAAAGACATCATCCCCACGTCTCACGATCAATTTTTACCCCTCATTCAAAACTGGATCGAGCGGTATCTGGAACAGTTCGGCAACCGACGGCATCACTTCACGTTTGAATACGTGATGCTGAAAAATGTGAATGACACCGTCCACCATGCCGAAGTTTTGGCGGAGCTGGCGAATGCGCTCGGACACATCAAGCTCAATCTGATCCCTTACAATTTCACGGATTTGGGGTTTGAACGGAGCAAAGATGAGCAGATCAAACGGTTCAAGGGCATACTGGAAAAACGATTGGTGTCGGTGACCGTGCGTAAAACCATGGGCGATGATATTGCGGCGGCCTGCGGACAGTTGATCACTCTTGGGGCCAAGAAAAATTAGATTTTTCGATTTGTTCCTTATTTTGTTGTACTGAGTACTAAAATTTTAATCAGCAACTGCTTATTCTCGATTAATTCATTACTACTATACGCTTCTTTTACATCTTTAAGCGCTCCTCGAGCTATTGTTAATGCTTCTTTGCCTCCAACCGTCTGAAAAAGAACGACTAAGATCTCTAAAAGTTTCTGACTACTTTGTAGCCACTCCTCCTCTGCCTTCTGCCTTTCTGAATGGGTAGGACCTGTTCCATCCGGCAAGTAGCCCGTACCAAAAATCATTTTTGCTTTAGAAAGCTTTCTAGCAACATCGGCTGCTTCAGCATTAAACCATTCTATTGTTTCCGCATTTGATGATTCAGATACGTCTTTTTGCATATTTATAGTATAACATATTTTTATAATTATATGCAATCTTAAGGAATTTTTGTTTAACAATATTTGCACTTGGAATTCAAAATGAATTAAATAGAAGCGAAAATTTTGCTTTTTTGTTATTTCGAATTTCAGCTTAACGTATTATGATGCCAACCATGCTATTTAAGAAATTCGGCCGCCACATTGTCCTCTTCTGCCTCGAGCAACTCGTGAGATGGCGTCTGCATAAAATCAAGCCACTCATCATCGGTGTAACCGGTTCGGTGGGAAAAACCAGCACCAAAGAGGCGCTCTATGCTGTCGTTTCCCAAGCCAAAACCACCTTTCGGAGCCAAAAAAATTACAACACCGAATTCGGATTGCCTTTGAGTATTTTGGAGCAAGAAACCGCCTATTCCAACCCCCTGAAATGGCTCAAAGTTCTCTGGAATGCCGCTCGGGACACCCTCAACCTCACCACACCTCCCTACGAAGTGCTTATCCTCGAAATGGGAGCCGATCGTCCCGGGGACATTGAACACTTGGTGAAGGTGGTCCGGCCCCAAATCGGAATCATCACCACCATCAAGCCGGCTCATATGGGGGAAAGGGGATTTTCCGATCTTCATGCCATTGCCGAAGAAAAATCAAAACTGGTTCAAGCCTTGCCCGAAAACGGATGGGCGATTTTGAATGCCGACGACCCCCGACTGATGGGGCTGGAGAATAACTTACGTTGTCATACGATTTTATTCGGAACCTCTTCCAGGGCGGACTTGTGGGCCCACTCGATTCAAAGTGGCCCCGATGGGCTGCATTTTATCTTGAGTTACGAAGAGCGCTCTCAATCGGTTCATTTTCCGCATTTACTCGGTCGCCATCATGTTTATGTGCTATTGCCGGCCATTGCCGTTGGCTTCTTGATGCACATGCCTCTCAAGCGAATTGTCGAAGCGTTACAGGAATTTCGACTCCCCCCGGGACGCATGAACTGGATTGAAGGGATTGAGGGAAGCGGGATCATCGACAGCTCGTACAACGCATCTCCGGAAAGCATGCTGGCCTCGCTTGAAGTTTTGGGAGAAATGCCAGGCCGACGGATTGCCGCACTCGGCTCCATGAACGCCATGGGCCCACAATCCAAAAAAGAGCATCTTCGCATCGGCAAACAGATTCCCAAATATGCGGATATACTGGTGACGGTCGGCGAAGAAGCTAAATATTATGCCGAAGCCGCCGAAGCCGCCGGCATGTCTTCTCATCTCATCTCATCCTTTCCCACCTCGCCCGAAGCCGCGCAATTTCTAAAATCCAAATTGCGCAAAAATGACGTGGTTCTCGCCAAAGGATCGCAAGACAATATCCGGATGGAACGACTGGTGAAGGCGCTCATGAAACACCCGGAACGCGCGAAATCTTTGCTGGTGCGACAAGAAGGCTATTGGAATAACAAAGTTTAGGAGCTGTTCACATAAAGGAGTAGGGACATTGCCGCCTAATCCAATCCGGCCCGCGAATTAGACTAGACAAAATTTGTATTTTTTGTTATAATTAATAACCTTAAATCCATTTATACTCCATTTTTATGGTCGAAACTCCCGATTTTGAAGCCCGCACAAAACAGTTTGAAGGCGTTCAAAAGGGGGATCGCCTCCTCATTGACGAACAAGATTACCAGTTTGTTCGATTGAATGATCCGCAACTTCCTTCTTCCGTTGTCGTACAAACTCCCGAGGGAGAGGAACGCTCTTTTGATCTCGATACGGTTCATGTCACGGTTCAGGGACGGGTACAAGCTGCCCTCGGGGAAGGGGCTACCGAATTGAGCGCGGAAGGGAATCGCATCTTGGCACTCTTCTCGACACAATATCTATGGGAGGTCGTGCAAGAGGTTAAAAAAGTTCAAGATCAACTCAATCCTTCGGATTTGGAACAGATTCGCATAAGGCTTGCTGACGAATGGATCCAAAACTTAAAAAGGGGGGCGAGTTTTAGGTTCTTAGTCGAGGAGTGCGGTTTTCTTCTTAAAGACCTCGAGCCAGGTAAAAAAGAAGCGCTTGTCTATGCGGTGATCGGTTATTATATGAGCGCCCTCCAACGAGGCCAACTCAAAGATTTGATCGGCATGGAAAAGGTGTTGAATTTTTTCGAATTCACCGAATTTCCGATTGAATTGCCGGAGAAAGAGAGGATTGAATTCTTTCTTATGCATCTTCCACCCGATTTTTGGACCGGATTGAGCGAATCCGTCTATGGAGGAAAAATCACCCCTCAGGTTCAAACGCACCTTAAAACCTATCATCAGTTGGGTGCCCCCAAGCGACCGCAACTTGCACAGTTTCAAGATGAACTCGAAGCTCGATCGACACAACGGCTCGAAAAAGGCGATGCCGACAACGTGGAGCGCAGGCATGGCTTGGTGCAAATAAACTCCCGTGGCTACCTTGTGCCCGTTTTCGACGCGGTTACACCCACGGATGAAGCACTTCGGGTTCGAGGAAGCTTAATATCCTGGCTGGTCGATTCCGGGGAATTGAGTCGCACCCATGGAGGACCGCTTCCTATCCGATATT
>CAYTES010000076.1:0-6083 GCA_964436935.1 uncultured Candidatus Peribacteria bacterium | reverse complement strand
CTTCGTTTTTCCGTGGCAAAAAGTCCCAACAACAACAACACATGAAACGCCAAATAGCCGCCGAAATGGTTGCTATGCCCCATGGTTCCAAACACACGCAAGGTCGGATCAAAAGTCCATCCCTCGGCACCCACCAGTCCCTTGAACTGTAAAATTCCATACACGGCCAACGCGACCGCCGTCCATACCGAAACCACCACATAGCGACGAATCTCTTTTTTCGACTGGAAAAAAGTCAGCGCCACGCCGCACAAAAATAAAAGATTCATCCAGGTGAGCAATCCCAAAAAACGGCCCTGCTCGCCGAAAAGACTCACCCAAAAGTAGTGTGAAAATACCGTGGTGGCCACCAAAACCGCGCCATAGCCCAAGAGCCATTTATTGAGCGGCGACTTGCGGTAATAAATCTTTTTCTGGACCAGTGCTTGAACCGCCCAAATTCCCACAATGGCCAGTGTGACCAGTCGCATGAACGTGAGCTTGGGAAGCGTGAAAGCGGATTCAAATGCCGTGCTGTAAATGGCCGGAGTGATCACCACAAGGGCGTACAGTAACCAACAAATCAGCTCATGCGTGGTTCTGTTTTTAATACGAGCACGTTCCAACCAGGAAGCAGATTCGCCCCTTGCATCCCCCCACTCTTCCGAATCAGAAACAGAATCAACGGATTTCATTTTTTTCATAACAATAGGGTTCTACGGGCGCGTAAGCAAATAAGTATTATAAATTCGGTTTAAGATTTGCTTACGCGCCCTAATCAATACGCGCCTTTCCCTCTGAGCACCACGGCAATCGTTTTGAGCAAGATCACGAAATCCAACAAAAGCGATTGATTTTTAATATAGTAAAAATCGTACTCGATATTCTCGTGAAGGGGAAGGTCTTTTCGGCCTAAAATTTGCCACAACCCCGTGATTCCGGGCTTCACCTCCAAACGACGCTTTTGCCAATCCGTATACTGCGCGACAATAAACGGCATTTCCGGACGCGGCCCCACCATCGACATTTCCCCTGTCAGCACATTCCAAAATTGGGGCACTTCATCCAAACTAGTCTTACGCAACCACCGCCCCACTCGCGTGATGCGATTATCTTTTTCATTTTGGGGCGCATGTTCATTCGCTCCCGCGGTTGCTTTCATGGTGCGAAATTTGACCATGCGAAAAATTTTTCCGTCTTTGCCCACTCGTTCATGAACAAAAAAAATCCCTCCCGGGGAATCGAGCCGAATCGCCAGCGCGACTAAAACACCGAATGGGAAAAAAACCAGCAGCCCTATCAAAGACAACAGCACATCCAATCCCCTTTTGAAAAAACGAAACAAAGCATTAGCTCGACTTTTGCGTAAGTCCAAACTCGGCAACCCTTCCAGTTCATTCAAATCAATATCCCCGGTCACGATCTCAAACAAATCGGACACGACTTTGAATTTCACCGGCGTTTGCTCACACTGGTGAATCAACTCCATGATCCGCTCGTGAGAAATGCTCGGATCCGCCACAAAAATTTCCTGGATGTTATGCGTTTGAAGCAGCTCCAACAGTTGGTCGGTGCGTCCCATGATTTTTTCCGCGTGATGTTTGGTGTGATCATCAATGAAACCCACAATGCTGTACCCAAAGGTTTCATACGATTTCAATTTTTCCGCCAACTGGCGACCAGGTCGCCCGGCCCCGATGATCAACACCCGAGTGATGCCGATTCCCTTCTTATACAAAAACCGATACACCACTCTCAACACATACCGTCCAAGATTGATGGTCAGGAGCGAAAATCCAAAAAACAACACGACCAAGAGACGGGAATAATCGTATTTGGACAAAAATGAAGCGGCCATGACGAGCACCCACACCAATGTGATGGCGCGAATCAAATTGTACAGCTCACTGATTTGAGTGACCCGATGCCGACGCTCGTACAGTCCAAAGGTATAAAAAGTCACCACCAAAATACCCAACACAACAGGAATAGCCTTTTGATACACTTCAAACGGTTGAATCGCGGGCCCGATCAAATCATTTCGTACAAAATAGCCAAGCAAAAAAGCGGCGATCACCCCCAAGGTATCGACCGCCAGCAGAAGAAAAATGGCGAGCGCCCCTTGATCGAGAATTTTGATGAAAGATTTCATTGGAACCATTATCGAGCAGGAGCGGCTAAAGTACAACCATGACTCCAAAGAAAAAATCGCCCATTCGCCTCCTACGCAGAACAAAATGCTTCGTCGGCAAACATGCGATTTTTTCCCCAAGCGGCCCCGCGGGCACACAGCGGCAAATGAGGTTAACAAATTTATTTCTAAAATTTCGCCTCTCCACTCAACCAATGGTGCATTGTCGCGGAACTCACCACGGCCCGCTTCATGATGATTCGTCGCTTTCGTAACGCGTTCGGCAACTGCCTCAAAAACACCCAAATTCCTTTCAATAAGTAGGGTTCCCGAAACAAAATGTAACCGAAAATCAAAATTTCTTTTCCTTTGATCCACAACAAATCGCGCAAAAAGTTTCCCCACTGCTCGTTCTTCACTTGCATCAGCCGTTGATTTTTGTAGGCGTAATATTTTTGAAAACGATTGAGATTTTTACGCCCTTTATACACCTCCCAGTGCGTGAATCGCTTCAGCACTCCGGTTCCGCGACCGTGATAACAAACTGCCTGAGGATAATAATAACACTTCCACCCCCGGAGCCGCAGTCGCCAGGAAATATCGATGTCTTCCTTGTACATGAAAAAATCTTCGTCCAAATACTCGTAGACTTGGCCTGCGCTTTTTAGCACCGCATAGTCATCCTGATTCAAACGGTACTTCGTGAGCATCGGCAACTTCGTGTCTTCCAACGCCTCGCGTCGATACACAGGCACCGCTCCCGAAATCCCAAACACCTCCTCTTCCTCATCATACTGGCCTTCATCTTTCATCCCTTGGCCTCGATCAATCACACGACGGTTGCGATAACAGTACAAGCCCGTGGTATCAATAAATTGCGTGGGTTTATCTTTTTCAAAATCGTACTTCAATACCTTGCCGGTAATGGCTCCTATTTTTGGATCTTGCTCCAGCTTGGCCACAATTTTTTTCAAATAGTCCGGTGGCATGATTAAATCCGGATTGAGCACCATCAAGTATTTAGACGTCGTCATGCGAATGCCTTGATTGGCGGCCCCTACGTAGCCGGTGTTCTCTCGGTTGGCAATCACTTTCGCAAACTTAAAGTTTTTTTTCACAAATTCCACGGAATCGTCCGCAGACGCGTTGTCGATAAAAATCGTCTCGATATTTTTGAGCGTTTGCTGCTCGACCCCTTTCAAACAATGGTTGAGAAAAAATTTACTGTTGTAGCCGATGAGCACAATGGACAGCAGCGGAGCCGATGGGGAGGTGGTTTTTTTAATCTGAGGTTTGGATTGTGGAACTGGAGTCATGGAAACACCGTCATGAAGCGTTAGCGTTTAATGGTTTGATTTTAAGGGAATTTAACAAAAGGGGCAATTTGATCAACAACAATTGCTTTTTGACCTTTGACTTTTGACCTTGTTTGGTGATTGATTAGTGGTGATTGATCATTCCTCCATCATGTCCAAATACCTCATCACCGGCGGCGCGGGTTTCATCGGAAGCCACTTATGTGAACGACTGTTGCAACAAGGTCATCAGGTCGTTGCGGTCGATAATTTAGTGACCGGTGATCAACGGAACGTGCAACTCCTGGAAGGCTACGGCGCCGCATTTCGCTTTTTCAACCATGACATCACGCAGCCCTTTGATTTGGACGAACCGTTTGATGGGGTCTGCAATTTGGCGTGTCCCGCCTCGCCCATCGACTATCAACTGCTTCCCTTGGAAACGCTATGGGTTTCCGCCGCGGGCACCAAAAATATGCTCGACTTCGCGCTCCAAAAAGAAGCGGAATTTTTTCATGCCTCCACCTCGGAAGTGTATGGCGACCCGCTTGAACACCCTCAAACCGAGCAGTATTGGGGGAATGTGAACTGCCAAGGCCCTCGCTCCTGCTACGATGAAGGCAAACGGTTCGCGGAAAGCTTGATCGTGAATACCGGAAAAAAATACGGCCTCGACACTAAAATTGTCCGTATTTTTAACACGTATGGACCTCGCATGCGAAAAAATGACGGCCGAGTGATCCCCAACTTCATCACTCAAGCGTTGGAAGGCGCTCCAATCACGGTGTACGGCGACGGCTATCAAACGCGTTCGTTTTGCTACGTTCAAGATATGATTGATGGGTTCATGGCGATGCTCGAGGCGAAAGATTTTTCCGGACCGGTGAATTTGGGCAATCCGGAAGAG
Source organism: uncultured Candidatus Peribacteria bacterium (assembly GCA_964436935.1). Lineage (GTDB taxonomy): Bacteria > Patescibacteriota > Gracilibacteria > UBA1369 > UBA12473 > CAYTES01. Next base: position 1,771 of record CAYTES010000076.1, on the reverse strand, counting down.
TATTCCATCCGACGCTTGGCGGAAAAAATTGTGGAACTGGTGGGCTCGTCGAGTCCCGTGGTGTACAAAAATCTCCCGGAAGATGATCCGAAGGTACGACGGCCGGACATCACGTTGGCACGCGAAAAGCTCAACTTTATGCCAAAAGTGGGATTGGAAGAGGGGCTACGGGAGACGATTGAGTGGTTTAAGCGGTGACACTATTAGCCTAGCGCGATTAAGAAGCTTTGCATTTTTTGCAGGGCTCGCTCGACACCTTCCTCATTTAACAAAGAGACTACTTCTTCCCCTTGTTTATAAGTAAGCTTACCATTGGCAACTAACCTAAGGTTAATTTCTTTTACGCCCTCAGGAGTGAAAGAAATAACGCTCTTTTCAATTCTTGAAGATTCTGGGGTTTCTGATTCTGCCATAAATTAGTAATTAATGATTAAAACTAGTATTTTATTATTGCATAATAATATTTATTCGTCAATAGCATTACCCTCTTGAATTCACGACAAGAACTTTTAAATTTCATTGACCAATACCTTCCCTTCTCTTATAGTCGTTTCAGTCTTTTTATAATTCAGTACTCTATCCAGAGTGGACGAGGGACACGGCCCGAAGACTCCACGGCAACCCGTCGTTTAGTCTCTTTTATAAAGACCCAACGACACGGTGCTCCATCCGCCCCGGCCTTTTAGGCTCGTGGGAAAGATAATTAAACACCCATTCTTTCTCGCGAAAGAAGTTTTTTAGTGCACTCTTCCAGGCGCTCGCCTGACCTTCTCTATTCTCTATCCTCTTATTGTCATGAGCTCTTATCTTTTCACGTCCGAATCCGTCACCGAAGGCCATCCCGACAAAATGGCCGATCAAATTTCCGATGCAGTCTTGGACGCCATCTTTGAACAAGATCCCATGGCCCGCGTGGCGTGTGAAGTGTTGGTGACCACCGGGTTGGTATTGGTGGCCGGAGAAATCACCACCAAAGGGTATGTGGACATTCCCAAGCTGGCCCGACAAACGATTCACGACATCGGGTACACCGATGGAATCTATGGATTTGACTACAAAGCGTGTTCCGTCCTCACCGCGATCGATGAACAGAGCCCGGACATTGCCTTGGGCGTGGACCGTGAAGGTGCGGGCGATCAAGGCATGATGTTTGGCTTTGCGATCAATGAAACGCCGGAATTGATGCCATTACCCATTCTCCTCGCCCACAAACTCACGCGACGGCTCGCGCAAGTGCGCAAAGAAAACGGACTGACCTATTTGCGGCCGGATGGAAAAAGTCAGGTCACGGTGGAATACGAAAACGGAAAACCTAAGAGGGTGCATACGGTAGTGATTTCGACGCAACATGGACCGGAAGTGGCCTATGAGCAAATTCGTCAGGATATCATCGAACATGTGATCAAACCGGTGTGCGAACAGTACCTCGATGACGATACCATCTTCCACATCAACCCCACGGGGCAGTTCATCATCGGTGGGCCTCCCGGGGACTGTGGACTGACCGGACGCAAAATCATCGTCGACACCTATGGGGGCATGGGACGACATGGTGGAGGGGCTTTCTCGGGAAAAGATCCGTCGAAGGTGGATCGTTCCGCGGCGTACGCAGCGCGCTATGTGGCCAAAAACATTGTAGCGGCGGGACTCGCGGACAAATGTGAACTTCAAATTGCCTATGCGATTGGAGTCGCCGAACCGGTTTCGGTTCACGTGGAAACGTTTGGCACCGGAAAAGTGGCGGACGAGCTCATCGCGCAACTGGTTAGAG
>CAYTES010000075.1:0-6333 GCA_964436935.1 uncultured Candidatus Peribacteria bacterium | reverse complement strand
CCGTTGTGTCAGGCGTAACTACGGGACTCGTTTTCGCCTCAGGGGCCACCGTAGCAATCTCAGCCGGTGTCGCAGGGGCAATGTCGGAACTCACCGCCGCCGGTTCGGCAATGTCAAAAACCTTCAATCCCGAAACATCTTGAGTGCCGTCCACGGAACGGTAGTACGTTTTTGTATCCCCCTCTTGTTTATAAATCGACAGCTTGTTTTGGTCGATCTCCACGGTGTACCCCAACGGGAAAAAATCCACCTGGTACCCTTGAGATTGAAGATTATTCAAGGCCTGTTTCATCAAATCTTGATTTTTATTGCATACGGTTTCCAATAAATACTTGGACAGGGTGTCACCTTTTTCAATCACTCGAGGCGCGGATTTTATTTTTTCCGCCGTATCGTATTTTAAGTTTCTCAAGGCATCTTGCGCCCCGCTCTTCACCCGATCGGAATACAGTGCTTTGTAAAATTGATTTCGAGCCTCCGAAACGTCCTTTTTCACCCAATTTTCCTTTTTGTTGTCAGGGGTTTTGGCGTAACCGGGCACTTCACCGGCCCAAAAAATAGCGCGAGAAGTAAAAAGAAAGGAGGAGAAAGATTTCAACCGTTGCATATGATTTTGTTTTAGAGGATTTATAATTTTTAGAAATCTTATAATTATAGCATAAATTAATCCTAAAAGCAAAATTATTTCCCAATGCCGGTATGGTACAATGCTTCACTAACTCCTCAACAATGAATCCCGGCACACCATCCCTTCCTCCTCTTTTTTCAAGGGAAAACCATGAAATAAATCCAAAATTATCGAGAAAACCTTCCCTCGTATCTCTCGTTCAGCAGAAATTTAAGGGCAAAGCACTTGCTTTGATTTTTATGTTAGCGATGGTGGGATGTAAAGACCCCTACCATACCGATCAACCCCCGGAACAAAACCCTCTCTGCGATCCCTTCGCTCCCGCTGCCCCGCCCCTCATAAATCCGGTGGCTTCACCATCCCTCTCCACCATTCCCTCTACTGCCCAGGCGATCCTTCCACCGACACTGCTTTCTCTGGCGCCTTCAAAATTCACTCCCCACGCCCTCACTCCGACAAAAAAACCTGAAAAATTACACTCCCTGTTGGTGGGTCGACAAAAAACAAATGGAACCTATTCCTTATTTGCTCGCGCCGATGGAGTCTTGTGGGCGGACATCCCGAGGCATCCGCATTGGTATGAAGAACTTCAATTTTTTTATCCTCAATTGGAAGAAACCATTGAAAACCAAACCCCTCTTCGCGCTCTGCCTATGTTCCTAAAGTGGTGGGGCAAAGAAGACGATATTTTAAAGTGGAGGGTGCATGAAGATCAGCGTGTGCAATACGAACGGGAAACGGTATTTGTTAAAGTGATGCAATATTGCTTGCAAGACCAGTCTCTAAGTGTAAAAAATTCGCAGGTCACTTCCTTTAAAATTCCCATTCCCGATCAAAAAAACTTGGACCATCCAAATTCCAGTACGATCCGTTACGAAGCGAATCCGGAAGATGACATTCAAACCTTTTTAAGATTGGTGTTGGATCCCCGTTTTTATAATTCGCTCGAAGAAATAGCCATTTTTGTGGAATTATTGTCCGGTCCAAGCGAGTGGAATATTCCCCTCGTTTATTTGAATGCGAGGGAGCATTTTGGATGGGAGGCTCGTGAAATTCAGATCAACGGAGTAAAGGCGCAACATCAACTTCGTCAGGCCGAAATAAAATTAAAGGATAAAAAATTAAAAAAGGCTACCCTTCAGCCCGCTCAACAGGACTATCATCAAAAGAATAAATTTCCCGTCTTTACAGATGAAAACCAAGAGGAGTTGGTGGAGCGGGGGCTTGAAAAGAAGCGATTGGTCCATGTGATTCCTCAGACAGAAGATTATTTTAGGGTCGGTAAAATCTACACGCAGGATCCTTTTCGGGAATCGTTAGCCTGTTACACGACCAATGAAACGTTTCGATTGGTCGAAGCGATGGGCCGTTATGTCAATAAAACCTTGCATGAAGCATATGGTTTGGCGGCTGAGTATGAGGTGTTTTTGATCCTCAATGCGCTGGGCAGAACCGTTGAATACCAGGAAACGAAATTGAAGACGATTTCCGGAAACGGAACGGCAACGGATCGCAAAAAAGGGTTGAAAAAAGAAGAGTTCGTCAATCTTTCGTCCCATTGTTACTATTCGGCGGCGGATATTGCGACCACAAGAGTTATAGTGAAATCGGTACGTTATCCCGGAGTGGAGTATGAATTAACAGAGCAGCAACATCGGGCTCTCCTTCAGGGTGTCCAAGCGACCCTGCTTGAATTTTTTGTTCGTCAAGCCCAAGCTGGAAAGGCCATGGGAGGCCTTGAAAAAGGATCCCAAAAGCTTCCATCGCCGCACCTGCACATGGTGGGAATGCGGGAGAACTAAGTTTTTAAACTTTCCAGGTTGGTTTTGGTGGCAATGCCGGGATTTCCATTTTTCGATTGAATGGAAGGCAGATGATCCAAGTCAATGAATTGACGCCCTTGAAGATTTTTTTGATTCACCACGGACGAATAGCTTAAAATTTCGGCCACTTGTCCATGACGTGTCGCCCGATAGCCATAATTTTGAAGGGGGGAGGTTTGATATTCCGAGTCTTGAATCAGGAAAGAAAGGGTTGTTCCGATTTTTTTCTCGTATGCGCGATTTACCGATTTAAAGAGGGCCGTTTCAAAAAAATCAATTTTATTGAAGTTTAGGAACGCTACGTCGCGTTGAATTTGGGACACTCCCCCCGGAAGTGAGATAAGTTTTTCATTTAAAAGTTTTTCCCCGATCAAGTGCCAAAATTGAACGGTTGATGCCGAATGATTCCTATCGATTGGTCCTTGCGGATCAAGGGATAACGAAAAGGCTGTGGAGACTCGGCTGGCCATGAGTGTAAATAATCCGGCATACAATCGACCTCGGGGTCGATTGTATGCCGTTAAAACACCGGAGAGAAAATGAGGGTCTGTGGGTTGAGGGCTTTCATGATTTTGCGAAAGAAAATGACGATAGGAGTCTGACGCCTCTTGAAGGTTGATTTGTGCCACCTTGGCATTCAAAATATCATCTGTTTTTAAGGCGTTACGATAGCTTTCCAAGGTGGGAAAATTGTAGCCCTGTTTATTCACGAGAAGACGTTCGTTGTCACGTACTTGCACCTGGAATAGCCCCACAGACAATTCGTCACGTAATCCGCTCTGTTCCACCAATTTTGCCAATTGGCCTCTCCTCGAGCCTCTTTTTTGTTCGTTGAGGAGTGCCAACGTGAGCAAGAGCCTTATTTGAGGATCCGCGGTGGCGGTTTCAATCACCTGTCGTTCATGGTCGTTGATTTCCACACGTTTTTCGGTGGAAATCAGTAAGGTGGATGGAACATGAACCTGGGTACGATCCCTTTCATAACGCAGATTATTTTCTAGAGCCCGGAGGAGCTCATCACTCACCCATGCCACATCCCCTTCCTGAAAACGTACATAATCCTTTTGAGTTTTAGCTCCTTCCCCGGGAAAGGCGATTATTCGAAGGTCGATGGAAGCATTGAAACGATCGATCGCCGCAAGAATGGAAGATTTTTCTTGGTGGCTAAGCTCGGGCGTGAATTTTCCTTCAAAAAAGGAGGAGACCAGGCTCCAGGGATTCTGGCCGGATTCAACACGCAACACATGTTCCCCCGGGTGCATTGTATTGTATTCCGCGATCCGCGCTCTATGAGTGATCGCTCGAAGTTCGGAAAGTCCTCCCTTTTTATCCACTAAAGCTTTCAATTGACCTAAGTGCGGAATCGGTACCGGTTCAATATCCGCTTTCACTCGCCCGGTATCAAATCCAATCTCTTTCCAAAACCAACAGGCTCGTTCCCAGTCGTCGGGATCTTTGGAGATTTTTGAAAACCGCTTTCGAATATTTTCTTTTCTTCTCAAATAAAAAGAGGTTTGCAAGGAAACCCCTTCCGGAAATTTTGGCGTGGCAGCGGGCTTTTTAATCTGTTCCATATTGAGGGCCAAAATGTCCACCGGATCGTATTTTCCGCTCGCCAACAAAGCGGTCAGGCTATCCATATGGGCTCCTTTGAAATGATGAGCAAAATAAACATCTTCCAATAAGACATGGCTTTTGGCATCGATGCGCTTGGCCTCTCCTTTATCATCCACGAATTTTCGTTGGCCTTTGTCGTAATGGAAGGGTTGATCGTCCACCCAAAGGGTGACGGCAGAAAGGAGATACCCATCTTTGGGTTTGATCGCAAGTGCTCGGTGGGCGTAGGTGGTTAATTCTTCTCCGGCTTGTGGAGGCCAGGGCAGTTTGCGTTTTCCTTTTCCCAATCCTTCCAAAATATGAGTGTTTAAACTGCGTTGCGCCCTCGGTAAACGGGCATTGTAGGCGGCCGATTTTCCGGCGTAGTCCGAATCCCGGTATCGCATGGTGAGTACAAAGGGCGCATTGGTGGAAGAAGCGGCTAATTTTTCATCTAGAGCCCCGCGAAAATTCAATAGATCTTGTTTGTATTGGGGAGTGCCCACATTACGATTTCGAATGGTGCCACCGGAGAGAGAAAGATACTTTTGCATCGAACTCACCACCGAAACGCCCCCTTTTTTCATGAGTTCCGATTTGAATTGCCAGGCTTTAATTCCGGGTTCAAACCCTAAGTCGCGAAGGCTGGCGGAAGCCCCCAATCGTTGGCGTAAGCGTTCGCCGACATATCCCATACAAGCTGTTTCGCTCCGATAGGCACGCATAAGCCCTTCGGGGGGAGCCTTGGAAGTTTCAATCCAAAATTGTCCCGGCATTATAAACGGAGGGTTTTTGGGCAACTGAGGAAGGCGGACGGATACGGAAAGTTGATTATCCGGAGCGGGTAGACTCTCAATTGCGGTGCGCCGAAGTTCTCGCCGTAGCTGTCGGCGGGTTTCTTTTTCCACCAGATGGGTATCCACCGTATGTTCCAAGGTCGTCGTTTTGGCATAGAAGCTTTCCTTAAAGGCTTTTTGGCGGTCGGAGATGGCTTTGAGTTTTAAAATTTCTTCTCCTTTTTCATCAAAGAAGTACAAATAGCCATTTTCAAGAGAAAATTGAGTCACTTTGTCGAGCTTAAGTCGGGATTCTAAAGAATCTAAAGTCGCACCCTTTTGTCGGCTTTCTTCATCGCCCGCCTGTAAAATTTCAAAAAGCACCCTTTTTGCTTTTTGGGCGTCGTAACCGGATTCGGCAAGACCCCGTTGAACATTTCCACTAATGCCGCCTTGACCAAATTCAAAAGAGCGATGAGTAATGGGAAATTCTGCCACATTGACGGGTTCATTCTTATTGATTTTTGAATTCAATTGAGCGTAATCCCAATTTCTTTCTGGAGTTCCCAGGAAGACCAATCGCGTTGAAAATTTTGTTGAAAAGGTGAAGCAGTGTGTGATCACGGGAGTAAGTTTTAGGGTGATTTTAAAGTAAATCTTAAAATTCTATCATAAAAAGCTAAAAATGTAAACTGATATAAAGCTGAGTTCAAGAAACTAGCGCAAATCGTGAAGCCATCCGTCGGCAGAGACGTTAGATGGAAAGAATGTGTTATACTCTAAACAATTTAATTTCGGGTTCATGCCTTCCGATGGGTACGTCACCATTTCTTTTCGATCATAGTCCTCAGTTGCCACCCATCGATCGAATCATTTGGATCATTCCGATGGTGCTCATTCCTTCAGCTTTTCTCATTTATTTTTTTGATACGCACAACCCCATTCAATTGGCGGCTTTTTGGGATTTGTCGCGGTGCTCACCGGGGGGGCTCAAGGGGCTACTGGGATTCACACGCTTAACCATCAAGGATCGAGGATGGATTCGGATTACGGACAATCAAGAACTCACGATCAAGCATCGCGACCGCATCGAAAATTTCCCCCTCAACGGATTGAAATCGGTTCAACTTAAAACGTTGCTTGGAGTGATGCAGTTTGAAATCGAAAAAACCAATGGAGAGAAAGTCAAAATGGATTTTTCCGGAAACATGAACGAGGAGGAGCTTCTGCAATTCGCAGCAGCGCTGAAACAAGCGAACGTAGAATGGAAAACGCTCTAATGCCGAAATGAAATAAAATAAAATTTAGCCTGACTTCAGACTCACGAAGCAGGGACTGCAGTGCCTTTAAAGTTTCGGCCTTTCCTCGTTATTAATTTTTATGCTAATATCCTCGCCGCAAGGGCCGAAGTGGCGAAGCATAGGCCGCGGTGGTGAAACTGGTAGACACGCACGACTCAAAATCGTGTTCCTGTGAGGGAATGTGGGTTCGACCCCCACCCGCGGCACCA
>CAYTES010000074.1:0-6345 GCA_964436935.1 uncultured Candidatus Peribacteria bacterium | reverse complement strand
AAATCAAAAGCCTCATGAGTCAAAAATTTGAGATTTTAAAGGCGGCTTAGTATATGATTAGCCTCGATAGCGGTTCTAACGTCGTCCACGACTCTCCGCCATCGTAGACGAATATCCTCATGCTCCAATCCTCCATAATCCTCGAACTCAAAGCCATCCGCGATTGGCCGACCCCCAAAATCATCTATTGGTTCATGCACCTCATTTTGGGCGGAATTGCCTTATTCAATGCCATCATAATCCTTAGCGAAACAACCCAAGAAAACTTATACCTACTTTGGGTGATCCCCGTGGGATTTTTTCCTTCCGCATTGATCCTTTTTCTAAAAAATCGCTTCAAACGTTCAAAAATCCAAATCGATGAAAACCACATCATGACCATCATTTATCCTCTTGGAAAAAAAGAAATCCCCCTCGAACAAATCAAAACGATGCGCTATGTGGTAAGTGGAATGCAACACCGAAAAATAGCCAATTACGTTCTTTTGGATGGAGAAAATAAGATACTTGGACTATTTAACGCGAGACTTTATTCAAAAGAGCAAATGCTAGAACTTGGAAAGGTGCTACAATACCAGGTAAAAAATTTTAAATCAGAGCTCTAAAAAAATATGAAAATTATAAACTGGATTGAAAATCATTTTGGAGCTTTTTTAATGGGAGGAATTATCGCAGGAATGCTCTTTCCGGAAATGGGCCACTGGACCCTAAAAGCCATCCTCCCCATCATGGGAATTGTGCTGCTTCTCACATTTCTAAAAGTGAATTTTTCTGAAATCCTCAATCATCTCAAAAACATACGCTTCTTGGGGTATGTGACCACCATGTACATGCTGATCATACCGGGAATCGTTTTTGCCATTTTCCAAAACGTCAATCCCGACTTGGCGGTTGCCGCACTTCTCTTAAGCGCAGTGCCGTGTGGCGTAAGTGCCGCGCCCTTAACCCACCTTCTAAAAGGAAATACTTCCTTGAGTATCACGCTAACGATTTTATCCTATTTGATCGCACCGATTACCCTGCCTCTTTTGTTTAAAATACTGGTCGGCCAAAGCATCGACCTGGATATTGTAGGGCTGTTTAAAACACTGCTATTTTTGATTTTCATTCCGCTGGGGTTGAGCGAAATATTAAAAAAATACAGCCCCAAAAACGTAAAAAAAATAAAACCGTACACCAAAAGCCTGAGTGTTTTGATCATCAGCGTGATGGTGTATACGGGAATAGCCATCCAAAGAGATCAAATCCTTGAAAATCCCGAACAAATCTTAAATCAACTGGCTTGGCTCTATGGCTTATTCCTGCTCTATCACACCGTGGGATACCTCATGGCACCGCAAAGGCCCAAAACCGACAAAATAGCGATTTCCGTGAGCAAAACCTACATGAACAATACCCTCGGAATCGCCCTTGCCGTGAATTTTTTTAATCCGGCGGTGGTACTATTCATGGTATTGAGTGAAATCCCATGGTCAACAGCAATAATAGGCTTCAAAATAATTCTAAAATATTTAAAATAAGTTCATGCAAATTGCCACCGACTGGAAAGACTACGAACTCATCGACACCGGAAACGGAGAACGGCTGGAACGCTGGGGAAAATACATTTTGAGACGGCCCGATCCTCAAATTTTATGGCCCCTTCCGCAGGAAACCGAGCAATGGAAAAATGTGGACGGACACTACCATCGAAGCTCCAGCGGAGGAGGCCAATGGCAAATGAAAAATCCCCTTCCGGACCGATGGGAAATCTCCTATAAAACACTACGCTTTTATATAAAGGCCATGGGTTTCAAACACACCGGTCTTTTTCCGGAACAGGCGGTGAATTGGGACTGGATGATCGATAAAATTCAAAACGCAGGACGCCCCATTCGCGTCCTGAACCTCTTTGCGTACACCGGAGGGGCCACGGTGGCCTGTGCTTATGCCGGGGCGGAAGTGTGCCACGTCGACGCGTCCAAGGGCATGGTGACTCTGGCGAAAGAAAACCTCCAGCTGTCGGGATTGGAAAACCGCGTTGTGCGTTTCATTCCGGATGACGTGGAAAAATTTGTGAAGCGGGAAAAAACCCGTGGCCGCACCTACGACGGAATCATCATGGACCCGCCTTCCTATGGCCGAGGCCCCGGAGGCGAAGTATGGAAAATAGAAGAAAAACTGTACGGATTGATCCAGGATTGCGTGAATATTTTATCCCCCGATCCCCTCTTCTTCCTCATCAACTCCTACACCACCGGATTTTCTCCCACCGTACTAAGCAATGTCTTGGCCCTGACACTCGGCAAAAAATTCCAAGGCACCCTCACCGCCGGAGAGATCGGTCTTCCGATCGTTAACTCCGGCCTGGTGCTTCCCTGTGGAATTTTGGGACGATGGGAAAAATAAATCGCCTTACTGCTCTTTCGCAACCTTAAAAGTCACTTGATACTGTTCCGGGGTGACGGCAACACCACTCTTAGGATAAGGTGTCACTTCGACCAACTCAATACGATAATCCCCAACACCCTCCTGGGCAGGCACCTGATCCCCAACCGCCAATTGAAGAGTGACATCGTCCAAGCGTTCTTCCCCCTTAAACACACTGGCTTTCACGACAACTTCCCCGGCACGAATGCACTGAACGTCCGCAGGACAACGAGAATCCGATACTTCGTTCAAAACTAGAACCAAATCATCGGATTCAAATGCCGCAGACTGTTTGACACTCAAGGTAAACAGCTCATCCAAAGACGCTTGAAGCGCTTGGTTTTCTTCAGGGGGAGTGGCGGGGGCCGTACATCCCGTGACCACAAAAAGTCCCACTAAAAGAACCAGCAGGCCAAAAATTCTAAATTTCATAAAAGGAGGTTAAGAGGTGGAACAAAGCCTAAAAGACTCCCCCAAATGATAGCATTTTTATTCACAAAAAAACATTCTAATCAACAAAGCCCCACACATGGTGGGGCTTTGTTCAATAATCTAGATCGTGATCTTTTTAGAGATCTTCCAATTTATCCGCTTCTTTGGACAAAGCATTGAGATTATCTTCATTGTCCTCGATCAATTGGGTGGTTTCATCCAACTGTTGAGACATTTCATTCAATTCTTCTTGAGTTGCAGAAGCATCATCTTCTTTCTGTCCGCATCCGAAAGCCAACAATCCGGTCAAAACCAACAATCCGGTAATGGCAAGGGGTTTAAAGAAACGATTCATGGTATGAAGTGAGTTAAAAAATGAAAATTTAGAGTTGGCAGGTGCTGCTTAAAGTCTCTACATCAGCTGCAATGCTTTGAGCCGATTGGCTCAATTCTTTCAAGCTGGCCTTGGCGGCATCCACATCCTGTGCGGTCAAAGAAGTTTGAAGTGAGGTAATTTCTTCATCCATTCCGGCCAATTCAGTTTCAATGGCTGTGATTTCTTCTTCCTGTTCAGGACAAACCACTTTCAAGGCTTCTAAATATTCGGCCATTTGATCTTGAAATTCAACAAAGGTGTCCGCAGCATTCTCGGCAATGGCCAAGGCGGCTTCTTCAAAAGAAGCTTTAATGGTGGCTGAGTTTTCTTTAAGCGTGGCCTTCATTTCAGTGTTGACCGCTTCCAACTCATCATAGGAAGTGGTGGCTTCAACCTTGATTTTATAGTCAGCCAATCCCGTCTCAACTTTATCCAATGCTTCAACAACGATAGCGATGGTCTCAGGGTTGGCATTGGATTGAGCCAAAGATTTTACATTTTCTTCAGCCATGTTCAACTTGGAAACGACGGTATCGATTCCCTTCAATACAGCGACTTGAGCGTCTTCAAAAGGCACATTGGTTTCAATGTTATCCTTGATCGCCCCACGAATTCCTCCGGAAGTGGTTTCGTTCTCTTCCGTCTCCGACGTGGTCTCTTCTGTAGAACCGGTATCGGTATCTTCTTGAGCGGAAACCAATCCGGTCAATGAAAAAGCCAATAAAATTCCGATCATAAAACGTGAAAGCATTTTCATGGAATATGTTATGTTAATGATATAAAAATGAATAATCTGAAATGCGGAAAGTACTTTAACGCAAAATAAAAAAGGTGACAACACTATAGACTTCACTTCACCCAAAAAAGTTTCATTTTATGGCCTCGCCCAGAAATCAATCATGAAAAAAACCGCAAGATTAAAAGGAAAAGAAGGATTTTTAGATTATTATCGGAAACTTCACATCAAAACCGAGCCCGCCACTTCAAAGGAAGAAAAAGATTTTAATGAGTGGCTGAATACCCTAGTCAAGCCCAATCCTCCCGTTTTGAGATTCAACCCCAAATATGAAAAAAAATGTGCGGCTCTCTGGAAAAAAAATAAATGGGAGTGGAAAACATTATCCTGGTATCCCCATGCCCTGCAGTGGCCAACCAAGCTTCCACTTGAAACTCAAATCCCGGGAGAAGAACAGGGTTGGTTCTACCGACAAAACGCCTCTTCTCTGATTCCTGTTTTAGCATTGGATCCGCAACCCGGAGAGGTAATCTTGGACGCCTGTGCCGCCCCGGGAGGAAAAACGGTTTTCATCGCCGAACGCATGAAAAATAAAGGCACCTTGATCGCCAATGATCTTTCTCTGTCCCGCCGACAACGCCTAAAACAAGTACTAAAAACCTATCAGTTGGAGGATTTTGCAACAATGTGCGGCGTGCATGGGGGAGTTTTATTTCAAAAATATCCGACCGGTTTTGATAAAATCTTGCTGGATGCACCCTGCAGTTCGGAAAAACACGTCTACACCAATGAGAAATATTTAAATCAATGGAGCTACAAAAGGATTCAAGAGCTCAAAAAACAACAATTTTTCTTATTGAAACGGCTGTGGTACGCCTTACGTCCCGGAGGGAGACTGGTCTATTCCACCTGTGCGATCACGCCGGAAGAAAATGAAGGAGTGATCACTCTTTTTCTTAAAAAATTCGGGGGCGACGCAACGTGGAAAACGCCATCGAAAAAATTCCCCGGGAACAAAGGACGCATCGAATTGAGTCGTGAGACATCTTACGACCCCATGTTTGTGGCTATTTTGGAAAAAAAGCGTTAAGATTTTAAAACCTCCTAAAAATCCTTGTTATGTCCAAATTGATCGGAGCAACATGGCTGTTACTTTTGATCCTGATCTTTTCAGGTTGTTACTCTGCTGAAAATTCCGCATCTCCGAAACCCAGCACCGAGCTGATGATAACCGAAGATCTGTGCAACATCGGGATCGACACGGTGAGCGAATCGAATCGCACCAACTATACCTGCAGCACGGAAAAAGGATGCCAATGGCTCAGCCTGGGAGGAAAACAGGAACGGTACTATGCGTGCTGCCCTACGAATCTGAATGAAATTCCTCAAGAGGTCATTCAAGAAACCTATAGCCGCTGTATCCAGAGAATCGATTGACTCACTTCATGACCGTAAAACTGCTGATCATGGCATCCACGGTTGTGGCAAATTGATCTTCTTCTCCATCCCCATGCGTATAGGTGAAAACATAAACCATGTTATCCACAATGCTGAATAAAGACATCACCTGAACCACGTTGTTTTCATCGGCAGGATAAGATCCCACCAAAAACATACCGTCATAGGTTCCCAATTGTCTTTTTTCGCGTTGCAACAAACGGTAATCGGGGAAAGCACTCAACAATTGACCATAGGCCGCATCGGCATACTGATCCAATGTCAAACCTTCGTAGGCGGAAACATCTTCCAGTGAAATCACAACATTTTCAACAAAACCTTCTGTTTGGCCTTCGGAAGGACTCCGAAACATAACCGGAATAACAGAGGAGTAGGCTTCGTATGTCCAATCCTCAGGAAAATCCATCTGAAAACCGGCTGCATTTTGTTGGAAGGTACTGAAACCTTCTTGCTGCGAAGTCGCCACCGTATAGTCCTTGATATCAAAAGCGTCGGCCGTGGCACTCGCATCCTCTTCCAAGCCTTCAGTAGCGCCGTACTGCTCTTCAATACCTCCGTCCAAAGCTAGAAAATAGGTCGTCACTCCTCCCAAAACCACAAAAATCACCGCCGCCATGAGAATACGTTTGAGCATCGGGGTAGACTCCACGTTGAGCGGACTGGAATCGGAATGAGGATCTTGCATGTAAAAAAAGGGTTATCAATAAAAACACAAATACGCAGTCAGTCTAAAGTAGGGTTGCCTTTTGTGTCCAGAAAAACTATAAAGCTAAAGGAATTCCCGCAAAATGCAGTTAACTTTGAAAAATCATCAATTTTTGATCGCTTCAAGGCAAAGCGAGGAAGGCATATCAGGTTAGATATGTGGAGGAGCTTTAACGCAGAAGCGGACGAAAAGAATGATTTTTTCATGGTAAGGGTATTTTGCGGGAGT
>CAYTES010000073.1:0-6406 GCA_964436935.1 uncultured Candidatus Peribacteria bacterium | reverse complement strand
GGTATTGGCGGTATGTCGCAGGGTGCCGCCCGATTGAACATCAAGTGTTCCGGTAATAACCTGTTGCACAACATTTTTCTGCTCTAAAATACCGCCGGTTCGAACAGTAATATCTGCACCAGCAATATTTCCAACTAAAATCAACGTGCCATCAATGGCAATCGTGCTAAAATTAAATGTGCCGGCTGGGACGGTGACAATATGAGTAATAGCAATAGTGGCCGCATCCAAAGAACCGGGATAATCCACTCCTGCAGTACATGCACTAGCACATGCACCACCCCAGGTAGTACCAATATTCCAATTACCAGTTTGTGCACTTACAAACGTTCCATTATCCGTTCCATAAGCCACATAAACCATGAATGACAAAGAAAATATCCATAATCCAATGAAAAACTTTAAGGAAAAAATGAGTTTTTTAAATTTAGACATGATTTTATTTTAAAAAAATCTTTTTATTTTATCATACTTTACAGATTCAATCAACTACTCTTCTTAAATTCATGCCTCTCACGCAAGCGATACTGGCAACGTTATCCTATTTTGACGGCGTATTCGGATTCCCCCTAACGTTGGAGGAGGCTTCAAAACATCTTTTAAACGCTAAAATCACCCACCCCTCACTCAATGAATTGAAAAAAGCATTGGAAAACTGCGATAAAATAGAAAAAATAAACAACCGTTATCAACTCAAAAAAATTATGCCATCCCTAAAAAATTCCGACACCCTTCCATCCGAAATCGAACAAGAAATAGTCGCCAAACACTGGAAAAAAGTAAAACGGTTTCAATGGGTTTTTACGCTGGTTCCTTATCTTGAATTGGTCGCGGTGTGCAACAATTTAAGCTTCAATCATGTCACGCAATCCAGCGACATCGATCTCCTCGTGGTAACAAAACCCAATCGACTCTTCATCGGCCGTCTACTCCTCACCTTTTGGCTGCAAATTTTGGGGATTCGCCGGCACGGCAACAAAATTGCGGGTCGTTTTTGTTTGAGTTTTTTCATCACCTCCCACCACCTCAATTTGGAAACCATCAAAATCCACGATCAAGACATCTATCTGGCCTATTGGCTCAAAACACTTCAACCCGTCATGGGGAAAAAAGAAATATATGATCAATTACTCGATCAAAACGCTTCTTGGCTGAGCTTTTTTTTCAAAACCCCACTCGAACCTCAACTCCATCACTTTAAACCTTCATCGAAAACACTCGAAATTCCGAAGAAAATCCAAGAAAAAATACTGAATACGCGGTGGGGCGACCGACTCGAAACCTACCTGGAACACTGGCAAACGCACCGAGCGCAATCAAAACAAAAAACGCTCTCCTCTCGATCAAGCATCATGATTAAAAAAGATATGCTTAAATTCCATAACGTCGATCGACGAAAAGAATTTTATGAGACATGGCAAAAAGTGCTTCGACAAATTAATCAGGGGGCCGATAAAGATTTATTGTGATCGAGGGGCTTTTTTTGCCGTATGGCCTCGTTTTGCTTTTGGTCCTCGTGGGCCTCGGGTCGATACATTATCGAAAATCATTTTCACGCTCGTGCCTGAAAATCCAAATTTTTCTCGCAGTTGGTTTTCCAAATACCGTTTATAGGAAAAATGGAGGAATTGAGGGTGATGGACTTTGAAAATAAAACAAGGGAAATTACCGGGTTTTTGAAATACGGAAACCACTTCCGCCTGTCTTAAGCCTCTCGATCCTGCTGGAATATGTTTTAAAACGGTATCTTTCAGCCAAAATTGAAGTTCCTTTTCATCCACCATGCGTCTTCTTTCTGCACCAATCTCCAGGGACAAGTCCAACAGCTTGAATAAATTGCGTCGTTCCAAGGCCGATACGAAAACCACAGAAGCCCAGGGAGTAAACGCCATTCGATGCCGCAAAATATTCTCAAATTGACGACGTTCCGCTTCAAATTCATCAAATAAATCAATTTTATTCACCGCAATGATCATTCCTTTATGTTGTTGAAGCACAAACTCACACACGTGAAGATCTTGGGCTCGCACCCCATCCGATCCGTCTAACACTAAAATCACAATATCGGAATCCTCAATCGCCTGGAAACTTCGCATCACGCTATATTTTTCAATCCCCTGTTCCACCTTGCCGCGACGGCGGACTCCGGCGGTATCCACCAAAACAAACGATTTTTCTTCATACGAAAACGGTACTTCGATCGAATCGCGGGTGGTTCCGGGGATATCGGAAACGATCACTTTCTTTTTTCCAAATAGCGAATTGATTAATGACGATTTTCCGACATTCGGGCGTCCAATAAAGGTGATGCGCAGTGCTCCCTGCGGTCGATCCTCTTCTTCTTGCCGTTTAAAACCCAGATGGGTTAAATTCGAATCCATTTCGGATTCCAGGTGATCGATGCCAGTTCCATGGATGGCCGATACCGCTATGGGTTCTCCAAAGCCCAATTCGTAAAAATTAAAGGCTCCTTGTTCCAGTCGTGAGAGGTCATCACATTTATTGGCAATCATCAGACAGGGCTTTCCCGATTTCCGTAGTAATTCTGCGGCATGAAAATCATCTACAGTGGGGTCATTTTTGGCATCCAAAACAAATAAAATCAAATCCGCCCCGTGAATGGCCGTATTGGCTTGAGTTTGAACATCCGATTCAATGTCCTCGTTCACTCCCACACTCAAGCCGCCCGTATCGATAAGCAGAATATCTTGGTTGGCCAGCTCCATGCGTTGAGAAATTTGATCTCTTGTCGTCCCTGAAACGGGTGATTCAATGGCCAAACGTTTGCCCAATAGACGGTTAAAAAGGGATGATTTTCCGACATTCGGACGTCCCACAATCGCAACAACCGGCAACATACTTGTATAAATAAAAGTTAAAACCTATTCTAATCCTGAAACTCCATACCCTCATCCTAGCAAAGATGTCGATCCCTGCCAACATTGCAAAAATTCAAAAGGAACTTCCCTCAACGGTACAATTAATGGCGGTCACCAAAAATCGTACGCTTGATGAGATCAAATCTTGTTTAAAAGCCGGCGTGAGTTATCTTGGAGAGAATCGTGTTCAAGAGGCTGAAAAAAAGTTTTTATTCCTGGAGAAGGAGGGGTGGACGTTTAAAAAAATTCTGATTGGTCCCTTGCAAAGCAATAAGGTTAAAAAAGCGGTTGCGCTTTTTGATGAGATTCATTCGGTCGACCGACTTGAAATCGCACTTAAACTTAGTGCGGAAGCGCAAAGGATAAATAAAGTAATGCCTGTTTTGATCGAGGTTAATATCGGCAAAGACCCCAACAAACATGGGTTTGGAAAGGAAAATCTCTTTGAGGTTTTGTCTCAGCTTGGGAAGGAAAAAGGAATTCGGGTGAAGGGATTGATGACGATTGTGCCTTTTAAAGAAAATCTCGAAGACACCCGTGCCTACTTTAGTGCGTTGAAGGTCATTTTTGAGGGGCTAAAAGCTCAGCTCATTCCCGGTGTTGAGTTGCAAGAACTTTCGATGGGGATGAGTCACGATTACCGCGTTGCGGTTCAAGAAGGAGCCACTATTGTACGACTTGGGACGGTGTTATTTGAAGATTGATTTTAACTTGGCCGAAGCATGTTATACTTTTGGATATTCCACTTTAATCCTCCTCTCAATGAAACGACTCTTTAGCGGCCTCTTGATTCTATTCACCCTGCTTTCCCCCCTACAAGCCGCTTTTGCTCAATCCACGCTCCTTCCAGAAGGTGCGGCTGAAGAAGATTGTGACAATATCATGTCGCAAAACCCTTCCTCCATCATGGAGGGGGTTAAAAATCCTTTTTTGCGCGATATTTACTTGGGTTGCGCGATTCAAACGGGTAAGTTAAGGCTGTGGATGCTTCCCTTTTTCATTACTTACTTCATTGATTTTTTTATAGGCATTGCCGGAACCATCAGTGTGCTTTTCGTGATGCTGGGCGGATTTTGGTACATCACGGGTGGAATTGTCGATGATAAAGAAAAAGGAAAAAACACCATCAAATGGGCTTTGGTGGGTCTTGGTATAACCTTGCTGGCGTGGATTCTGGTGAATGTGATTCAGGTTCAGGTGAGTGGATGACCTGTTTTATTTGGAGGTATTTTTTTCAAGCAACTTGAGGGTTTGACGGGCCGCTTTTTTCCAGCTGAATTCTTTCACGCGTGCCAATCCTTTTTCGCGATAGTTTTCAAAGGTTTCTTCACGTGTGAGTTTTTCCATGCCCTCCGCAATTTGTTCAATATCATAAGGATCAACTTGAATGGCGGCTTCTCCCACCACCTCCGGCATGGAAGTGGAATTGGAACAAATCACGGGAGTCCCACACGCCATGGCTTCGAGTAAGGGAAGTCCAAATCCTTCATATTTGGACACGAAAATCATTCCCCTGGCCAAAGAGTAGACCGCTGTTTTGTCTTCTTCGTCGATAAATCCTGGCAATAAAATATCGGGGTGGTCTTCAATGAATACTTTTCCAAACATGTGCGGATCTCGACGTCCGGCTAAAACCAACCGGTAGGTTTCCAGCGGGTGTTTTTTTTGAAAAATTGCAAACGCTTTTATTACATTTTCAAGATTCTTTCGTGGTTCTAACGTAGAGAACGTTAGAAAAAAACGATCGGGCAGGTTGTATTTTTCGCGAGCCGTTCCGAGCAACATGGCATCTTGGGTGGACTTCAATTGTCCCGGAACCGCTTCATGAATCACCGTCACTTTTTCTTCGTTTACTTTATAAAAATCGACTAACTCACGCTTGGTGAATTCAGAAACTGCAATCAGTGCGGTGCTTGTTTTTATCTCTTGCTGCGGATAGAGTACCTTAAACCATAGTTGGCTTTTCCATGAGAAATGCTGAGGATAACGTTCGAAAGATAAATCATGAAAAGTCGTTACTTTTTTGACGCTCGCAGATACCGGCGAAGGACGTGGGTCGGGTACAAACAGCACATCAATTCGTTTCCCTGATTTTTTTTCAATTAAGCGGTCTATTTTGGGCCACTTAAAAAATCGCCAGAGTAAGTGAAGCAGCTTGTTGGGATATCGGGTGTGAACGACTTTAATTCGACGAGCATCAAAATTCGGTAAAAATGGTTTTAGTTTTTTGCGTGAATTGTAAAAAAGAATGTACTGATTCTCTTTATCCATCTCAAATAACGCGTCCAGCAGGGATCGAATGTAATTTTCAACCCCGCTCACCCGACCATGCATCAATGCACGCATATCAATTCCAATGATCATAAACTATGCAATTAAAACAAGATAGACCGAGGGGTGATCGCCATACATTACCCGAAATTGGCGAAGGTCTTCCTCTGGAGTCTCTCCCAAACGAACAAAAAGAAATATTGAAGAGAAATCCAGCAATGTAATTTCAGAAAGCGTTTCCGGATAGGAACGCACCGTAACTGAATTTTCCGATTCAAGCGACTCTTTAAATGCGAACAAACCTGTTTTGCCCATTTCTAAAAATAAGATGGAGGCTTCATTCCCCCAGGGAAGCCGACTTAGGAGCTTTGATTTCAAGTCGTTCGAATTAAAAGAATGGGGCAATCGGAGAAAGGCTGTACTCCCCCACAAAGATTCCGCCTGGAAGGCAAAACTCAAACGCCGACGCAGATATTCGAAGCTCAAAACACCAAATAGAGACAAGAACAATCCCAAAAATAATCCGACCAATGCATTCAATTTGAATTGAGGTTGGGTTTCATACGGGGTGAATGAGCTTAAGGCCAAGACAAAAGGCGTATTGGTGGAGTTGTTGTAGGTCTGAATTTCTTGTCCCAGTGCGGCAATAAAAGCGTTGGAGGCTCGGACAACATCCACTTCCTCCCCCATTTGTAATGTCACCACAATATTTTGGCGTTCTTGCTTACGGAAAGAGAAGCTCACATCTGCCCCGACCATTTGATCCACCCTCGAAGTAAATGCGGGATTCAGCAACCATCCCTGAATGGTTTCCGTGAATTCATCGACCAGGTTATAGGTTTGATTCGTGGGGTAAATGTCGGCGCGTCCAATTTCCTGAACTTGCATTCCAATCGTTAAAAAGATGGTCGAACCCCGTTCGCTATGATCCGTATAGGCGGTGGTTCCGACGGCCGCGGCCATAAAAATTAAACCTGAAAAAGCAATAAAAAGAGCATGCCGACGGATTAAAGCAAAAATATCGCGAGGGTCCATAATAAATGTAAGAAGAAAAAATTAAACCGAACAACGGGTATTTTAAAGCGGAACAGGAAAAAGTCCAACGGTTCAACGTGTCTCCCGTAAAAAGCCCCTCCTCATCAGATCAAATCCTAACTATTGACAATATTAAAAATTAGTGTTAAAATAAATTCTACTTTAAAACCTGCATTCAGCCCTCAAAAGCACCAGTAGGGATTTTGGAAGTGGAAATAAAG
>CAYTES010000072.1:0-6416 GCA_964436935.1 uncultured Candidatus Peribacteria bacterium | reverse complement strand
TGAAATCAACGATGTGGACCCCATGGACGGGATGCCCGTCTATTTGAACGAGGCCGCCTATCAACCCTACATGGGCCGTCCCCTCCGCCATGTTCCCGCGCCGGATGAAAACGGGAATCCCCTGGGCGATCCCACCGCAACGCATAATTTCGCCCGTACTTATGGCAATGAGTTCATTGAAGTGATTCAAAAGTTGGGATTCGATGCAAACATTGTTTGGGCCAGTGAGTTTTACGATCAAGGCAAATACAACGAATGGATCGAAAAAGCGTGTGCCCATCCCGGTAAAATTCGCGAAATCTATCAACGCATCAGTGGCTCGGAAAAAGCGGAAGAATGGAATCCGTTGCAGATCGTTTGTGAACAGTGTGGCAAAGTGGGTTCCACCACGGTCACGGAGTTTGATGGAAAAGAAGCCACCTACGTCTGCGAGTCGAATAAAGTAAAGTGGGCGCAAGGATGCGGTTACCGCGGAAAAACATCTCCTTTCAACGGACGAGGCAAATTGCCGTGGAAAGTCGAATGGGCGGTGAAATGGGCGGCCCTTCCTGTGAATGTGGAAGGCTCAGGGAAAGATCATAACGCGGCCGGAGGCTCCCGAGACGTGAGTGTGGCCATTTGTGAAGAGATTTTGGGGGCAAAAGTGCCCTTCAATATCCCCTATGAATTCTTCTTGTTTGGCGGTGCCAAGATGAGCGCTTCCAAAGGATTGGGGGCCACGGCGAAAGCGGTTTCCGACATGATGCCTCCGGAATTACTACGATTTTTAATGGTGCGTACAAGGCCCAATCAACCCATCGATTTTAACATTGACGGCGATACCATTCCACGGCTTTACGACAATCACGACGAATGCGCGGATATTTATTTTGGCAAAGAAACGGACAATCCGGATTTGGGACGTGCCTTCTATTATGCGCAATTGGATCCTCAGACAATTCAACAACGGTTCTTACCGCGTTTTTCACGGATCGCCTTCATCGTTCAGATCCCCCATCTTGATTTGGAGACGGAGGTTCAAAAGTTAAAGGGAGCGCCGCTGATCACGGAAGACCGTCGCGAATCGGCCGATCGTGCGGACTATGCCCGGATTTGGTTGCGCGACTTTGCGTCGGAATCGGCACGCTTTGAAATTCAATCGGAAATTCCGGAAATGGCCTATGACTTGTCTCCCGAGCAAAAAGAGTTTTTGGAATCCGTGGCCCTTCTTTTACGCGATTCGGCAGATTTAAGTGGCGAAGCGCTTCATGCCCGGCTTCATGAGCTGCGCAAAGCTTCCCCCCTTCAAGCGCGCGACGCGTTTGGGGCGATTTATATGGCACTGTTGGGGAAAGATTCCGGCCCTCAAGCAGGCTGGTTTTTAGAAGCCGTCGATCGACGTTTTCTCATTGATCGTTTTCTGGAGGTGGTGGCGCTTCCGAAACGTGAAAAAGCGCAAATGGAAGATTTAGCAACTCCGCTTATTGTGATTCATAAGGAGGTGCGCGAACGGTTTCCCGGGATCAAGCTTGGTTTTCGGGTAGTGAAAGGGGTTCGGGTGGCACCGAGCGACCCGCAAGAAATCAACGCTTTGCGTCAGAAACTGTGGGAAGGCCTCGATTTTGAAGCCCTCAAAGAAAAATCACCTCGTCTCGAAGCGTTTCGTGAAATTTATCGAGGTTTTGGTGTTAAGCCCTCGAACAATAAACCCAGCCCGGTGGCGCTCATGACCCGCCTGGCCAATGGAAAAGTACTCCCGAATATCAATAGCGTTGTAGATATTTACACCGCCATATCGGTTAAGCATCAACTTGCCATCGGTGTGTTTGACCTCGATAAGCTCACGCTCCCGGCGACGCTGAAATTTGCGGAGGGAGGAGAGCTATTTTACCCTTTGATGGCCGGTGATAAAGCCATGCCACTCATGAAGGGCGAACTGTGTTATTTCGATGCCAATGAGGTCGTACTGGCGCGCGACTTCAATTACCTCGATTCGGACCGGACTAAAGTCACCGAGGAAACGACCAATCTTCTCTTAAATATTGATGGCAATGACGCCTGCACCTTAGAGGACGTGGACGCCTGCCTCACGGAGTTGGAGGAGCTTTTGAAAGAGCACTGTGGAGGAGAACTGAGCGAGAAAGTGCTGGTAGAGGCAAAAATGTGAGAGGGAATTACTTTTTGCAGTGAACAAACAGCGGTGTTTCAATCGTAGCCCCTTCGACGGCTCCAAAAGGAGAGGGAGGGGAAAAGCTTACAAAGCACTCTCCGGGTAATCGATCTGCTAAAGGTAAAACTTGGTAATTCGCATATTGTTTTGCCGTTCCTAGAGCGGTTTGAATGCAGAGTGTCGAGAGTACAGGTTTTTCAGGGCTTTCCGGTAAGGTTGAACCCATGTCCGTACAGATTTTAATCAACTCTCCCATCAAAGGTTTACCACTCAACCCCACTCGAAGAGCCTCTCGACTTTTCGGAGTATATTTGAGGGTGACGGTTCGGCTGAGGGGTGAACTGTCTCCTCCTTGAGGCGTCGAAGGTGAAATGCCGACTTCCGGGAATTGAGCCTGGAGGAGTTGCAGGGTTGTGCACATGGCCTGGCTGGCTCGAGATGAGGTTTCGGCACAAACCGTTTCCAGTACAGAAATTTTCTCGGCTTCTGCTCCAACTGGCTGGGGGCTTGAGGCGATAAGGGTTCCCACTAAGGCAGCTTCTAATCGTCCAAATTGGGACATAAAGTGATTTTTAAGAATTGGAAAAGAAATTTAGATATAATTTAAATATAAGTCAATAGTCATCCCCTTCGTCCCATGGGCGATCCGTCCAAAATGCGCTAAGCTTTGCCCAAAGTAATCATCCCGTTTCTTTCATGTTCAGCTCCCGTTATTTTGCCCGAAAAATCCAGGAAAATCTCCGACATCATCCGTATTGGACGAAAAAGCGTCTGATTGTCCATGGACTCGCCGCTTTTGTCTTATTGATGATCTTGTGGGTATTTTCCTCGCTCGGGGCATTGCGCACTTTTTTGCCCCATCTTTTTCAGATCACAGGCCTTCCCGGCAGCGAGCGCACCTACCTCATCCTCTTTCAAAACGACACCGAGTTGCGCCCCACCGGTGGGTTCATCACCTCCTACGCGTTGCTCACCTTTCACCACGGCCTTCCCACCGGGATCTCATTTCAAGATGTCTACGGCACGATTGATGATCACGCTTACCTTACTCCTCCCTATCCCCTCGATGTCCTTCTTGAAAAAGACTCCGAAACCTACAATGGGCACAGCTTCCGCGACGCCAACATGCATCCCGACTTCACGCAGTCCAAAACCGAAATTGTACAATTTTTCCATCTCACCAACCCCAACACCTCAATCAGCGGCGTCTGGGCTGTGAACTTTTCCGTGCTGGAAGACCTCACGCAGCTCTACGGCCCACTCACGGTCGACAACGAAACACTCACCCGAACCACGCTGTTTGAAACCCTTGAAAATGAAGTGTCCGACATCGACCGCCACAATCTCGAGGCACTCAGTGGCCGTAAAAGCATCATCAAGTCCTTTGCCGGAGTGGTGGTGCGGCACATGATCTTCAATCCGTGGAAATGGCGCGAATTGAGTGAGTTGGTGGTCCAAAATCTCAATGAAAAAAGTATTTTACTCACGTTTGAAAACGCGTCGCTCTCTCGAAAAATGGCCCAGTTCCATTGGGATGGACATCTCCCCCCGGAAAACCCAAAAAGTCCCACCGATCGCCTCGTTGTGAATGTGGCCAATTACGGAGGGATGAAGTCGGATCGCTATATCACCCGCGAAGTTCATTACGGTATTGAAGTGACGGATGCGGTCGACAATTCCGGCCGTGTGATTTATGGAAATTTGGAAGTAAAATTAGACCATCACGGTGAATACAATACGCCGCTCAGCGGGCAATACAAAGGCTATTTAAGAGTATTCCTGCCGCTCGGTGTGCAGTTGCTGGAAAGTTCAACTGGCGTTTCGGATTCGGTCCTGATTGACGGCTATCAGGGCTGGGGAGATTTCATTCTGATGCAACCCGGAGAGTCGCAGACCTTTTCCTACCGCTTCCGGCTCAATTCCGCTTATTTGGTGAACAACCATTACCGATTGGAGGTGATCAAACAGTCCGGAACCGATGGAGATTTTTATGAGATAGAAGTGAAAACGCCCCGAGGACATGATATTGAAGGCACTCGTTTTCTCACTCGTGAAAATGTTGCCCTCTATCGTACCTTTCTGCATCATGACGAATCCTTAGAGTGGACCATGCTGGAAGATACCATGCAGCCTCGTCTCTTTGAGCACAAGCTGGTGGAGCTCAATGTGATTCAGCTTAATTTTGCCGAACCGCTCGATCTTGCCACGGCCATCGACCCCGTGAATTACCAAATACTCGATCTCAACAAGACGATTCCGGGAGTCAATGATCAAATTCGCTTGAAATCCATTGAGGTGGAAGGCGGACAAATTCGACTCATCACCACGGGGATGACAGAACAGAACGAAGAGTTTTATCAGGTCTTGCTGCGAAACATTCGGGACACCAGCGGTAATCCCATTGAGCCCAATCCGCGGACAGTGACCGTGGTTCAGCGTTTTGAGTGAGACGAATGGAGGTTTTTTTTCAGTCGACGTTCCACCATTCTTCCATGAATAACGATCACTAGTGTCATAATCAGCGCAATAGACAAAGGTAGAAATACGCCGTACTCTGGAGGAATCATAAAGGCTCAATTTAAGAATTACTACGATTGTACCAAATGAGAAAATAAACCAAAAGGGCAACAAATCCCGTCTGACATATTAATCTGTTGGCTTAAAAATTGACCAAAAAACAGCGAACCCACACCGATATTCGTTAAATCCAAAACTTTCTCAGTAATCAGAGGATCTTTTGATCCAAACAGCCTTTGTTGTCGCCGAGTCCAGCTTTTCGTATAAAACATGGGCCTACTCTAGCATGTAGTGCATGACCAAAATCTTAACAATTTGTGAAATAAAAATGAACCACCGCCTTGGAGAGTTTATCGATTATCATGAATCTCAAATCAATCTTGTACTAGGACAACACCCTCTATTGCCTCTCCACCCCCTTTCCCATTATGCTAAAAGCATCTTTCTTCTCCTAAAAACTTCCCCATCCCCCGCTCCGGCACTCGCATCCACCCCCGCAGTGCAGGGCAGGCTATCTCCTCTAACTCTTCTTCCCCCCTATGGACACCATTGCCGTCATCGATTTCGGAGGTCAGTACGCGCATTTGATTGCCACACGCATTCGTCGTTTGGGAGTGTATACTGAAATTTTGGACTCGGAAACACCGCTTGAGAAATTGAAAGCCTATGCCGGAATCATTTTGTCCGGAGGACCTTCTTCCGTCTATGAAGAAGGAGCTCCCACCATTGACCCCCGTGTGTTTGAATTGGGTCGCCCGGTACTCGGAATCTGCTACGGGCATCAGCTCATGACGCAACTTCTCGGAGGTAAGGTGGAACCCGGAAAGGGTGTGGGAACAGAATTTGGAAAAGCGGAAATCGAGTTGAAAAACACGGAAGGGATCTTTTCGAGTTTTATGGTCGGTGAAACCACGCAAGTGTGGATGAGCCACGGCGATAAAGTCACGGCCTTGCCTCGAGGATTCAGTATCTTGGCCTCCTCCAAAGATGATCCTTATTCCGCTGTCGGAGACCCCTCACGTCATTTTTACGGTATTCAATTTCATACCGAGGTGGTGCACACCCTTCGTGGGAATGAAATTTTATCCAATTTTATTGAAAGCACCGGAGCCAAGCGAGCCTGGAACCTCGGTGACTTCATTGAAAAATCAATCCATGATATTCAAAATCAGGTCAAAGATCGCAACGTCTTCATGCTCATCAGTGGCGGAGTGGACAGTACCGTGGCCTACAGCTTGCTCGTGAAAGCCTTGGGACCGGATCGAGTTTATGGAATGCTGGTGGACACCGGATTCATGCGTCAGGGGGAAATAGAGGAGGTGAAAAAAGCGCTCCATTCTATAGGAATTCATGATTTGCATGTGCAAGACGCTAAACAGGAATTTTATAAGGATTTGGAAGGCGTGGCGGATCCGGAAAAAAAACGAGAATGGATTGGGTATCGATTTTTAGAGGTTCAAAAAGAGGTGGCCCAATCGCTCCATTTGGATCCCGAGCGTTGGCTGCTCGGACAAGGCACCATTTATCCTGACACCATTGAGTCCGGGGGCACCAAGCATGCTTCGAAGATCAAGACGCATCACAATCGTGTGCCGGAAATTGAAGCGCTGATTCAAGAAGGAAAAGTCCTGGAGCCTCTCAAGGAATTGTATAAAGATGAGGTCCGGGAAGTGGGTGAAAAGCTGGGACTCCCTCACGATATGGTCTGGCGTCATCCATTCCCCGGGCCCGGTTTGGCGGTGCGCATTTT
>CAYTES010000071.1:0-6463 GCA_964436935.1 uncultured Candidatus Peribacteria bacterium | reverse complement strand
GTCCCGATGAAACCCCCTCCGATCTCACTCAACGTTTGGCACTCGAAAAAGCGCAGGAAGTGGCGCAACGTCATCGATCGGCATTGATTCTCGCGGCCGATACGGTCGTCTCGTTGCAAGGGGCCATTTTGGGAAAACCATCGGATTCCACACACGCCCGTTCCATGCTTCGTCAATTGAGCGGGCAAACCCATTTGGTCTTCACCGGTTTTGCTTTGCTGGACGCCAAAAAAAAGCAGTTCCATATCGAGTCGGTGGAAACGCGTGTCACCTTTCATCCGCTCTCCGATGAAGTGATTGAACGGTATCTCGAAACGGAAGAGTCACTGGATAAAGCCGGGGCATACGGCATCCAAGGTTTCGCCGGTCAATTCGTGAAAACCATTCAAGGCTCTTACTCCAACGTGGTGGGGCTGCCTCTCGAGGCACTACGCATTGCGTTGCCGAAATTCGGTATTCAACCCCGCCTTTAGGCCCGTCTTTACCCAGGCATTGAAGTGAAATGTGATTTTTATCGTTCCGTTAGCATCTGTTTGCAGTGACTCATGCCGTGGGCCAGCAAAGCACCCATGACCAAACAGGCCAATAATTTAATCACGACACCTCCCATAAACGGAACCCAGCTCAAAAGATGCAACACCAGAAAAAGAAGGGCGCTCACGCCCAGTAACAGTCCTTTATTCCATTTCATTTTTGCCTTTCGATTGATCCAATGGGTAAGGATGACGGCGCTGAGAATGGGAGAGAGGTACAAACTCAACCCATAAAGACCAAAAACAATCACTCCCAGCGGTAATCCGATCAAGCTCACCATGAGCAGCAAGGCCACCAACGGCGTAAGGATAAAGTACAGTAACCCTCGGACAAAATGCATGCCCACACCTTCTTCGAGGCGCTTCGCCGTATCGATCCAAGGGCGTAAGGGCAGGAGCGACAGAATCAATAGCATCAAAAGTCCCGAAAGAATACTCATCACGAAAATACGTTGTACGATCTCCGGTTCGGAATACAGTGGCCCCAGAAACCGAGCTTGTTGAAAATTGAATTTCAAATCGGGGTTGAATCGAATGGCGCCGGCATGCGGTACCGTATCAAAAGCGACTTCTCCAAAACGTTGCCAATAGTCCACGTCACCTTGGAAGGAAACATTGGGTCCGAGTTGAATCTCACGAGAAGCCATTTCCGTTTTTCCGCCAATGGTTCCATTCAATGACACAAAATCTCCGGCCATTTTCACATTTCCTTCAACGGTGCCAGCGAGATTAAGAAAAGCCCCATGAGCCGTGACATTCCCTTTAACGGTTCCCAAAAGTTCGACGCGTCCCCCGCGGACCACAAGATCGCCGTTGATGACCGCGCCGGGTGCAATGGTCACTTTTCCGCTCCGTACAATCAGATCATCGCCAACCATTCCTTCGATGCGGACCTCCGCTCCAAACACTCTCACGTCATCCGCCACATTTCCTCGCACCTCCACGCGTCCCCCAATGGCGAAAAGATCACCGGAAACGGTATTGTCGATGGTCACTTCTCCCGCCGCCACCATGAAATCACCTCCAATCGTTTCAAAATTAACCACTTTACCGCCCAAGGCGTTGAAATCGTCTTCTACGGGTTGAGTGATGGCCACTTCTTTCCCAATCTCATAGTCAAACGCTTGAGTCGGAAGCACGGGCAACATGAGCCCTCCGGTGAGTGCAGCGGAAACAAAGACGATCCAGAAGCGTTTAAAGCGAATATTCATGGGGTGGAAATAAGAAATAAGGGGAGAGGGAAAAGGCAAAATTAGGGAGTTCCTTAGGAAGAAGATGGCGTGGAAAGGTGATGAACGAGCATTTTTCGATTGAGGCCAAGTTCAAGCCCGATGACCCCCACGCTAACCGCCATCAACAGATTACCATACGTCATAAAGAGTTTCATCAGGGTGACCAGCGCTGCGGCCACCACGCTGAGCGAGGCGGAAAGGTAGGCGCTAAGCGAGAAAAGTCCACTGGAATAGTCCAGCGCCACTTGGCCTAAAACGCCCCCAAACAAGGAGAGGGCGGCCACAATGCCAATGAGCAGTGGCCATAGGTTGAGGTGCGGTTTTAAGGCTCGAAACAGGGCAAAATCGAGCACATGCGGATTCACTTGAGGGATAGGGTATGATTTGAGGAGCGCGGCGAGGTGGTGACGGGTTTTCATGGGGTAGAATTAGAGGATGGACGGGACAAGTTTAGAGGGACGAAATGGAACGGGTGGCAAGTTGCTGTTTGAGTTGTGATTTGGCCCGGGAAAGATGCGTTTTAATCGTATTTTCGTTGGTATTCATCATCTCGGCAATTTCTTTAATAGACAGTTCGTTTTGATAGAAGGAGAGGAGAACGGTCCGGTATTTCGGATCCAACTCTTCCACGCAGGACCAGATGACCGCTTTTTCCATTTCGGTTTCGACCTCGTCGTCCACCCGATGAGAGTCGTGGAGTTCGTATGCCACATCTTCCAGGCTGACCAATGGCTTGCGTCGTTTGTACTGATTGATTCCTTCATGGTAACAGATTTTGCCGAACCAGGTTTTGAAACTGGACTCCATTTTGAAGGTTTTTAAGCCGTTAACAACTTTGATGAGCGCTTCCTGTAGAATATCTTCCGCCTCTTCTTTGTCCCCCACAATGCGATAGATGATCGCAAATCCCAGTTGAAGATAGCGTTCCAATAAGGTTCGGAGCACCATTTCATCCTGCTTTTCAAGATAGAGGCGAATGAGATCGAAATCAGTCATACATGGACGGGTTGAGTCTGGCGTGGGGACTTTCCCCAGGTTCCATGTTTCAGTATAATGGACATTAAAGATTTATAAAAAGTTTCAAAAAAGTAATATTTTTGTTTAACCCCTCCCCAATGTCCACGACGCCCCTCAGCACGGTTTCCTCCGAACGCCCCAAAACGTTGCAATGGGCAAAGGCGGCGGCGATTTTTCAGATTTTCGTAGGAATTGGCGTGATTTATCTTTTACTATGGTTGGTGGACGCTGAGTCGGTCAACCCTTTTTTGCAAGGAGTGAAGAACGGGTTCATGCAGGAATTGGCGAAACAGGGAGTCATGACGTATGATTACACCTTGGCAGGTAAGGCCTCGTTTGAGCCTTTACTTGGGATTTTGGCATCGATTATCCTCTTGGTGGGTCTCCGTCATCGAACGGCAACGATGTATAAAGTGGTCATTGGATTCTTGCTGCTTCATTTCATTTCGGGATTGGCCCATTGGGACCTGTTGGTGCTTACACCTATTCTCCTGGGATTGTGTTTCACCGCTTCTGCAAGGGCGTATTGGAATACGCCAAGCGAACCCGATCAAACTTCTGTCACTCCACCGCCCTCCGTTAAGCCTGTTCCTGCCGTAAAATCGGCGCCCAAAAAGAGTGTTAAAACAACCCCCTCTTCCAAGGCGACCCCAAAGAAAAAAGCGGCGACCGCTAAAAAGAAATCCGCTTAACGTCGCAGCCCCTCACTCCTCTGTTTTTTCTGCGGGAGGGATAGCCATTTTTTCGCTCAGCACGCTCCATTTTTTAAGAATTTCCTCGTTGTAAGGATCCAATTCTAACATCCGCTTGAGGGTGCGTTGGAGATTGTCCGTGAGCGAGAATTGTTCATAATAATCCACCAGCACCATCAAGTAATCCAGGTTGCGTGGCTCAAGGCCGGAGGCTTGTTCATAGGCTTTTAGGGATTTTTCACGTTCTCCCAGCTCATCGTAAACGTGAGCCAAGTTTACAAATCGTCCGGCACGTTTGTCGTCCATTTCAATGGCCCGTTCATACAACTGTGCGGATTCTTGAAGGCGATTTTGTTGATACAATACCAGCGCCAGGTTGCTGCAATATACGGGGCTTTCCTTGAGATCCATCAGCTTTTGAAAGAAGAATTCCGCCCGGGGAAGATTTTCCTGGTGAAGATAGAGCAAGCCCAGTTTTAAATTCGCATCCAAATGGTCGTTGTCAAAGGCCAGTACTTGTAGAAAATGCTTTTCCGCCGCTTCGTAATCGCCTTTTTCAAAACAACCTTCTCCCTGTTGATAAGCCTTTTTAATTTCTTGAAGGCGACGGGTTTTTTCTTCCCGGGCTCGCTGTTCTCCTTGTCGTTTGGACATCAAATCCTGGGTGGAGGATTCTTCGGGAAAATAGTCTTCCGATTCCTGCTTAAGACTGCGTTCATCTTCTTTGCGAAGTTGGGCCTCAAAAATGAGCCCACGTCGGGTCAATATGGCCCGCCGCCAAAAAATCCAAATCAAAGCAAACGTACTGATACCGAAGACGATCCAATAAAACATGACATAAAGTTAAAAACTGTCGCTATTATACTGCAAATTTCGTTTAGAGAAAAACAGTCGCTTTTTTATTATTTTTTAAAATAAATTTGAGTAAAAAGATTTGAGCTCACGTAGTAGAAATTTCACGAAGTTAAGCAAGAATCTTTTTGCGCTCCTAAAATTCCATCATCAAATTCTCCAACACCAACTTCGCCTGAACGTTATGTTCCAGATCAAAGCGGGTTTGTTCCACCTTCTCAATCAGTGCAAAGAGAACAGAAAATTCATAGGGAATGGATTTTCCTTCCATCTTTTGGAGAAGAAAGCCTCGCACCACATGAGTGAACAGCTCCAAGAAAGGGGGAATAAGCGTCTCGTCTTTGATCAATTCTTCAACAAAAAGGAATCGATCCGTTACGAGGGACTTGTCAAAAAAGCGTACAATTTGATCGTAAAGGTCGCGATAAAGACGAAAGAAATCGGGCTCCTCCAGAAAGCGTACCGCCCGTCCGGGTTTGCCCATCGAAAATGAGACCATCGTGTGAACGGTTTCTGCATCCAATCCAGGCTGAAGTTTAAGGAGATGATCCCGTAAACTGTTTTCCGATACCGCACTAAAACTGAGAATACGGACTCGGGAAAGAATCGTATCCAGTAATTTTTGTTTGTGGGTGGTCGTAAAAATAAAAAGAACCTTGGGATTCGGTTCTTCCAAGGTTTTCAAAAGAGCGTTGGCCGCATCCGGCGTCATGCGTTCGATATTTTGTAGGATTACAATCTTATGACGATTGAGCGAAGTCGTTGAAAGATGGGACAATAACTGCCGCACCTCCTCAATTTTGAACGACTCTCCGTTGTCTAAAAATTCAAAGGTATCCAGATGTTGAGACTGCTCAATTTGTTTGCAGGTGGCACATTTTTTGCAAAACCCTTCCGGACATTGCAAGATTTGGGCAAAGGTGCGGGCAATGGTGCGTTTGCCAATGTGCGCTGGTCCTTCAAAAAGATAGGCGTGACTCAGTCGCTTTTTCAATACGTCTTCTTCAAGTTGCCGTAGACTTTTGGTGTGACCGATGATGGGCCAGGAATAGTGGGGCGTGAGCATCCCCTCCATTTTAATCCCAAAAGGAAACTCTCCCAAGCATTAGATCCAAAAACACCGATAAATGGACTGCAAGGCCGATAAGATTTGACGTTCTCGGTCCGGAGCATGGGAATTATAAGGTATACTTCGTTGTAATATTCCCACTTGTCCCCAATCGATACCACCTCCCTTTTTAAAGCAGGATTGGAACTTGTTGTTTCCCGCAAGGAGTGCCATTTCTAATTCGTGGATCATCCACTGCCAAATTTCATGTTGGTTTTGGGTTTTTCTTAAAAATTCTATCATTTTAAATAGTGCGTCAATCGAGGCACCGCTTTGGCGATCCACTTTTGCATTGTGTCGTGCATTTTCATTGGCTTGATAAGAATGGTCCGGATTGGCCAGGCCCGTGTCATAAATGCTTACTCTTTGCCGACGGGCGGATCCGGTGATTCCATCCCATTGGGCACTCAATTGTTGAACGGCGCTGGAAATCCTTTCTTGAAAATCTTTTTTCTTTTCCTCCTCGGCCGCTTTTTTTGCGGTCTCTTCGGTTGAATCAATATATTCCAACATTTTTGGTGTGGACTTTCCTGTATCCAAAATATTCTTTGGATCCGATAGTCCCAACGGGGCAAAGATTCCGCCCAATTCTTTCTGGGATATTTCCTCCAACGCCGGGTTTTTGCCCAGTTGAATCATCACCAATTCTCGCATGCTGAGAATAAATTCCACATCCTTTGCCGTGATGCGCGTGTTGGGGAAATAGGTTTGAATCAAGGTACGAGCCACCTCCATGCAATAGGCATCCAATGCGGGGTCCGCTTTCGGGGCAGACATACTGAGTCCAGTCTCGCTTGCCCCAGGTTCAAAAATGGGAATGGTGGTGGGTTGTGTATGCGGTCCATTGATAAGGGCAATTTGAGCATGGAGTCTTCTGAGTTCCTCCTCATCGCTATTCCTGATCGCATTTAAAATTTGGGGTTGAAGCATCTGAACTTGAGCGGCAATGTCCTGCTGGTCTTGTTTATCCGCTGTGTCGCGATGCCGTTCACGAAATCGTTCCGCCCCCCGTGAATATCGGATAGGAAG
>CAYTES010000070.1:0-6730 GCA_964436935.1 uncultured Candidatus Peribacteria bacterium | reverse complement strand
CCACATCGTTGATTTCATACACAAACGCGGCCTTCCGACCGCGCTGCCGAAGGGCCTCCGCAATCACGCCGTGAATAACCACCCCCCGCACCGAGCCCACATGGACGCGCCCCGAGGCTGTTTTTTCATCTCGAATGAGGATCTCTTCCTGATTCGGAAAGGCATTATCAATTTGCTCGGCAATGTCATCGACCCAAAAAGGCATGGAAACTCATTTTAAAGTGTGCCAAGGATAGCAGAAAACCTGCCCTTGTTCTACTCCTTGCCTCACTCCATCAAAAACCTCTCAACTATGAGCTGCCGCCCTACATCTCCATCGGCACCTCCTCAAATCGCCCATCAAACTGATGGTTGCGATCAATATCGTAAAACTTCATCTGTTCTTTTTTGAACATCAACTCCACCCGTCCAATCGGCCCGTTACGGTGCTTGCGAATAAAAATATCGGTAACTCCCTGCCGCTCGGTGTCCTCTTCATAATAGTCTTCTCGGTACATCATGAGCACCACGTCGGCGTCCTGCTCAATGGATCCCGACTCGCGGAGATCTGAAAGTTGGGGGACCTTGCTGGGACGATTCTCCACGGCGCGCGAAAGCTGAGACAAGGCGATGATAGGAATTTTAAGTTCACGAGCCAACGTTTTGAGCGAACGAGAAATTTCCGAAATTTCCTGCACGCGATTGGTGATGCTTCCGCCGGCGCCGCTCAACGTCATGAGCTGAAGGTAATCGATCACGAGAAGGTCTAACCCATGCTCCATCTGGAGTCGTCTTGATTTGGCTCGCAACTCGGCCAACGACCCGGAGGTGGAATCGTCAATAAAAATGGAGTTGGAGTTGAGTTCATCCATCACGGTTCCAATACGCGCAAAGTCTTCTTCATCCAATTTTCCCGTGCGTAATTTCCAGGAATCCACGCTGAGTAAAGAACAAAAAAGACGTTCCACAAGCTGTTCTTTGGACATTTCGAGTGAAATAATACCCACTGTTTTTTTACCCTTGGCGACATTTTGAGCGATATTCAACGCCATACTGGTTTTCCCCATCGCGGGGCGGGCGGCCAAAATGACCAGATCGGAAGGCTGAAGCCCTGATAAAATTTTATCCAAACCGTTAAAGCCCGTGGGGGTACCACGGTATTTGTTTTTATTTTCGTCGTCATGCAGATCGGCAATTTTTTCATAGGTTTGCGCTAAAATATCTTTGATGTGGACGAATTTTTCTTTGATGAAATTCTGAGACACATTGAAGAGTGCCTTTTCGCTATCTTCCAACAACGCCTCCAATTCTTCGGTCTCATCATATCCCAGCGCGGTGATGCGTTGGCCGGCACGAATCAATTTGCGTAGAGTGGCTTTGGATTTGACGATCGCGGCGTATTGCGGCACATGCGTGGAGGTGATGACGGACTGGGTCAACTCCGCGAGATAGGTCCGCCCTCCCACGGTGTCCATCTGTTCCTTTTCTTCCAAAATATTGGCCATGGTGAGCAGATCAATGGGACTCCTCTTTTGGAACAGCTCCAAAATGGCTCGGTAAATCATGGCATTCTGCTCAAAATAAAAATCGTCCGGCATCAACATGTCGGCCACTTTCAAGATGGCGTCTTTATCAATCAGCAAGGAACCCAATACCGATTTCTCGGCTTCGAGGTTGTGAGGTGGGACTTTGCTGAAGGATTCGTTGGCCATGGAGTGGTAGTTTTGCACAAGAAACAAAGGGGTGAAAGCAAAAGCAGTGGCGGAGAGTTCATTTTTATTTCATTTTTGAGTCATGTTTTGGTCATGATCAGAAGTGTATAAAAAACATAATGAATCATTTTATACACTCCGCTTATGAACTTGGTCGTACGGCGGAATCCCTTTCGGCCCATTATCTTCAAGCATGTGACTATCGAATTCTCGCCACACGCTTTCGAATTCAAAAGGGTGAGGTGGACTTGGTGGCGCAACAAAAATCCTGCCTTGTTTTCGTAGAAGTGAAAGCTCGCGCAAGCCCTTTATGCGGCTCCGGGATGGAGGCAATCGACTCCTTTAAAGTATTGAAACTTTCACGGGTGGCTGAAGCCTACGTGCAACAATTTTCTTGGAACGGCGACGTGCGCATTGATGCGATTGAACTCGAATTTTCGGGCCAACATGACTTGATTCACTTTCGACATCTTATCGATGTGACCTTTTGATTTTAAGAGCCGTTGCCATTCTCGTTTCAAAACGTTACCTTTGCAGAAGATTCATATCTCTCTCCCATGAACTTTCATCAAAAAGCGGTACTGATCGGTGGAATCACCCTCCTGCTTTGTCTCTTTTCTTTTTTATGGATCGTACTGCTCAATAAAGGAACTCTTTCGATTTCAGGGGATGTGCCTTTCTCGGTCAGCGCGCAAGGCCCCGCCCTCAAAATTCCGGAAGAAATAACCTGTGGCGAAACCCCCTGTCCTTTCATGTTGCCGCAGGGCGAGTATAAACTTACTTTTTCAAAACAGAACTATTTTGAAGAAACTCTCTCCGCTACGGTAAAGCGAGGCGATACGACGTCCCTTTCCGTGGACTTTCAATTTATTCCCACTGTCGAATCCATCGGAGATTATGAGGCCTTTAAGACTTTTTTCACAAAGCCCTCACCGGAGGCCGATTTCCGTTTTGAGATGGATTCAACCTACAATAAACAGAAACTCGTCTATGCGAATCCTACAACCTTTCTGTCCACGGTATGGGCCTATTTTGATCGTCCCTTGGAAAAGCCGCTTGTTTTTCCCAGTCCCACTCTTCGTCATGCAATAGTGGTGGATCAGGCAGAAATTCAATCCGATCTTTATCTTATCGATGGTCAAGAGTTTGACCGCTCCTATTGGGGACAATTGGCAAATGTAGAAACCGTGGTGTGGGGCGCCGCCTCGTCCTCCGACTCACCCGACATCCTCATCCAAACGGTGGCCAGTCGATCGGGCGAAGCCCACTGGTGGCTGAAAGACCAAGCCGGCGGGGCCTTGCGGGAATGGCCGGTGACGGTGGATTCGAATAAAGTGGTGTGGGATGAAGAGGGGAATGTGATCTTTGCCACCACACAAAATGTGAAAGAATTATCCGGAGCGACACTGGAAACATCCCTGGATGCGGTTCAACTTCTTTTGGATCAAGGGTTGGATCTCAATTCAACCTCATTTGCCGTGGCGAAGTACAATCCCACCACCGGGGAATATTATGTGCTTTACGAGATTCCACGCTCCTTTAATCTCGATTACGGTTCCGTTGAAATGGCTTACGACCCGCAATCCAACCAGGTACTCTTCACTGATGGCATCTCGGTGTATCAAATCCTTCTTGAGAAATGAACTTAACAGGTTAGACAAAATGCGCTACCATTCCCTTTGTACTTCACCTTTAAAATTTTAGTGATTTTTATGAAATTTTTTCTTCCCAAGCAGCCGATCTTTTTTCAACTTTTTCAACAACTCAATGGTCGCATCAAAGAAATCACCGCGGTTTTGTATGATTTTTCGATTTCCTTTACGAATTTCGAGCAATTTTTTGTGAAGGCGAAAGCCATCGAAAATGCCGGCGATGAGATCACTCACGACATCATCAACGCGCTCAACACCAGCTTCATCACTCCGTTTGATCGCGAAGACATCTATACTCTGGCTAAAAAAATGGACAGGGTCATTAACAGTATCGAAAAAACCATTCAAATCATGTATATTTATAAAATTTCCGAAAAACGGGAAGGGGTGGATGAGTTTGTCTCCTTGGCCATGAAAGCGTCGAACTATCTAGATAAACTGGCCACCGAATGTTTTGAAAAACAGAAAGGGACGAGTGAAACCCATAACTGGATTCAAAAAATTCATGAATTGGATGAAGAGGCGGATCTTTTATTTCAAAAATCGATTCAAACGTTATTCGCGACTGAAAAAGATCCTATTATGGTGATCAAATGGAAAAACGCTTTTGAACATCTCGAACAGATCATGAGCCGATTTCAGCGCGCCAGCGATACGATTGAGGGCATCATTGTAAAATCGCGATAACATGGAACCTACCTCGCTCTTCATTTTCTTCATCATCGGAGTGGCACTCGTTTTTGATTTCACGAACGGCATGCATGATGCCGCCAATTCGATTGCCACCATTGTTTCGACCCGAGTTTTGTCCCCACGGAAAGCGGTGTTGTGGGCTGCCACGTTTAATTTTTTGGCTTTTTTTATTTTTGGCACGGCGGTGGCCAAAACCATCGGAAAAGGAATGATTGATATCAACGTGATTACCCCTTCCGTCATTTTGGCGGGGCTTATCGGGACCATTGCCTGGAATATTTTGACCTGGTTTTTTGGCATTCCGACATCTTCTTCGCATGCTTTAATCGGCGGATACACCGGGGCGGCACTCGCCAAAGGGGGATTAGGCGTTATCTTATGGAGTGGATGGACCAAAACGCTGATTTTTATTATTTTGGCCCCCACGATTGGATTGGTTTTGGGGGTACTTTTTAAAATCGCAGCCACCTGGATCGTTCACAAGAAATCTCCAACAGCCGTCACCACCTGGTCGCGACGTTTACAATTGATTTCAGCCGCGCTTTATAGTTTGGGCCACGGCAGCAATGATGCCCAAAAAACAATGGGGATCATCACGAGTTTACTTTTTGCCAGTGGCATGATTTCGGCCTTTGAAGTTCCGTTTTGGGTGATCTTACTTTCTTATCTAGCCATTGCGGCCGGAACCTTAAGCGGAGGGTGGAGGATTGTGCACACCATGGGACAAAAAATCACAAAACTAAGACCCCTGGATGGCTTTTGCGCCGAAACGGCCAGTGCGGTGAGCCTCTTTTTAGCCACGTCTTTGGGTGTTCCGGTGAGTACCACACATGTGATAACCGGCTCAATTTCCGGGGTGGGTGCCACGCAACGCATCTCGGCCGTACGGTGGGGCGTGACACTGCGCATCGTTTGGGCGTGGATTTTTACCATACCGGCTTCGGCGGCCATGGCGTGGGTGGTGTATGAAATCTTGAGTCGATTGGGGTGAGGATGAACCTCTTTTTTTGGAGGGGATGCGGTGTGGTGTGAGTTCATGAATTATTCATGTTTTTTTCATATTTTGGAAAGGTTTTGGTCATGCGCGGTGGAGTATGACTAGGGCATGCCTTCCAAAATTTATTCCTGCGCCCTTCGGGGCATTGAAGCCTATGGCGTTGAAATTGAAGTGGATATTCTCAATGGATTGCCGCGACTCATGGTGGTGGGATTGGGGGATGCGGCCATTCAGGAGTCCAAAGAACGGGTGCGCTCTGCGATTGTGAATAGCGGAGGGCAATTCCCGTCTCGGCGAAAAATTGTAAACCTCGCACCAGCGGATACCCGAAAACACGGCCCTTCGTTTGACCTACCCATTGCCGTGGGATTACTTGTCGCATCCGGTCAACTGCCTCCCGAGAGTGTTGAGGGGGCCCTATTTGTCGGGGAGTTATCCCTCAATGGAACCCTAAAGCCAGTGAATGGCTCCCTTTCTTACGCCTTTTTTGCCAAAACCAATGGTTTTCATTCGCTGTATCTTCCCGAGGCCAATCGTGACGAAGCACTTCTTATCTCTGGAATTCAAATTATTGCGATTTCCAACTTGCAACAGTTGATTGCGCACCTGTCGGGGAAAAATCGTTTGAAGCCTCGTGTTCAAACGATGGATTCAAAAATCCAATCCTCACCCCGTTCGTCTGGCGCGCCTTACCCTGCACCTCTTCTTCGAGGCGATCCCAAGGCCATCCGCGCCTTGAGCATTGCAGCGGCAGGAAGCCACCATCTCTTACTGTGGGGACCGCCCGGTTCCGGGAAAACCCTCCTCGCCCACCAACTGCCTTGCCTTTTGCCCCCGCTGGCCGAAGCGGAATGCTTGGAGCTGACTCAGATTTATTCTGCCGCAGGGCTTCTCTCGTCAAAACAGCCACTGATTCAAAAACGTCCTTTTCGATCGATTCATCACACCGCATCCTCCGTGGCCTTGGTGGGTGGAGGATCGACGGTTCGTCCCGGAGAAATTTCATTGGCGCATCGTGGAGTGCTTTTCCTGGACGAAATTCCTGAATTTCCACGGTCACTCCTCGAGACATTGCGACAGCCCCTTGAACAAAAGCAGATTACTTTGGCGCGCGCGTCCGGCACGGTCACGTTTCCTTCCCATTTCACGCTCATTGCGGCCATGAACCCGTGCCCTTGCGGCTATGCCGGAGACGACCGAAAACGATGCCGATGCACCCCTCAAGAGCAACGTCGTTACTCGCACAGATTATCCGGCCCGCTTTTGGATCGCATTGATCTTTTTGTGGAAATGCCGCGGCTTTCGTTTGAAGATTTTTATGAATCGCCCGAAGTTGAGGATTATGGCAAAACTTACGAAAAAATCCTTAGAGCTCGCGAGCTTCAAGCCAAACGTTTTGGCAACGCGCTCAAACTCAACACCGATATGTCTCCCGGTGATGTCCAGACATGGTGTGGCCTGTCCGGACAACTCACTACTTTGCTCAGGGAAGCCACAGAACGCTTGGGGCTTTCCGCCCGCGGCACTCATCGTGTCCTCAAAGTGGCACGCACCTTGGCGGACATGGAGGGGGTCGAACGGATTGAAGAAGCGCAATTATTGGAGGCGTTGCAGTATCGATCAAAAAGTTAGTACCCCCAACTATTATGAATAATGGAAGTATTTTCCCTAAGGAGAGGTGTCCGAGTGGCCGATGG
>CAYTES010000069.1:0-6870 GCA_964436935.1 uncultured Candidatus Peribacteria bacterium | reverse complement strand
CCGCCCCTAAAAAAACGGGTCACTACACCGAATACCTTCAGCCGGTGTTTGAAGGAGTGGGATGGCTCGATGGTCCGAGTATTCAATTTGGAATGAGTGTCTATGACAACAGCACCCAAGCCGAGTTGGGTGCGAGTAGCCAGGGCACTGTTTTGGAAGCCGGGAAAATTCAAAATGCCTGGATTGAATTGAAGAATATTGGGGATAAAACTTGGAATAAAACAGGTCAAAATAAGCTCACGGTGGGGATAGTGAAAGATGCGACCATCGGCGTCACTAAATTGATTGTGGATCAGAAAACTCTAAAACCCGGCAAAACGGGGCATTTCGATTTTAAGATTAAGGCTCCCACCAAGCCCGGCACCTATACCATCCTATTGAAACCCCGTCTCGCGGGGCAAAACATTGTCAAAAACCCGATTAAATTTGTCTTCACCGTTGCCGCGGATGTCGACTCGCAGGAGGAGATGGATCAACAAAACATTCGAATCAAATTGGGTTATGACGAAGGAGAATTCGGAGATCCCGTCATCACCGCGAATGGAGCCTTTGCCCTCGAAATCGCAGGAAAATCCTTTTTGGAGCTGAAATCGGGCGAAGAAGTCACGGTCCATCGAGAGGACGACCGCTATCGAATCACTCATGACAGTTCGGCCTGGGTGGTCGAGAATTTTCCTCGGTTTGTTCCCAAGAATGAAGAAGTCATCCTGGAGATCAAGAATTATGAGAATCGACCCGGATGGAATCAGAATCTAAATGACAATCGGTTTCGCGGGGTACTCGAAATTCGCCAGGACGAAAGTGCGTTGATTGCGATCAATGAATTATCTTTGAAGCATTACTTGGGCGGATTGGCCGAAATTTCCAATACGGATCACGTGGAAAAAATAAGGACCATGGTGGTTTTGGCGCGAACGTATGCCGCGTATTACATCAGCGGCAAACAGGAAAAATTCCCCGGAAAACCCTATGACGGAAGTGACAATCCGGATGAGTTCCAAAAATATTTGGGATACGGACTGGAGCTGCGTGCTCCCAACGTGGTGAAGGCGGTTGCAGCCACGAAAAATAAAGTGGTGACCTATAAGGGCGAACTGGTCAAAACCCCGTATTTCAATTCGAGTCCCGGCTATACCTTGAGTGCCGAGGACGTGTGGGGATGGACAGACACGCCCTATTTGATCGGAGTGGAAGATTTTTGTGAAGGGGAGGCCAAAGGACATCAGGTGGGGTTGAGCGGCTGTGGAGCGACTTTTCTTGCCGAATCCGGCAAGAAATATGAGGAAATCATTCTGTACTATTACGCAGGGGTAGCCATTGAAACACGTTAAGATTTTTGGGCTAAACCTCAAATTCCGTAGGGGCGATTTCTTTGGCTTTCGGCATCCCGCAAATTACTTCACGAATTGTTTTTATAACCCTTACCTCCATATCGTCGTTTTCTTTCCCGCTTGCCCAATGTGTTGGTGTCGGGAAATCCGGATGATAGGGGAATTTTGAAAGAAACGGTATGATTTTAGCTCGTATGGGAGTGAAAATTCGCCCGGTATGCGACTCATATACCGTTGTATACCCCA
Organism: uncultured Candidatus Peribacteria bacterium; assembly: GCA_964436935.1. GTDB lineage: Bacteria > Patescibacteriota > Gracilibacteria > UBA1369 > UBA12473 > CAYTES01. Next base: position 5,293 of record CAYTES010000069.1, on the reverse strand, counting down.
TGAGCCATAAGCCATCCGGATTTAGAAATGTTTTGGCTAACCCTCGGTTCATGAAGTCGTTATCGTCTAAGATTTCTCGTCGTTGGGTTGAAGGGAGTGAGCGGCCTTGTTTGTAGGCCAAAAAATGCTCGGCATACACATCATTCGTCCCGACATTATCAAGTGAGGATTGAACATTGTCGCCCGTAAACCACTGAGGATTTTTTGCCATAAATGCTTTGAATTGATCCACAATCACGCTTTTTCGATTCAATGGGAGAGAAATAGTAATCCTTAAACGATCGGGATGTTTTTCGGCAAGTTTGAGCAGTTTTTCAACAAAAGCTTCACGTCCTTTGCGGTAGTTCGTAAAAATTTTAATAAGATGGTGTTCCCCTTCCTTATCTATCCTTTTACGATCGAGTCCGGTTGTTTTTTTTAGCATCATTTCCACGAGTTCAATGGCTTGAGGATGGTCGCTAATATCCCCCGTACTACCCACTCGGAAAGAATCCGGTTGCAGCATTTGAAGAAATCGGGGATCTGAGAACAGTTTTTCTAAAGAGTTATAAGTGAAAAGATTTGAAGGAGCAACCGCGTCCGCCAAGCAAGTATCACAATTCAGTCCGCATCCATTGGCGACATCCATCACGCGAAGCGTCTGATCAAAAACGGGATTTTCCAAAAAGGGTTCCATCGTGGATTGAGCATCTACGCCGTTGCTCAAAAGTTTTTCACGACTGATGTGTTTATGAGTCGGCTTAAGTGCCGGCCAAGGAGTCCATCCCCAGGATAAGATTTCTTCAGGACTCAATCCCTCTTTTTTAAGGCGTTCAAAAACTTCCGGAGGAGGAACGGCTCCTTCAAAATTTCCGATCGGTTTAATATCGTATGCTTGAATATAACGCACTTCCAGAATGGCTTGTTGAATAATGCTAAAGACTAAATTCATGGGACTATCAATGGGCTCTCCATCTTGCTCATACCAGTCGCCTTGATACACACACCAAATGTTAAAAAAATCTTTAATTTTTTCATAAATTTTAAGTTTTTGTGCTTCCGTTAAGGAAGAATCCGCTAAGCTGTTTTCGAGGGTTTGGCATGCTTCTAAAAGGTTTTTTTGACAGTCGGGCGAAGCGTGATATCCTTTAGTGTTTAAGCAATAACGGAGGTTGTATTCTATGAATTCTTTCAAGCCATGAGAGTCTTCATCGGACTCCAGTGGTTCAATCGGGGAATGCATACTTAGTAATCGTTCTTTTTGCAGGAGAAGTTCTTCCGCTAAGCCCGTATCTGGAGCTGGAGTAGCTGGAATCTCGAATCGCGCCTGATTCTCAACGGGAGAAGCGTTTTCTCCAGGAATAGGATTAATTTTCATCGGAGGATTTAAATTATCAGATAATTATTATAGAATAAATTAATTAATAAGTCAAATCTATTGAGCAGTCGTGAATCTCAAAGGCCCTATTCCGTTTTTCCCTTCATTAAAACCAAAACTAAGTTTTGAGATTTGCGGTATTGTGGGATTTTTTTTCGACTGTTATCCTAATGCAAGTATGTCTTTGATTCTTGCTCTCAATACCGCCTCTCGTGAAAGCGCCATTGCACTCCTGAATGAGCATGGAGTACTCGAAGAAGTGACCTGGGAGTCCCAATCCAGAGGGTCGGAACAGGTGCTTCCCCGCCTGGAAGAAATGCTGGCTCTGTATGGAAAAAACTGGAAGGATTTGTCTAGTTTGGTTGTGGTTAAAGGGCCGGGGCCTTACACCAGTCTTCGCGTGGGGATTTCAATCATCAATAGTATGGCGTGGGTTTTAAAAATTCCAATTCGAACGGTGAGTGTTTTTGAACTATGGAAAAGTCGACTTCCGGATGACGAAAAAGGAAAGGAGTACACCGTGATGATTTCAGCCGGTCGTACCCATTACATTCTTGAGGGCGAATCTAGCCCTCGGGGTTCGGGTGAATTGGACATGAATAGGACGCGGTACATGGGGGAACTGCCCGCAGAGCATCCCGGACCTGGATTTTCTTATAAAAGTTTTGGAGAGGGTTTTTTGGTGTTGGAACCTTCTCAATATGAGGATTTGCCGATCGGCGTTTTTGCCGAGCCGGTGTACAGTCGACCGCCGCTGGTGACCGTGGCTAAAACGTCGTAAGTGGATAGAAAACAATAGAATGATAGCCTATCTGTTATGAGATTTCTAAAAGAAAGCCAGAATTTTTGTGAAATCATGAAAGATATTGCTATAAAATTTAAAAAAATCTAAAATAAAATCACCAAGTCTAGCGATCACTCAGTAAAAAGCCCTTTCGAATAGAGAGGGCTTTCATTTTAGGTAAATCGTGGTGGAGCTGAAGGGAATCGCCCGCCCGAGGCGGATCGTGGAAACCCTTATCGCTTAGATTACCAAGTCTAGCGATAGTCCAACTCAGCCCCACGCACGATCTACGGTAATTTTATAGCAATTTGTAGATGATCGATTTTTAACCAAAAGATTAACTTTTTGTGAATCAGCGCTCCAATCTTGTCCCGGGACAACCTGTTAATGGGGTGAAATAACCTGGTGCAGGGGGTGTTTCTCGAGGGGGATGGGAAATTTTCAATCTGCAATTTAAATTAAAAAACCTTAATGTTTATGTAAACTACAATAATTTGACGATAGAGGGAAGTGGGGATATATTTATATGAAACGCAAAAAAGAAGAGCGTTTCGGGCCGATCTTTCCCAACTGAAAACCAAAACAAACAAACGTCTCCCAAAGCGGAGGCGAAGAGATGATTAATCTAGTGACCACCCAATAAAACACGCGGCCTGTATCAGGACCGCACAACCTTCTGGACTAGCGCTACTGATTACTCATTTCTTCCTTTCTGCTTTGTGATGGAGTCTCCCTTGACCGGGAGAAACCGATCACGGGAAGCTTAGCTTCTCACAATAGTCTGGCGATCTTATGCCTTTGAATCCTCGTGATTCACATGAGAGAGCGACAAACAGGCGGCTATGGTCAGGCCCTTACGGAACCGAAGCAAGGCAGGAAAAACGGAAGGGTAGTCACCTTCTTGCCACTCTTAAAATAGGAATGCTCTAAGCAGCTACAAAAACAAAAACAAAACTGCTAATAGGCCCCCTTGAAGAGTGGCTTTTCTTATTGTCGCGCCGGGCGTGGTCATCGCCCCCTCCAATCGGCAAAGCCGCTCCCACCAAGTGGGGCCCGAGCCTCCCCCTCCCTGTCTACCGGCAGGCAGGTCGCTTACGTTGTTCGCTAAGTTAGCGTCCAACTTTAGTGGCTTTTCTTATGCCCAAAAATTCCCACTTCATGAACAGTTCATGAACCGCATAACGTGAAATAAATTCATGCTCAAATCAACGGATTTCATTTGCAAAAAAACTTAAGAAAACTATAGTTGGAAGTCCAAATGGTAAAATTTTTTTGATGAAAAATAAACGCAAAAAAATCTCAACGAAGAGTTCGTCTCCCAAGGTCACCTTGCAGCAATTTTATCGTGAATTTCGTCAGGATAAAGAGGAATCTAAAATAAGAATAGATCAATTCTACGGCGAGTTTGTGGAATACAAACATGACTCTAAGGTGAAAATAGATCAATTTTATGGTGAGTTTGTGGAGCACAAAGAGGAAACCAAAAAGCGATTTGATGAAAACGACCGACGATTTGATCAAATTGATAAGCGGTTTGATAAAGTCCAAGCACGGTTTGATGAGAATGAAAAGCGGTTTGATGAAAACGACCGAAGGTTTGATCAAATTGATAAGCGGTTTGATAAAGTCCAAGCACGGTTTGATGAGAATGAAAAGCGATTTGATCAAGTTCGAGCACGGTTTGATGAGAATGAAAAGAGGTTTGATAAAAACGACCTAAGGTTTGATGAACATGATAATCAGTTTACGAATTTCTATCGAGCTTTAATGGAACTTAAAGACGGAATGTACACACGCTTGGATTTCCTGATCGCCAAATATGAAAAACACGAGCAAGAAAATGCGATGAGGGATCAGGATTTAAAAAGACATGAGGTTATGCTCAAGCGGGTGAATAGCACCTTGAGTTTGCCGCATTTAGAGGTGATTTAGAAATTAGGCCTCCTCAGGGGACAATGAAAGTTTCCGCTTCGAGCCTATTTTAGGTGGTTCTTTTGAGTGCTCCCTTCCCCGCGTACCTTGCCTTCTCCCCCAACTCCTCTTCAATTCTCAAGAGTCGATTGTATTTCGCGATACGGTCCGTGCGACAGAGAGATCCCGTTTTGATCTGTCCTGTATTCAAAGCGACCACCAAATCCGCAATCGTTGTGTCTTCCGTTTCTCCGGAACGGTGCGAAACCACTGCAGTCCAGCCCGCCTCGTGAGCCATCTGAATCGCGGAAATGGTCTCAGTGAGTGTTCCGATTTGATTGAGTTTGATCAAAATGGAGTTGGCCACTTTTTCATCAATACCGCGTTGGAGTCGTATGACGTTGGTGACCAACAAATCATCACCCACCAACTGAAGTCCCCCCCCCAACCTTTCGTGCAAGTGTTTCCAGCCTTTCCAATCGTCTTGATCCAGCCCGTCTTCAATCGAAACCAGTGGGTATTTTTCAACAAGGCCGGCATAAAAATCAACCATTTCGGAACTCGACAGTACTCGAGCCACCCCCTCCACTTTCAAATGGTAGCCATCCGCCTCATAAAATTCCGAAGCCGCCACATCCACCCCCAACATGATCTCTTCTCCTGCTTTGTACCCGGCCCGTTCAATCGCCTTTAAAATATACTCAAACGCCGCTTCATTGTGCGGAAGATTAGGCGCAAATCCGCCTTCGTCTCCCACGGCGGTCGATAAACCCGCCTCATGTAAAATGCTTTTCAGGGCATGAAATACCTCCGCTCCCATGCGGAGTGCCTCTTTAAATGACGGCGCGCCCACGGGAAGAATCATGAACTCTTGAATGTCCAAGCCGCTGTCCGCGTGTTGCCCTCCATTCATGATGTTCATCATGGGAACCGGCAACAGATGGCCTTCGGGATGGAGTGAGCGAAAGAGAGAAACGCCTTTTTCCTGTGCTGCGGCATAGGCATTCGCCAAGGAAACGCCCAAAATGGCGTTGGCTCCCAGGCGGCCTTTGTTTTCCGTTCCGTCCAAGCGAATCAATGCTTCATCCAGTCCCTTTTGATCCAAGGTGTCCCTGCCTAGAACGGATCCTAAAATGTCGATATTCACATGCCCCACCGCTTTTAGTACGCCCTTCCCCCCATACCGTGATTTATCTCCATCCCGCAGTTCCACCGCCTCGTGTGCACCCGTCGATGCACCG
>CAYTES010000068.1:0-7172 GCA_964436935.1 uncultured Candidatus Peribacteria bacterium | reverse complement strand
GTATAACACCATACATTCACACCCGCATAGCGGGTGGTTTATTAATTGTAATTATAAAAAAATCCCCTATGACATATTAATCCAAAAAAATCCGGACTAAATCTTCATGTTCTCGTAGCCCTCAAAACAAAAAATTGATTTCCAATTTTTAAAACGATAAAATACCTCCGAGAGAAAATTGGAGTGATCGCTCCGCACTGCGGAGAGGAAAGTCCGAGCAGCCGCACACAGGAAAATCGCTAACGGCGACCGGCCGTTGAAAAACAACGGTTAGGGAAAGTACCACAGAGACGAGAACCCCGTCTTCGGACGGGGGGAAATGAAACGCCTCAACCGGATTTATCCGAAAGGGCCTCCGGGGTGACTCGGATACGCCGGTAAACCCTTTTTGCTGCAAGGTGGGATGGCCGATAAGGAAAAAATCGCGTGTGCCGATCCTAACGGCCCACCGCACGAGTGTTTCAGCAATGGAACACCAAGAGAGATGATCACACCCCGCTTGCCGGGGAACAGAACTCGGCTTATGAAGATTTTCTCTCCTTTAATTTTCATCCACTCACAAGCGAGAATCACGCCACCGCGGTTTAAAACATAGACTTATCCATCTATTCCTTTTAAAATACGCCCAAGCGCCTTGCTGTTCCACTTCGCATGAAAAAATCTGAAATCGCACTGGGCATTCTCCGTATTCCACTGGATTTTGGAATGGCACTGCTTGCCTTTTGGCTTGCTTACAAGCTTCGCCTCTACAGCGATCTGGTACCGGGATTTTATTTCCCTGTGGATTTGGTGAGTTTCCCTTCGGCGTGGCAATACCTTCAACTCTCAATTTTCTCAAGTTTGGGGCTCATTGGAATTTTTGCCCTGAATCAAATGTATTCGCTGCGGAGTACCTCACGCGTGGGAAACGAGTTCATGAAAATCATTTTTCTGTCCTCGGCCTGGATCATGCTGATCATCGCCTATTACTTTGTAACCCGCGAATTCTTCTTCTCACGATTGGTCCTCGGATATATTTGGATCTTAACCATCTTCTTAACCACCGTGGGACGAGGATTAATCCGGATTTTACAAATCTATCTTTTTAAACTCAACATCGGACGCAGAAGAGTGATTCTCATCGGAACGAACAGTCTAACCGAACGATTATATAAAAAACTCAAAAAAACCCCTTCCTATCATGTCTTGGGATGTTTAAGCCTGGACGAAACAATCTCCCCGGGAAAATCATCACTCAAAATCATTGGCCCTTTGAATGAACTGGAAAAAATCATTACCAAATACAAAATTGAAGAGATCATTCAAACTCAAACCAATATTTCGGAAGCCCACGCTGAAAAATTAATCGAATTTTGTCGCGAACATCATATCCTCTATCAATTCGTACCGGACATTCTCCAACTCCATCAAAGTCATGTGGATATTTTTAATATTGCCGAATTGCCGCTCATCGCCTTAAAAACAACTCCTCTGGATGGATGGGGAAAAGTATCCAAACGCACTTTTGATATTCTATTTTCCGGCATTTTATTGATCCTACTCACTCCCCTGTTTATGTTGATCGCTCTAGGAATAAAATTGGATTCGAAAGGGCCGATTCTCTTCACTCAAAAAGATGATGGGACTGCCGTAAAAAGGGTGGGGCGCTATGGGGAGCTGTTCAAATTTTACAAATTCAGAACCATGAAAGAAAAAACCGATAGTCTGCGCTACACCACGCTGGCCGAAAAAAACCACCGAAAAGGTTCACCCTTGGTCAAAATCAAAAATGATCCTCGGGTTACCCGATTCGGAAGCTTCCTGCGACGCTGGAGTCTCGACGAACTTGCCCAACTATGGAATGTACTCAGTGGAGACATGAGTCTGGTCGGGCCGCGGGCGCATCTTCCAGAAGAAGTGGACCGGTATGAAAAACATCACAAATTCTTACTCAGCATCAAGCCGGGCATCACCGGATTGGCACAGGTCAATGGGCGAAGCGACCTGGATTTTGAAAAAGAGGTACGACTGGATACCTATTATATTGAAAACTGGTCTCTGGCCCTGGACATCAAAATTTTATTCCGTACGATTTTCGTGGTATTGGGAGGAAAAGGAGCCGATTAATGGGAACATTTTCTTCATTCGATATTAAATGGAAAAGGATAGAGAAAAAGAGTAAAATTCCCCTCGCCATCTTCTGACTTCAATCTACTTTATGGTTCTCATCAAACTCATCAACAAAATACTGGGAGATCCCAACGAAAAAGCGCTCAAAAAACTCCGCCCTCTTATCGCTCAGATCAATCAAATCGAAGCAGGCTACCAGGAAAATTGCACCGAGGAGGATATCCCCCAAAAAACCGAGGAATTTAAAAAAAGGCTTGCGGATAAAGAAATAACCATAGACGAACTCATCCCCGAAGCCTTTGCACTTGTGAAATTTGCCTGTCGAAAATTGGTGGGCAAAAATTGGGAAGTCCGCGGCAACGAGGTCACATGGGGCATCATTCCTTATGATGTACAACTTTTAGGGGGGCTGGTCCTTCATAAAGGAAAAATAGGGGAAATGAAAACCGGAGAAGGAAAAACCCTGGTTTCCACGCTACCCGTCTATCTCAACGCCTTAACGGGAAAAGGCGTTCATGTGGTGACGGTGAATGAGTATCTGGCGCAACGGGATGCGGAATGGATGGGAGGGCTCTATCGATTTCTGGGACTCACCGTAGGCATCATCAAACATGGTCAATCTGCAGAAGAAAAACAGGCGGCTTACCGTGCGGACATCACATACGGGACCAACAACGAGTTTGGATTCGACTACCTTCGAGACAATATGGCACGACGAAAAGAAGCCCGGGTGCAAAGGGAGCTTCATTATGCCATCGTGGATGAAGTGGATTCGATCTTAATCGACGAGGCGCGCACTCCCCTCATTATTTCCGCACAAGCGGAAGAGTCGACGGATAAATATAAAAAATACGCCCTGCTTGTCAATCAACTCCAAGAAAACACCCACTTCAATGTCGACGAAAAAGCCAAAACCGCAATCCTCACGGAAGAAGGAATCAAACGAATGGAGCAACTCCTGGGAGTCGAAAATATCTATACGGAAAGTGGCTTTCAAGAAGTCCATCACATTGAACAAGCACTAAAAGCCAAAACCAGCTACAAAGCCGATGTGGACTACATGGTAAAAGACGATCAAATCATCATCGTGGATGAATTCACGGGACGTTTAATGGAAGGACGTCGTTATTCCCAAGGACTGCATCAAGCCATTGAGGCGAAAGAGAATGTCCAAATCAAGCGGGAAAGCAAAACACTCGCCACCATCACCTTTCAAAACTACTTCCGCTTGTACGAAAAACTAGCGGGAATGACAGGAACGGCGCTCACAGAAGCGGAAGAATTTGGGAGCATTTACAACTTAGAAACCCTCGTGATCCCAACACACCGTCCGGTGAATCGAAAAGACTTACCCGATGCAATTTACAAAAATACCAAAGGGAAATTCATGGCGATCGCCAAAAAAGTGAAAGAACTGCACGATAAAGGAGAACCCAGCTTGATTGGAACCATTTCGGTCGAAAAATCGGAAATGCTGAGCAAAATTCTCTCCATGGAGGGCGTGAAACACAATGTATTGAATGCAAAACACCATGAACGCGAAGCCGAAATCATCGCAGAAGCCGGAAAACGGGGCGCCGTAACGATTGCCACTAATATGGCGGGCCGTGGAACGGATATCAAACTCGATGAAGAGGCCACACAACTGGGAGGACTCTATGTGATCGGAACCGAACGACACGAAAGCCGTCGCATCGACAATCAGCTTCGAGGACGCTCCGGGCGTCAAGGAGATCCCGGTACCAGTCAATTTTACGTCTCTCTGGAAGATGATCTCATGCGATTGTTTGGATCGGATCGAGTGCAAGGGGTAATGGAAAAACTGGGTTTACCCGACGATATGCCCATTGAAAGCCGATTCATCACGCGATCCCTCGAAGGGGCTCAAAAAAAGGTGGAAGGACATCATTTTGATACAAGAAAACATCTGGTGGAATACGACAATGTGATGAACAAACACCGTGAAATCATTTATAAAAACCGTCGTGAAATCCTCGAAAATGAAGACAGTTCGGAAAAAATCAAAGAATGGATCGATAATGAAGCCAGAGATATTGTGCTCCGTCACGCCATGCTGGAGTCCCCGGAAAAATGGGATTATAAAGAAATGACGGAAAGCCTTAGCGCGCTTCACAGAGATTCCGTGCACAAAATGACCGAGGAGGAATTGAAAGAAAAAGAAGATTCCGAAGAATTGGTGGAGTTGGCACAAGCATTTTTGCGTAAAGAATATGAAGAAAAAGCCGCTCAATTTCCGGCCCCCGAAATGATGCGTCGCTTGGAAAAAACGGTGGCATTACGAGTGATGGATACCCTATGGATGGAACACCTCGATAGCATGTCCAAACTGAGAGAAAATGTGGCCCTAAGGAGTTACGGACAACGCGACCCGCTCGTAGAATACAAAGGAGACGCTTTTCAAATGTTCACCGAGCTTCACCGGGAAATCCAAAGCCAGATCGTCAGCACCCTGTTTAAAATAAAAATTCAGGCCGTGGAACAAACCGCCCCACTGGGCCCGCTTGAAATCAAAGGGGTTACTACCAATGCTGCGGCCATTGAAGGGATTTTAACACCAAGCACCCATCGCACGCCCTTGCCCGATGAGCCGACACAAGTGACGGTGATCAAAGCGGAGGAAAATTCATCCGCCCCCCGAAGCGCAGCTCCCCTGCCTCAATCCATAGTAAGCTCCACAGAAAAATCAAAAGACGTGGGGCGCAATGATCCTTGCCCTTGTGGAAGCGGAAAGAAGTATAAAAAGTGTTGTGGAGCGTAAAAAATATAAGCTCACCCAAGGATTAGTGCAGTAATATATAATTGACATTAAATCAATAATATATTATTAATTAGTGCTATCCTTAGAGAGCTATATTTTATGACAGAAACACCTTACACCATTGAAATCAACCAATTACCTCGACCTGAAAATTTCAACCCATCAGATCCAGAAAAGCCTGAACTAAAAATAAAACGTATTCAAGCAGTACAAAAAATGATACGCGAAACAGGGAAAAAAAACGGGATTGAAATTAAAGAAAGCGATCAATTAGAAAGTCCAAATAGTACACACTATCGAGAAGGAGCGATCGCGGAAGCCGCTCGCCTAAAAAGAGCTATTCCTGATTTATCAATTCCGACCACATTGCCTTATGAAATCTTTCAAATAATGCCTTTCTTTCCAGTTGTGGCTAAAAATACGGGCGTAGGTCATGGAAAATCAAAATATTTAATTGAAACACAAGAGCAATGGGATAAATTCCAAGGGTGGGTGGAAAGCTCCGGAGAACAAAAACAAGTAAATGAAGAATGGGTTTTTCAAGAATACATCCCCCCCGTGACGGACCGTCCAATTTCTTATCGAGTTATAGTGGACTGCTCGGGAAATATCATCACAAGCCAAATCATCTATGGCCCCGAAGATACTAAAAATGTACGGGTACTATTGAGTGATCGATTACCACACGAAAAAAATGTTACGGAATCAAGTTTGGAAGATCCTCAAAACGAACACTTCTTAAATGCGCGATCCATTGCATCCAATCGGGCATTCGTATTAAAAATGGTACGAATTCCTCAATCACGATATGATTCAAAAGATGGCTATATAGAAAAATTGGCCCATACAGATCCTAAAACAGGAGAAAGATTTTGGACGAGCTCTTCAGGTTCTCGTGACGTGCAAAGTCATGAGAAAATGGGCGGGAGAATACCACTAAACCCCAAAAATAAACAACGTCCTATTTCAACGACAACGGAAAATATACTGGGGGCACTTGGCTTAGATAAAAAAACCCCAGGACTACCGGCGTCGATAAAACTTCAAGCGAGCTCAATAGCAAGGCTCGTCGGTAAACAAGAAAAAACTGTAAAAGCATTATGGCTTGGAATTGACTTTATTCCAGGAAAAGATGGAAAGAATTATTTCCTGGAATGCAACTGGCGCCCTAGTTTAACAGCGGTCGCCGATCATTTAGGAAAAGAACTAAACGAAAAAACTACCGTAGAAATCCTTCAGTGGTTGATCAATCAAACGATAGAACATTTGGTAACAGAATAAAATCGACGACATACTTTGGGCAATTTTAAAAAAAATTACCAATGAAGAACCGCCTATATAAAATGGCGGTTCTTTTCATTTCCCTTATCCCGAAAACTAAGACTCAAGGTTCAAATTGACCCTTAGCATGCCACGGGCCCCGAGATCATCACTCTGATAGCTAGAATCGCCCAAATACGAACCCGCGCGCCTAAAGCCATAATCCCCAGCCGCCAAACCGACCAATCGAAAAATGGAGCGATTCATCATCAGTCCAAGAATATGTGTGTCTGTCAAATTGATTTTTATCGTTCATTATTCTATTATATTCACCACTATGCCAATGTCCATCCTGGTCGAAAAAGATGAGTGTGGGCAAACCTCGTTCCATCAGGATAGAACTTGCGGCAATCCTTTCCTTAGTATCAGGCAATACGCGATCCTCTGTTGCTTTATCGACTGTAAAATTGGTATTGGCAAGCACTTGAATTTTGCCATCCTTATCACGGTATACGAGACGTTTTTGGCGTTTTTGTGCCATTGGAAAAGTATCTTTTAACCCGTAAGCTTCCGTGCATCCATCCTGCATCACGAGCTGACCTTTCTCATTCAATTCAAAAAATTTTCCTTCTTTCAGCTGGTCTATTTCACGTAAAAATGCCGCCTGATCTGGAATGGCTCGCGCAATCTCTTCGCCGGTACGGACCCTGCCTCGAACGGTGCGTTTGCCTTCGGGAAGGGCATCGATCGGATCCACGACGAGCGTTTTTAGTCGTTCATCAAGAGCGGGATGAAGTTTAACATTTTTCAAAAAACGAACCCCTAAAATTTCGATCTGACGTAAATGATCAGAATTAAATTCAATTTTATCGCTAGATGAATCGCTAATTCCAACACTATCTCTCACTTCTTGGGTTAACCCATCCTCCTTTAACGCTTCCCTCATTAAAATTTTCAATTGAGCCGCAAAAGCCCGCGTTCACGTTTGAAAAGCACCAGTAGGGATTAGGAGTAACCTAATCCC
>CAYTES010000067.1:0-7244 GCA_964436935.1 uncultured Candidatus Peribacteria bacterium | reverse complement strand
TCACCAAATAAAACAGGGAATCAAAGACGTGTTTTCAAGGGTGAGGAACCATCTGGAATTCAAAGCATTGAACACAATACTCGTACCAACACGCTTCGCTTGGATTTCCAGAACTCCAAACCCCTGAACTTGTGGCCGCACCGATTATCAGGTTCTCCTGCTTTGGATCAGCATCGATTGACCCATCTCCCTTATGAGCGAGTGGATTTGGTTCAAAGCGGGGCATGGCTTAAAATTCATTTGTACAATGAACCGCATGATCAACCTTTTAAACAATATAATATCAATCTAGACGGCCAGTATCCGGATTCCCAGGATATTCACAAGCTGGAGCACCATTTTGGAAAAATAGTGCTCGATGCCATCTTGGAACGTATGCGGCAACGGTAGAATTGATGTCGCACTCCTAAAGAATTGCCCCTTCCTCTCTCAGGCGTTTTTCCTTCAACTCCACGCCGCGATTGTACTCCCCCAACTTTCCATCCGAACGAATGACGCGGTGGCAAGGAATATTGGGATTGTAGTTGTGCTTGAGAATGCTTCCCACGGCGCGAAACGCCCTTGGTCGTCCCGCTTTTTCAGCCACCTGTTTATAGGTGAGGGTTTCTCCTTTGTGGATTTGCGCGACCACTTCCCATACCTTGTCCGCGAACTTTGAATTGGGGGTTGGAATGCTTTCCAGTATAATGGGACTACTTTTCATAGACTCATATTATTAAAATTTTCTCGACATGCCAAATGTAACCTTTAAGAACACGGGACAAACCGCTCCCGCCCAAGATGATCAAGCGTTGGCCGATGTAACCCAAATGAACGGTTGGCCGATTCCCTACGGCTGCGAAAATGGAATTTGCGGCACTTGTTTGATCACGATTCCTTCCGGCAAAGAAAACCTCACTCCGATTGAAGAGACGGAAGAGCAAACCTTGCGCGCCATGGGCAAATTTGATGGAGAACACCGTTTGGCGTGTCAGTGTAAGGTGAAGGGAGAGGTGGAGATTGAGCAATGAGTTTATTCGTTTTTCACGCTTACCCCTTCCGCCGTTCCTGAATCTTTTTGCGGATTGATCTCATCTTTATCTTTTTCTTTGAGATCCCACGGCTTCACAATGCGTGTAGGGGGAATGGCTTCCGTTGATCCCGTGGCTGGGCCTTCTAATTCCCAAGGTTTAACCACTTTGGGTTCGAACCGTGGAGCTCCTTTTGCATTTTTCCAAAATTCTTTAGAAAATGGGTTGAATAAAACTTTTTTCCCTTTTTTATCCACTCCTAAAACCTGGGCCATCAATTCCTGACGCTTTTCAAGATCAGCCTTTCTTTCTTGTGGCCTATTTTTCGGCGCGTCCATTCTTTCACCCCCGCGTTCACTGAATTTTAAAATCATTCGTGAGAATGTATTGAATTTGATTTTGCATTGAGTTAATTGCATGAATTTTTGTTTTAAAAGGTTAAAAAGATTTAAATTTGATGATTGATTTGGATTTTAAGGCGCGTCCGGGCCAAGCCTTCGCGGCATAACCACCGGATTTTCGTCTTCTGCTTTTTCTTCTTCTTTTTTGACAATTCCTTCGATGACATCCGGAAATTCCCCCTTGAGCATACCGTAACGATAAAATTCGATAAAAACCATGTTCAATTCTTCTTCTCCATTATAAGACGACGTTATTTTACCTTTCTTAATTCCCAACTCTTCCAATTTTTGGATCATGGTTTCGAGCTTGGACGAGCGTTCTTCCAACGTATCCAGTTGCTTCTGAATGCCTGCTTTTTCTTCTGCTTTGGTCGATTCATTTATTAATTTTCCTCTCAATTTGGACCGTTCTTTCCCAATATTTTTATTTTCCGTTGTAAGCAAACCATAAAGCTTCCCCAGGTTGGGTTGAACCTCTTTATCCCAATATTTTTTACGGGCATCCATACCATGATCTTGATGAAGCGACTCGCGAACCCGAACGATACTTCCACTGTCCAACACCCGTTCAAAGGCTTCCAATTTTGCCTCTTTATTCTCATCCAATCTTGAATTCTCAGGAGTTAATCCTATTTCTTCCTTTAACGCCGTTAAATTTTTACGAGATTCCATGATGACAAAGGCTTCGCGTGATTCCGCTAAAGGCCGAGAAAAATCAATTGTGATTTCTTGAGGAACATTTCTCAAATTCATCGTTAAAACTGACCCTTTCAATCTAAATCGATCTCCTTGATAGGCCTGATAAGTGCTCAAGCCAGCCAGTGAAAGCCATGCCAACATGGATTTCACCATTTCTTTCTGTTTTTCTTTTGGGAGTCTCACTTCTTCCGTCAATGATTTAAGCGCGTTAAACAATGGCGTTCGTTCACGCTTTTTAATGGTATAACTCCTTTCAGCCTCCACTTTATTCAATTGATCATAAACGGTCGTTCCGTCGGATAAACGCCGCTCTTCAATTTTAGATTTAAATTGATCGTCACTTTCTTGGGGCTCTGATTTAAAGCTTGTGTATTCTTCTTTCAGCGCGCTGACCCGATCGATTTTTTCCACCATAAATAAAAGTTAAAAAATTATTCTAAACTTTTTTTGAGCTGTTCCAAATTGCTTTGAATCGATTTCAATTTATGACTCAATGTTTCTCCTCCTTCCAATAGAATATGGTCGGCAAATGGTTTAGGTTCCATTACTCCATAAACGTTAGTATGCAAAGAAATGGTATTTTTTAAAATAGCATTAATATTCCGAAGCATATTTTCGATTGGTTCTTTTATTCTTTTTTTAAACTCAGGATCTGTTCCTAATAAATCTAATGTTGCAGGTTCTGCAAAGAAAAGAGCTCCCTGAATTATCTTTTCTGAAACGCTTAAAACATAATCCACATCTCCGGAGGTGTAAACTTCTTTGCCCTCTTCTTCATATTTTATTCTTATTTTTTGGGCGATATTGGCATAATTTCTTATATTGTCCCTCAGCGATACATCTGATAAATCATGCGCTTCAATCTTTATTGTTTTAAGCTGTTCCATTATTTTCGAACTCAACGCTTCTTCCCCTTCTTGTAATACTAAAGGGGCTGATGGTTGCTCTTCTTTTAGAGAAGATGATGTTTCTTCCAATGGGGGTTCGCCAACCGATGGCTCCGTTGAATCGGGTGTTTGCACCGGTATCGCCGGTGGCAATATGATTTCTTCGGTTTCAATGGATCCAATCTGATCCGGATACAGCTCAATTAAGTCCAAATATTCTTTATATTGGGTGATAAAATCCGTGCCGGCTTTATCCGATTCTTCAACGCGTGTTTGGGCTTCCTCCCCTGTTTTTGCTTTCAAGGAATAATCCATCGGTTTTTCACTCAACGCATAGGTCGCGGGGAATTTTTGTTTAAATTCTTCCAAAAATGGTTTGTAAATTTCTCGAATTTGTTCTCGGCCTTGATTTGATAGTTTCACCAATGATTCCTTCGCCATTGCCAATACCGGCGTGGTAACGTCCGCATCAAGCTTAATCAACTCCATATAATAAAGGTATGCCTTTTGAACACTTTTGGCGATATTTTCTGCGCGTTGCAATGGAGATCCCTCTTTATCCATTTGCTCGATCTTATTTTGCATCGCCTGAATTCCTTCAACCAATAAATAGGCTTTTTCACGATCAATCGTACGTAAAATTTCATCCAAACGTTTTCCTGCCGGCATGCGATCCACGACAAGTTCCGAAAACTCGGGATATTCTTTAACGTCTCGTTCGTAGGTTTCACGCAACGAAAGGATCGCGGGTTGCATCTCTTTTATTTTTTTCAATCGATCGTCCACGACGAGCTCTCCCATTTCACCTCGAACCGTCCATTGTGTCCGTATATCAAATCTTCCCACCTCCGTAATGGCACGACTGACCAACGCCGTGGCATTGACCTGGTAGGTTCCTTTCAATTCTTCACTTTTTTGTTCCACGACTTTCCCGCGAATCTTACCATAGGTTTGATCAGTCCCCAACGCTTGCATCATTTTATCAAATCCACTTTTAAAACTCGGCACCCGCTCAATTGGGATTTCCGGAGTTTTATTCCATGCTTCCCGAAGTGTCATTTCCGTGAGAGGCGCAAAACGTTCTATGCTGGTTGACCATGTCGCATTGGGAACCGGATAAGAAACCATGATTCCCTTTTGAGGATCTTGTTTTAGTCCAATCCGTCTCAATTTCCATCCTTGGGGGGGTACCTTTTGACTTCCGGAGGTGATTCGAGCCGGAGGAATCAAAAGATCAACCGAATAATCGATGCCCAATGCCGGAGTTTTGGTGAGGGATAAAATCATTTCTCCTCTCCCGATCAATTGATCTTTTAACTCAGGGGGGAAACTTTTTTTAAACGCATCGATCGAAGGGGGCTGATCGTGACTCATCCAATAGTCACGATTCATTTTGGCTTTATACGATTCATACTCTTTCGACGCTCTGCGTTTTTGTCCCTTTTTTGGCTCTAAAATTGTCCCCTGACAGGCGTCCTGGATCTCTCCCACATGAGCATCCAATCGAAAATGAACCGGCCCATTGGAAGTTGCCAATACCACCAACGTTCCTTGAATGGAAATGGATTTTATTTTTTCATTCACGCCGCCGGTTTGGGCATCAATTAATTCCGCATAGAGCAACTTTTCATACAAAATACGGCTGTATCGTCTTAACAGTTGAGCTCTGGTGTAATCGCTCGCACGTTCGCTTTTAGGGAGTTCCCTGAATGCATCAGGATCGGGAACTCGTACAAATTTCCCCGATTCAACTGGAAGAAGATATTGGTCAAATACCTGCCATAATGTTTGTAAAGTTTCCCCTTGGTTGCCTTTTCGAGAAAAATAGTGTGAATCCGTTTTTTTGGATTCCCCATTTGATTCGGAAAAATATTCGAAGGGCATACGGCACAAATATTCAAGATGCCTACCATAGGCGTTATTCAATTCTCTTATTGCCACGGGTGTATCACCGGGAATATTAAACAATTGATAACCTTCCCGAATCACTTCCGCATCCCGTGTCACTAAAACGGCCTGAGCTTGAGCATCGATATCATTCTGAGCCTTAACCTGTGCGGCCTCGATTTTACTTACTCGAGTTCCCAAATGTGAAGACAGTTGGTATTCCCGTACTTGACTCCAATATTCTTTCCACGGCTTAGTACCTTTTCCATTACGAGCGTTCTTAAGCGGATGTGGCATTTCTTTTGCAAATTCCAAGATGGTGTCCAGCGTTTCTCCAAAGCTCAAAGGGCGTTTTTGGATGTTCAAAAGTGCTTGATCCATGATATCTTGGACTTGTTGTTCAATTCCTTTTGAATCGACCGCTACTCCAGATTGAATATAAAAAGCTTCGAGTTTTCTCTGAACGATTTTTTGGATTTGTTTCAACGATTTTTTCTCTCCCGATTCACTCGGCTTATAAAGCTTTTCCGCTTGTTGTCCTGCAAGGACTCTCAATTCTTCTTGCGTATTGGATTGCTCGCGTATTGCCTCCAATTGCTTTTTCAATTTTAAAACTTGCGCATCTCGTGGATCTTCGGCTTCTACCGTCTCTTTTGGTTTTTCAGAACTATTTGTAGACGCCTGTTCCACTCCACGGTTTGGCACATCTCCTCCACCCATAGATTTTTTTTATTTTTATAATCTTATCATTATACCAAAAATCCCCCCTTAAATCCACCCTTTTTGGTTAATGGACGGCTTAAGGCCTAAATAAAATAAGCCCGCACCGAAAATACACCCCCTCTTTTAAGAAGTTCCTTTCGAGAAAACTTCCGTTTTTACTCCTCCTGATTGCCGCCCACTTGTACCGAAACGCTGCCCACGTTGGCCTCGGAATCCTCAGCCTCCGAACTTTCCGTTGTTGCTTCCGCCGGCCTGGAGGGAGTGGCGACGTTGAACGTCGAAATCACCGCCTGTGAATCACTTAAACACTGCGCAGGGTCTTTCGCCGGCAATCGGACTTCAAAAATGTATGGCTCTTCGTCGATTTCATACCCCACAATATGCATCAACTGAATCCCAGCCGGATTGAACACATCTAAGGTTTTACCCACGTAACGGGCGGTCAATAAACTTCCCTCAATCACCTGATTGCCCTCGTCCAAACCTCCGCCCACCGTTCCGGGCAACAAGGCGCATTTGTTATTCTCATACCCCTGATTCACCAACGCTACGCGATTGGGAGCCGTTCCCGCATCCCATTCCTGAAGTTCCCATACGTTTTTATCGTACCGGAGCGTGAAATAATCACTTTCGGAATCCACGGTTTTCATTTCCACCACTTTAAAATTGGGGTCCACTCCGTAATCGGTCAGCACATAGTTTCCAGTGCCCGATTTTCCGCAACCCGCCAACACCAGCGACAGGATAAAAACACTAAAAATCGTGAGGATATGATTTTTTTTCATAGGGTAGGAAAAATGAGAAATAAAGAAATTTATGATTTTTTCTGGGGTTTGAGGCCTTTTCCACGCCATTTCCAGAAATATTTGAAGGCACTGGACACATGGATCCAAAACACCCGCCTCGTCAACAGCCAGAAAATATTACCACCAGACAGCCGCTTATGATAGTGCTCCGCTTCCGCCACCGGATAATAAATGACTTTATAGCCCTTTTGATGCACCGTACGGCACAAATCATAATCTTCCATGAAAAGAAAATACCGCTCGTCGAATCCTCGAATGTGTCGATACAACTCGCGTCGCATGATGAAGTACGCGCCGGTAATCAAATCGACCTCCTGTATGTTTTCATGATCAAAATCGTCCATCAGATAGCTTTTAAGACGTTTTTTGAAGTAGGGCAGTTGACGCAAAAATGTCCTTTTGATGATGAGATCCATGAAATTCATGTGGCGCCGGCAGGAAGGTTGCACCTGTCCGTTGTAATACCGCAGACGCGGCCCGGCCAATCCCACGTCCGGATGCGCTTCCATGTACTCCACCAATTTCTGCATGGTGTCCGGATGTACAAAAATATCGGGATTGGAGATGATGATGTACTCGCCTTTGGCCTGGCGAACGCCAAGGTTATTTCCTTTCCCATAGCCCAAATTTAGCCCGGATTCAATGAGTCTGACCCGCCCTTCCTCATGAATTTCCCTCAAATACTGAAGACTTTCATCGGAAGAATGATTGTCCACAAAAATCACTTCGTAGGGAAACGTGGTTTTACTCTTTTCGATGGCTTCCACGCACATCCGAGGAAAGTACTTGTGATTGTAGTTCACCACCACGATGGAGAGTTTCATCGGAAGG
>CAYTES010000066.1:0-7332 GCA_964436935.1 uncultured Candidatus Peribacteria bacterium | reverse complement strand
GGACGGTGACCAGCTTGATTTAGGCTGGAGCTAAAGTCCTTAAAGCACAGCCCCTAGGGGCTCTCCTCAAACCACGTCTTTTAGGCGTGGTTATTGATTCGTGTAAATCATGAGTGCCTCGGTCAGTTAAATAGGTGGTCATCGCTTGACCATCTAAAATAGGAGCATTAATAAGCGCCCTGACATATAATGCAAGATATTTTTCAGCAGGTAATGCTATAGGCTTACTACCTTCATGCTTTACCACTATTGGAGGATCTCTATCTAAGTCAGCCATTAAAAACTTTTTTTAATCTTAACATTTTATCATGAAAGCGATACATAATAAAACCTCAAGAAGCTCAATTTTAATATCAAAAGTTAGCCCTTTTACTTGGGAACAGTAAAAAGCAATTTTTTAGAGCAATAAAATCCTGGAGCGGGTAACGGGAGTCGAACCCGTATCTCGGCCTTGGCAAGGCCGCATAATAGCCACTATACTATACCCGCATTTTTGAACAATTCTTTTAGCTTTAGACCTCCTTTCCAGCTTTTCAATTCTCGTTCCCTCTCCTCAGCTGCTCTTCGAGTTTTAAAGCCTTTTTCAGTATAAATAACTTCCCATGGGATACCAAACTTTGTCGATCGATTCAATCCTTCGTTATGGTCTTTTAACCTTTTTTGAATGTCCTTTGTCGATCCTATATAGTGACGATTTACTTTTCTACTTTTCAATATATACACTATAAATTTGTCCATAAACTTTTTCCATCCTATCTCGGCCTTGCCCCGCAGTGCGGGGCGCATAATAGCCACTATACTATACCCGCATTTTTTCTGCCCCAAGACTATACCGAATCGTGTTCACGATTTCAATAAAAGAAAAGACCTTTTGCAGGTCTTTTCTTGCGATGTTTACTACCGAGGTTGACCGCTAAAGTATAATTTGATCTTTTTGATAAATCAATCTTGAATTGACGGATTAGTTTATTCATAAAAATTTCATATTTTGTTTATAAAAAGGTCACACGTAATTCTTTAATGTCCAGATGTACTGGTTTGGTGAGGTCGGGATGGTTCCACCATCAAGGTTGACACTTGAATGGTGAGGGTTTCTACGATCCGCCTCGGGCGGGCGTAGGTCCTTCCGATCGAGGTAATAACACTTTGTGTGACAGATTGTAGCGGCCCATGTCGTCAATCTCCATGAGTTTGACCTTGAGCTTGTCCCCTACTTTCACGACATCTTCCACTCGGTTCACGCGTTCGTTGGCCAATTGAGAAATGTGGACCAAGCCGTCTTTCCCCGGCACGAGTTCCACAAACGCTCCAAAGTCCATGATTCGCACCACGGTTCCTTCAAACACATCCCCCACTTTCGGCACATAGGTGATGCGGTTGATCCATTCCACTGCTTTTTGCCCACTGGCTTGATCCGGTGCGGTGACGAGCACCAAACCGTCTTGTTCAATATCAATGGAAACGCCGCACTCGGCGGTGATTTTTTGAATGGTTTCTCCCCCCTTGCCAATCACATCTCGAATTTGTGAAGGATCAATATGAATCGTGCTGATGAGTGGTGCGTATTTGGATAATTCCGTTCGCGTTTGAGGCAAAGCCTTGAGCATTTCCCCCAAAATAAAGAGACGGGCTTTTTTGGCCTGATCCAAGGCTTCTTTCATGATCGAAAGCGACAGTCCTTTCACCTTGATGTCCATCTGAAGGGCGTTGATCCCTTCGGTGGTTCCGGTGACTTTGAAGTCCATGTCTCCGGCGAAATCTTCCATTCCCTGAATATCCGTCAAAATCTTATACCCTTTGCTGGCATCGTCTTTGTCTTTCACCACCAATCCCATGGCCACTCCGGCCACCGGACGCTTGATCGGTACTCCAGCCGCCATCATCGAAAGCGTCGAACCACAAACGGATGCCATGGAGCTTGATCCATTACAACTGGTGATTTCGGACACACACATGATCGTGTACGGAAAAACTTCTTTGGAAGGGATCATCGGATCCAATGAACGCTCGGCCAAATCGCCGTGTCCAATTTCGCGACGAGACACCCCGCGCAACTGTTTCACTTCTCCCACGGAATACGGGGGAAAGCTGTAGTAATGGATGTACCGCTTGGTCACATCTTCATCCATGCTGTCGATGATCTGCGCATCCCCAGGAGCCCCCAAGGTCGTGATGGTGAGTGCCTGCGTTTCACCGCGTTGGAATAGAGCCGATCCGTGAGGACGAGGCAACAAGTCCAATACCACGGAAATCGGGCGAATTTCGTCGATCTTTCGACCATCAATGCGTCGTTCATGCTCCAAAATATTGGCGCGCATGTTCTTTTCCAATCGGCTGTTCAATACTTCGGCCAAATCTCGCTTGCTGAACTCTTTGGATTCGAGCTGAGTGGCGTACTGCACAAACAACTTTTCTTCCAAGTCATGAATTTTAGGTTTGATCTCTTTTTTGGTCACTCCAAAAATTTCGTCGAGCATTTCCTTGGTCACCATTTGATCGACCGCTTCTTCGGCACTCATTTTCTTGGCCATGAATTTGACCTCCATCGCTTTGGGTTGAACCATTTCCACCAACTGCATTTGCAATTCACACAGTCGCTTGATTTCACGATGCGCGATTTCCAACGCCTCCAACATGATGTCTTCGGTGATTTCATTGGATCCCGCTTCCACCATCGTGATGGCGTCCAGTGTTCCAGCCACGACCAAGTCCAAACGACCGGACTCAATCTGTTTGTAGGTGGGGTTGAGGATCAACTGTTCGGCTCCGCCTTCTTCCAAGGCGCCATATCCGATCCGCACTCCGGCAATCGGGCCGGCAAAAGGAATTCCGGAAATCATCAAGGCGGCCGAAGCGGCCGTGATGCCGATGGTATCCGGAGGAATCACCAAATCCGCCGACAATGTCGAAATGATCAACTGCACGTCGTTGGTCATGCCTTTTGGAAAAAGGGGACGCACAGGACGGTCGATCATTCGAGAAACCAACACCGCGTTGTCCGAAGGGCGTCCTTCACGCTTGATGAAGCGGCTGCCCTTGATTTTGCCCGCGGCATAATACTTTTCTTCAAAATCCACGTTCAACGGGAAAAAATCCACTTCGTCTCGTGGATTGGTGTTCATGGTGGCGGTGGCCAAGACCATGGTGTCGCCTAAGCGGAGCGTGACCGCACCGTGCGCCTGGTTTGCCAAAAGACCGGTTTCAAGGGTCAAAGGACAACCGGCAAGTTCCGAGGACACGTTGTGAATTTGTGCCATAGGGATGAGGATAAAAAAATAAAATTTTCATTCCCTTTCTCCCATTAGCCTGAAGCACCAAGTTTCAAGCGATCTCCTTAGCCTTTAAGAAGATTACCTGTGACTTGATGCCCAAACAGAATGAAACGAAAAGGAGTGATGAATAGACCTAATGAATTAGCCACGAATTTTGAGTGTCGTTAGAAGAACTTCGTAGGATCCTTTATCCTGGGTTTGAAGGTACTTGAGCAACTTCCGTCGTTGACCCACCATTCCCAACAATCCTCTTCGGGAGCTAAAATCTTTGCGATGAATCTTCAAATGCTCCGTGAGCTGATTGATTCTTTCGGTGAGCACTGCGATCTGAACCTGAGGAGATCCCGTATCTCGATCATGAGTGGCATGCTTTTTGATGACTGTCTTTTTTTGAGAACGCTTCATTGGTTGGCTTTAAAAAATTTATTTTCAATGAAAATTCTAACGAAAAACCTTTTTTTATGCAATCTTTTTATTATTCCCCACCATTTAACTTCTTCATTTCTTCAAATCCATCGCTTCCATTTGAAAAAGGCGAGCATCCCGGACACCAATCCCACCATCGACAATGTAATCCCCCACACCACCCACTCATGGTTGGCTTTCGGGAGAGAGACATTCATCCCGTAAAATCCGGTGATCACGGTCAACGGCAGTAACACAACCGAAAAGACGGTGAGCGTTTTAATCACCTGGTTGGTTTGATGAGAAATCAAAATTTCATTCGCATCTTTTAAGCTTTCCGTCATTTCTTTCAAGCGCTCCAGGTTGCTCCAAATTTTTTCGATTTTATCCACCACATCGTCAAAATAAACCTCCAAATTGGGCGGAAGAAATTTCTTATTTTTGTGTTCCAATTGGGCAATCACCGCGCGCTGCGGAGCGATGATGAGATTGAAACGAATGACATCTTTTTTAAGCCATAGGATATCCCTCACCATATCTTTTTCCGCATCTCCCTCAAAGAGATCATTTTCCATCTCCACAATGGTTTTTTCCATGCCATCGATGAGTGTGAAACAATCATCAAACAGCTCCCGAATGATCACATATAGAAAATACCCACTCCCCTTCTCTAAATTTTCCTTCAAAAATGTCTTATTTTTCTGACATTGATCCACCACTTCCACAATCGCCTTCAACTGACCTTCGTGGAGGGTGATGATGTAATCCTGACCGATAAAACAGTCGATTTCTTCTGTCACAATGCGCTTACGACGTTTATCGTAATGAGGGAAATGCAACACGATAAAAAGATAGTCTTCGTATTCGTCGATCTTGGAGCGTTGATTCTCCGACAAACAATCTTCCAAGTCCAACTCGTGAAAATCGTACTCTTTTTTGAGCTTTTTAATGCTTTCCTCATCGGGCTTCACGATATCGATCCACTTGAAATGGCCATATTTAATCAATGTGGTTTTTGACATGAGGGAGGGACTCAAAAGGTGAACATTTCAACTATACCCAAAATTTATTTCCAGGGCCAGACGGTTTAAATCCCGAAAATCGATCTTAGGGTTCGTCCATAAATAAATTACCCATCCTATGTCCACTGCATCTCCGAATACAATCGCTTTTCAATCGAAAAATTTCTCATCGTACACTTGGTACGCCTCGATATTTTTCTCAATCTTAGCGCCGTATTCGGAGCGCATTGAACTTAAATCTGAGCAATTTATTTCCGAACGAACCCTCAAATAGGAAAAAATGGATCTGTTTCTTTGACTTTTGAACTCCGTATTTCCATAATCATCAGCATGAACACCAAGGAGATTATCCGTGACGCGTGGCAACTGACCCAAACCAATAAAGGACTGATGTGGACTTATGCGTTTATTCCCGAGTTGATAAGCCTTTTGGTCGGGATTCTCTATCTGGCCTATCAATTTCTTTCCTTCTGGAAATCTTCGCTTTTTCGAGACTACGCAGGAGACTCATTTTTTCACGAAGTGATCAATTTTTCGGGCAATTTCATCAGCAATAACACCTCTCTGGCAATCGTTGGAATTTTTATTGCCGCATTTATAGGATTGCTCTACTTCACGCTTCCGGTTTTCTCCAAAGCCGCACTTGCCCAACTCATTGCACGAAAACGGAACGGGCAGGATATCAAAATCATGGACGGCGTTTCTTATGGGTTTCTACATTTTCTTCAACTTTTTGAATACCGGCTTCTCATTCGAACTTTCAGTGTTTTTGGAGTTTTTACCGAGCTTTCCTTTGTCGTCCGAAACCTGGGGACAGGCGCTTTTGAAGTTTTATTATTTCCTTTTATCCTTATTTTCGTTGTGGGACTCTCGCTCCTACTGCTTTTCACCTATTCCGAATACTTCATCATCATTGATGACAAAAACATGATTCAGGCGATGGCCGCCAGTGCACGCCTGGTCATCGTCCATTGGCAACAAACTTTTCTAATGATTCTATTGATGGTTTTGATCACCCTTCGCATTTTGCTCAATATCATCCTCGTCCTGCTGATCCCGTCCATCATCATCATTTCTACGGGAATCCTGGCCACCTTTGCCTTGGCTAAAGTCGGCCTCGTGATTGGACTGCTCATTGCCGGGGTGGGAATGTATTTTTCCGCTTATTTAGGTGGAATTCTCGAGGTCTTCTCCACCGCGGTATGGGTTTCCACCTTTCTGGAACTCACGAATGAACACGAAAAAACCGCCCGGGAAGCGGGGCCACGGGATGTAACTGAACCCCTGGACGACTAGGAGCTATTCACATAAAGGAGTTTGTAATGGCAAACCTCATAAGGGGTCTGGATTCGAGGCATGAGGAGCGTAGCATACCTGGGCGACGAATAACAAAGAAAACGGGCTCCTTGGAGCTCTGTTTTCTTATAAACCATCTATCCTGGACTGGTTGGTCTTCACACGATTTAAAAACTCCTCGCTCAACTTGCTGGCAATACTTTGATTTTTAAGCACCAAGTCATAAAAATCACTTTTCTCAAGAAGGAAAACCTCACTTTCTTCGTTAGTCATTGCGGACGCACTGCGCGGACGGTCCTCAAAAAGTGCCATCTCACCAAAAAACTCATTGGGACCCAACATGGCAATGATCTCTGTCGGCTTATCCGGACTAAAAATCTTCACACTTCCCGATTTGATGATAAAAAGCTTATCTCCGGGATCCCCTTGGCTGAAAAGGACATAATTTATCGGAAAATAATTCAGATTGATGTGCTTGATGATTTCCGCATGGTCCGATTCGTTCAATTCCTCAAAAAGAGGTATTTTTTGTAAAATAGGGAGAATGGAGGCTTGTTCCATGAGACAAGGGGTAAGGAGGAAAATAGGCTTAAATTGACCTTATTTCCTATATTATAATTGATTTTCACGTTAAAGGCGTTGATAGCTATTGACTTTTAGTTTTAAATATTTTATTATTCTACTTGGCCAGCATTTAGATACGGCTCAAATAAAACAAAAAATAAATGTCCAACCCGTTCAATTTTAAGCTCAACTTAGGCTCCAAACTCACCATTGTCGTTTTATCGATTTTCCTGATCAGTCTTTCGGTGGGGATGCTTGTTTTGGGAAATAATGAGACGCTTTCGGGCAATTTGAATACCGAAAACCTGAAACATAGTTCGGACGTATTGCAGCTCTTTAAATAGCCCCATGGATGAATCCACACTTCCCCGCTCCGGCTTTCGACGAAGGAGCCTGGTTTGAACGAACCGACCTTACGGACATCCCTTATGCCAAACCTGAAAATAAAGGATTGCATGACATGGTTCACGCGTTTGAAGAAAGAACCATGGAATTACTCAACGATTCCCTGAATATCGGTAACGAAAAGAAGGAAATTTTGACCCGCTATGCCGCAGAACGGTACACGCTTTTTCAAAAAAAAATGATCCTCAAAATTGAGGGAATGAGTGAAAAGCGGATCACACAGGTGCTTGATGCCGTTTTAAAGAAAAAAGGGGCCGACCATATGAGCCCTGAGGAGATTGAGACGATCAAAGTCACGGCCCAAAGGAGCGTTAAAATCAATAACCACGCCTAAAAGACGTGGTTTGAGGAGAGCCCCTAGAAGGGGC
>CAYTES010000065.1:0-7345 GCA_964436935.1 uncultured Candidatus Peribacteria bacterium | reverse complement strand
AGGAACTGTAGGGGCTGGTGTTCCGCCAATCGGTCTTCCTCGTATTCCCGCTCAGGCACAACCACCCGGAGTGAATCCGGCCTTACCTCCGCAGAATCCTCAGCCCATCGTTAACCCTCCCGCCGGCACGCCACCCGCAGGCAATCCTCCTCTTCCTAACCATTAAATAACAGGAGTAGGAGGTTGACAAAATTAAGAAAATAATTAAAATACAATCAAACCTAGTTTATGCGATTTCATCGCCTGACCATTCACGACATTTGGAACCTCGACACGGAAGCACTCTTCCTTGGACACCGTTTTGTCTTTGCCGATCCCAACGCAACCCCTACGGGAGGGGCTCCCACGGCAGACCAAAGTGGCACAACCTCTTCCACGCAATCTCCGGAGGATTTGGAAGAAATAGAGACTAAGCGGAAAGAAAAGCGTGAACGTGAGGAAAAAGAGCGTGAGGAGCGTGAAAATAAACAGAGTATCGATAAACTCGATAAACGTCGTGAACGCAAGGAGATAAGTAAGGATACCCACGAAGACGCTTTAGAGTCTTTGAAATCGAAAGGAAATCCCGCTCGTTTGGCAAAAATGCTGGCTAACGGCAAGATTGATGAAGAATTATACAACCGGGGGCAGGACAGCTTGGAGGCGGATAGCGCCGCCCAAAAGCTCTTGGCCAAAAATTGGATCAGGGGGAAGATAAAAGATGAATCCTTTCAGTCGGCGGTGGACGACTTGGAAAGCGAAAATACTTATCGCGCCCCATTGGCGCGTCGTTTTGCATTAGGACAGATCAAAGAAGCGGATTTTGAGATGGCCCATAACGGGTTGGCAAGTCAAGATATGGATGAGAAGCACTCGTCCCAAGGTTTTGCGCTCAATCATATTGGTCCCGATGAATTTCGTCAGCAGTACAATTTGGGGAAAAGTGCGCCTAAAGAGGCCGAGTCCACCGTGGAAACGCAGCAGGACGCGGTGGAGTCCACCCGGGATGAAATCCATGAAAAGATCACCGAACTGATGTTATCCGTTAATGTGCACATCAAGAATTTGCCGGAGCAGGAGCGAACACGTCCGATTTTGAAATTGAAAAACAATATTTTGGGTCTCAATAATCGCGATCGCAGCAATCAAAATTCGATGATCGCTTATATGAGAAAGTTAAGAGAGGAGTCTATCCTAACTGACAAACAGATTAATGAAATTTTAGAGTTTGATGTGGAAAATAAAGATTCGATTAAATTGTTGCGACAAAAGTTGCAGGGAATGAATTTAAGGCCAGCCGATTTGAAAAATATCGTCAAGATGAAGGAGGAAGAATATTACATTGAGAAAGATTTTGAGGTGCAATCCCGGGCGGCGATCGACGTCATCAAGGCCGCAGCCACACTCGTGCAGTATGAAGTGTGGAAGAATCGCGTCGTTGAAGAAGCCGAAGCCCTCAGCGGCATCACGCTCAAGCCGGGAACCAAGCTGCAGTATGTTTATCCGGATTCGGCCAACGGAAATATACGGACGCAAACCATCACGAAAGTGGAAATTGTGGATGCCAAGCTGTTGAATGGAGTGGGCGCGGATGCCGACGTGATCGGAAAACAACCGGTGGGACTCACCATTTTTATGGACAATGGAGAGCATTATACCGTTGGCCGTTTTGCCAAATGGGTGAATGCGTCCGATGTGTGCGAAGTGGTTTCCACGCAGCAAAATTTGGAAAGCATGCTCGGTTTGTCCGACATGGGAATGGGGCTCAAGGCCGGGCAAAATTTGGACTACAGCAAAGGCTATCATTTGGATAAAGGAGGCAACCCTATCCCGGACAGAGAGTCGATTCAAATTGAATCCATTGACGATCAAAAAGTGGTGTTCAAAGCACCTGTGGTGACGTTGAATCCGGATGACGATCCTCAAACGCGATTGACCGGCCCTCGCATGGTCCGCGAAATGAATTTAGGAGAGTTTGCCAAATGGGCCCGTCGTCAGGAAATGATGCCCGAACTCAAAACCCTCGAAGCCCTACGAGAAAATTTGAAGCAGTACTCCGCGACAAAGAATCAGAAAGAAAAACGAAATCCCGCCGCCTATCCGCCGATCAGCGTGGAACCGGAGGAGGTATTGCAATGGGGAGATATGGGGAAAAATCAGATCCAGATTAAGGAAGCGGACGACACCGGAGTGACCTTTAAAAACGGAGACAAAATGACGCTGCCGCAATTTTTAGGCTGGGTCAAAACCAACAAGATTGAACGCAGTAAACCGGAAGATATCGCGGAACGCAAAGGAGATGAAGCGGCGGAAATGGGGAAAGAGTTTAAAGAAGAAGCCAAAAAGAAGGGTTTATTGGATGCAATGAAGGATTTTTCCAAAAAAATGAGCGAAGGGTTCGAAGGCAAAAGCTTTTTTGAAACGGTGAGCCCCTATCTGCCGCATCCGGCCGAAGGGGCAAAAATAAGTTTTATCAACAATATTTTGGGAAAATATGAATTCGTTTCGCTTCAAGATATCATAAATTTGGGAAAAGAAATTTTGGAGTTCATCAAACGTAAACACACCCGCCGATCCAAGGGACGATACGGTAAGATCGGAGGCATGTTGCCTTCCTTTCTGGGGACTGAATTTGATCGTGTTTATCAGGCGGCGGAAACCGAAGAAGTGAATCAATACAAAAGTGCCATGGAGCAGTGGGGTAGCTGGGAGATTTTAGCGAAATTGCATACCACGAGCAGTAAAGATGAAGCCAAGGCTTGTTTTATTGCGTTGAATGAAAAAGGAGAGTTACGCTGGGATGACATGAAGGTGTGGAGTACCCTCAATCGACTCTCGGCTCGCTACACGTCCGATGGAGCCCGTTATTATATCCCGTTGGATCACGCCCCTCACCCTCACCCCGACGATCCCACGAAGCTGGTGTCCGGAGAAGATCGAGTGAAAGAGGTCATTGATATTTTTTGGGGAGTAGGCCAGCACGCCGACTGGTACTCAGCCAATGTGAACAAGTACAACAGCAATCGAAACAATTTCCTGAATAAAGGACGACAGCTCGAAGCCGATCCGAAAGGAACCGAAGGATTACGGGGAGAAATGCGTCGATTGCTCAAGGACTGGAAAGCCGGAGTGTATGTGAATCCTCAGGAGTATGAAGGGTTGCTGGAGTTTGCGATCAGTGCCGGTAAATTGAGCATGGAACAAAAAATGTTTTTCCTCATTGAAGGAGTCACCGCGCGGTGTGGCGGAGGGGCTATGGAAGGAATGACGCTGCTCCACATCGATCGTATCGGAGATATTGAAGGAAGATATCTGAACCAGCTCCCCCTCTTGGACTACTTCACCAACAAAGGACCAAAGCCATTTCATCCCCGTTATCTCGAAGGAGAAATCTCATTGAAAGAAACCGAGAGAGGGTATACGGTAGTAGATTACGAAATGATTCGAGACGCTCATTTTAAAAGTGCGTCCGAACAGTCTTTGCCGGATAAAAAATTCTCTCAGTTTTTGTGGGAACACATGATGATGGACCCCAACTTCCGTTCTCGCCTTTCCAAGGGGTTGAAAAGTGCGGATAAAATGGATCATGAAGATGCTCCCTTTTTCATTCCTCCCTCCACCATGGAAGATATTAAGACTTTAACAGGGACTCTTACCGGGAATCAGAAATACTTTTCGAATGAAGGGTACATGAACGCCTACGCAGGGTTCAATCAGTACATCATCAGTTTGAGCAATCATTTGGAAGAATTGATCCGATTAAAAGAGCAGTATAAGGATAAAGGGGACGAAAATCCAATTCAGCCGGAAGCCATCAAGGAAGTGGAGAATCAGATGCTGGAAGCCATTCAGTGTTACTACCTCTATGACTCTTTTCTGTCGGGCCGTCGCGACGGAGAGAATTCGGGGCGTGCGCGATTGGATCAATCGCGTTATGACAAACCTCCGATCGTGGATAATGGGGATGATGGGATGAAGGTAAAAGGACACCAAGCTCAGCTCAATAATATGGTGAAAGAAGTGTGTGATGCGTATGGGATCGATTATAAAACAAAGCGTTTGTTTGATTACAAACCTCCGTACGGAAAGAAAACACAACAGACCGAATTGGAAGCATCCATGGAAGAATTTTTGAAAGTGGATCTCCCGGAGGCGATCCGCAACGATCCCGAGGGACCCAAAAAGATGCTGGAAATCATTCGGAATAAAAAACTCAAAGGGATCGTGAATCGCACGTCGGAAGATGCCTTGGGGGGCATGGAAACTTCCAACCGTATTATCTATGATGAAGAATACAAGAAGGAGGCGGAAAAGCTGTTTGGAAAGGCGGCATAGAAAAGCTCCTATCCTAAATGAGAAATCTTCAATGGAAAGCGGTAAATGGCACGCCTTTTTGAAGGTTTTAAAGCGTGGGCTTTTGTCCTTTCATCCATTCGGACACGTGAACCGTTTCTTGTTCGCGTTTGCCGTAATAGCGGGCGGCCACGGTCTCGGACTCCACCTCCTTTTCGCCCACCACCATCATGACCGGGATTTTTTCGGTTTCCGCATTACGGATTTTCTTACCCAGGGTATCGTCCGCATCATCCACCTCCACCCGGTATCCGGCTTCAAACAACTCATTCCGAACTTTCCAGGCATAGGCGCTGAATTTTTCACTCACCGGCAAGAGGCGAATCTGCTCCGGGGCCAGCCAAAAGGGAAACGCTCCGGCAAAATGCTCGGTTAAAATGGCGATGAATCGTTCCAAGGATCCCAGCAGTGCGCGGTGAATCACCACCGGCGTATGGGACTGTCCGTCGGGTCCTTCATAACTGAGTTCAAACCGTTGAGGCATCTGAAAATCGATTTGGATGGTGGCGCATTGCCATTCCCGTCGGAGCGAATCTTTAATGCGGAAGTCAATTTTGGGACCATAAAAGGCACCGTCTCCCGGGTTGGTTCCATAGGTTAAGCCGGCACTTTTGAGGGCCGCTTCCAGGGAATTTTCCGCCTTCCGCCACTGCTCTTCGCTTCCCATCGACTGTTCCGGACGGGTCGAGAGCACCACATCAAATTCAAAGCCAAACAACTCATACACATAACGCGTGAATTCGATGCAGCGTTGGATTTCTTCCTCCAGCTGCTCCAAGGCCACAAAAATATGGCAGTCGTCCATTGAAAACTTGCGTACCCTTGTCAATCCTCCCAGCGCTCCTTTGAGCTCGTTGCGATGCAGCATGGCAAAATCGGCAATGCGTAAGGGCAAATGGCGATAGCTACGAGTTCGCATCTTGTACATCAGCATGTGAGACGGACAGTTCATGGGTTTCAAGGAAGCCTCTCGCTCATCGACCTCCATCAAAAACATGTTTTCGCGGTAATGTTCCCAGTGGCCGCTTTGCTCCCACAGGGACTTGTCGTACATCAACGGCGTGATGACCTCCTGGTAGTTGCGTTTGCGGTATTCGCGTCGCAGAAAAGCCGTGAGTTCATTGAATAAAATAGCTCCTTTGGGGTGGTAAAAAGCGGCGCCGGGAGAGATATCATGGAATTGAAACAGATCCAGATCCATTCCCAGTTTCCGGTGGTCACGCTTTTTGGCTTCTTCCAACTGCTCAAGATAGGCGTTCAATTCTTCTTTCGTCGGGAAAGCCACCCCGTAAATGCGTTGCAACATGGGGCGTTTTTCATCGCCACGCCAATAGGCCCCAGAGATTTTATTGAGTTTGTACGCGCCGACTTGGCCCGTGTGCTCCATGTGGCCTCCGCGACACAGATCCACAAATTTCACATGGCCGTTCAGGGTATTGGAGTAAAAAGTGACCTCGGTCGTGCCTTCCTTCTCCAAATCTTCGACCAATTCCACTTTGTAGGGCTGCTTGGAGGTGACGAGGATTTTTTTTGCTTCCTCGGTTGAGGCGGCTTGGCGTTCAAAGGGTTGGGCCTGACTCACGATCTGCTTCATTTTTTTCTCGAGTAGGGCGAGATCTTCGGGGATGAGGGTGCGCGGTAGGTCAAAATCGTAATAAAATCCGTTTTCGATGGTGGGGCCTACGCCTAATTTGGCTTCCGGAAACATGTCGAGGACGGCTTGGGCGAGGACATGCGCCAGGGAATGCCGCATGGCGTTGAGCGCATTGTCGACGGGAACCACCGGTTTAGGTCTTTTAACAGGCTCCTTTTTGGGTTCTGATTTGGCATGTTTTGCAATACTTTCAAGTCGAGGATGCGCTATTTTTAGATAATCACTTGTTTTTAAAGCCATGGAACGATCCAGTCGGGCCGCATTAAAAAAAAGCTCCTCATTTTTCAATAGATCCGGATCAACAATGAGTTCCAATTCGGGATGAAATGAAAAGGGGAGAATGGTCCCCGAAACGCTACCGGAAAGTTTTTCCGCAATTTCGGAGCTGGCAAAAGAAATATAGGTGCCTTTGAGCAATGCCTTGACTGCTTCTAAGTCGATGCCGGAATCTCCCGGAACCACACCTAAAACATATTTTGTTATTTTTTTACCGATTTTGACCATCATTACAATACATTTCGCCGCTTGGGACACTTTATTGCCACGCATTTCACTTACAATTTCAGTCCTTCCTTCCGGAGAATGATCAATCAATCGATAATGCGCCTTATTTTGATCAAGAAATTCGATGAGGCGCGAATAGGCGTCGCCTTGAGGATCTACGTTTGCCATGAGAGAAGAAAGTTAAAAAATACACAATCCGCCGTAGACGGTATTGTGCTCGGACCCGCATGCCTCTATAGAAAAGGCGATAGGGTGGTTCCACCGAGCTTCCCCCGCGTGGTCGCGTGAATCGCAACAGCGAAGGCTCTCTTTGATCGAAGGATAACACATAAGGTGGTACTGTCGGAAGACGCTTGGAGAAGCTTTCAGCCACGGCTTCTCTCTCTACTCAAAACGAATTTCCGGAGCATGTCCTTACCAAAACTAAAATAAAAATAGCCCATTCTGGAAAAAGGTCAAGATTTTGGCGGAACGTAGGGCCGAATCAAGGAGTGAAGAGCGTGTTCATAAATTAAATTTGGTTTTTAATAAAAAATATGATTAATCTAGGAGCATGAAAAATAAAGAGGAGATCATTATTGATTGTGTGCCGACCGAAACCGGTGAATTGGTTTCGGAAACGGTAGGACGACGGACGCTGTCTCCGGAAGAAGAAAACGCCGTTTTTCGAAAAGTGGATGCCTTTTTAGCCGTGATGGAGCGGCAGGAGTCTCCTTCCGATTCCGGAGTGATTTACCCGGGGACGAAACCTAATAGATCGTTGCAACAGTTGGGCCAAAGCTATGGAGCATTTTCGGTGAATTATACTAAGCCGCCTTTAAAATCTCAAATTTTTGACTCATGAGGCTTTTGATT
>CAYTES010000064.1:947-7385 GCA_964436935.1 uncultured Candidatus Peribacteria bacterium | reverse complement strand
TCGAGTGGAATAGCGGGGCCGCTCGGTTCGTCCAAATCAAAACCGGAATCGGCTTCGGGATACGCCGGCGTTTCATCCGGATAAAATCCCACTTCATTTTCCATGGGAATCCGCCGTAGTCCGCTCCGCTCCTGCCCTCGTTTCAAATAATGTCCCAAAATGCCGCTCTCTCCCTCTTCCACCTGAATAAAAAACTTCGACCCCGTATTTTTCGGAGCAGGCAAAGCCACCCATTCTTCCGGAATGTCTCGTAAAAATTGAGAGGGGGCGTTTTGTTTCATCTCACCATACAACAGTCTCCGTTCCGCATGAATCAAATACAATCGATCCCGTGCGCGGGTCATGCCGACGTACATTAACCGCCGCTCTTCTTCCAACTCCCCCGGTTCCAATAAGCTCCGTGAATGGGGGAAAACCCCTTCTTCCAAGCCGCAAATGAACACATGAGGGAACTCCAGCCCCTTGGCGGAATGCAGCGTCATCATCACCACGGCATTGTCTTGTTCATCGAGTTGATCCAGGTCCGAAATCAAGGCCACTTCTTCCAAAAAGGTCGACAGTGACAATCCCGGTTCCAAGGAATTATATTTCTGGGCCACGGAAATCAACTCCTGTACGTTTTCAAACCGTGTCTCCCCTTCCGAGCTGCCATCCAGCAAAAATTCTTTGTATTTGCTTTCCATCACCAAATGCTTGATGACTCCGGAGGCCGGATAGTCTTGATTGAGCTTTTGCAAATGCGTGATCAAGTCCACGAATTGTTTGAGAGTCGTGATTTTGCCGTCATTCAAGTCGGCCTCTTCTTTGCCCAATGCTTCGATTTGGCCCAGCACCGAAAACACCGGCATATCGCCTTGGCGTCGTGCCCAGTTTTGTAACGTTTCCAGCGTTTTGGACCCGATTTTTCGAGGGGGTGTATTGATGATGCGCAATAAACTGACCGTATCCGCCGGGTTCGTGATCAGTCGTAAATACGCCAGCACATCTTTGATCTCTTTGCGTTCATAAAACTTAACGCCTCCGACAATACGATACGGAATGCCGTGACGGATCATGGTTTCTTCAATCACACGAGATTGGGCGTTGGTTCGATAAAGGATGGCAAAATCCCGGTATTGGGGCGATTCGTATTCCAATAATCGTTTTTGAATTTCTCGTGCAATCAAGGTCCCCTCCTCCCGTTCATCGAGGCTGTTCCAAACTTGAATTTGCTCCCCGCCTTCTCGGTCGGTCCATAATTTTTTTTCGGTCCGGCGTCGATTTTTAGAAATCACGGCATGGCTGGCATTTAAAATCACGGAAGTGGAACGGTAGTTTTGTTCCAGTTTGATGGTTTTGGCTTCGGGATAATTTTTGGAAAAATCCAAAATATTTTGCATGGTGGCGCCTCTCCAACTGTAAATCGATTGCCAGTCGTCCCCCACCACACACAAATTGCGGTATTTTTCGGCCAATTTTTGAATCAATACAAATTGGGCATGATTGGTGTCTTGATACTCATCCACGGAAATATAACGAAAACGTTCCTGAAGCTCTTCCAAAACTTCGGGTTCTTGCTCAAACAACTCGACCGTTTTCATTAAAATATCTTCAAAATCGAGGGCTTGATTTTGGGCCAATCGTTTTTGATAGAGCGGATAAAGCTGAGCCACTTTTTCCGAAAAATAGGAATGCGACTGTTGCTCATAGCGGGCCGGATTCAGAAGCGCATTTTTGGCGCCTGAAATATGCGAAAGTACCGCTTTGGGATTCATCTGATCGGTGTTGATGCCGAGTTCTTTCATGATGCTTTTCATCACGATTTCGGAATCCGTGTTGTCAAAAATGGCGAACCGATTTTCAAAGCCCAGACGGTGAATATTCCGTCTTAAAATCTGTACACAGATCGAATGAAAGGTGCCCACCACCGGCAGCGAAGACGTGTAAAAGGAGAAAGATGAACGATGGGTTTCAAGTCCATAGCCATTTTCGGAATCCGCCATCAAGTTGAATACGCGTTTTTTCATCTCATGCGCGGCCTTATTCGTGAAGGTCACGGCCAAAATTTCATGAGGAGCCGCTTTTCCGGTGGCAATCAAATAGGCGATACGATGCGTGAGGGTCTTGGTCTTTCCGCTCCCGGCACCGGCGAGCAAAAGAAGGGGGCCGTCGGTCGCCAAAACCGCCTCACGTTGAGCGTCATTGAGGGGTTGCAGCAGAGGATGAAGTTGGGGTGCGTCGGAATCCATAGGATCCTGACTATAGCACAAAAATAGGAACCACGAATACAATTCAAGACATGATTTGATCTTCGATCAATCGGTTCAAATAGTGGTTCAAACTCGTTCCTTTCGCTTCTGAAAGTTGAGCCAATTTTTCATGAACTTCAGGGCGAACTCTTAGCACAAAGCGTCCACTGTATTTTTGGAGATCTGGTTTGGGAATTGGAATTCGTTTTTTCTTATAAAGAATGATTTCAGTGAAGATTGTTTTTTTGACAATGTCATGGAGTTGAGAAAGGGAGTCTGCCATAATATGCAATTTTGGAAATTTGGGAATCACGGCTTTAAAGCCGATTTCGTTGCCTTCGGAAATATCAATGATCGTGTAGTGGTAAGGAAGTTTGGACATCATTTTAGCGATTTTAGAAGGATGATGAGCTGTTTAATGTTTAGGAGCCTCCGGGAAATATATTTACTATTACAATTTTTACCCTTCGGCTGCAAAAAATTCATCGCTCCTCTCCGTATCCGAATCTGATACGCATTCGGAGCTCTTCATTATTTTCGCTCGAAGAAGTAAAAATCTCATAACGAAACTATATTTCCCGGAGGCTCCTTTATGGATTTCATGGGATTCCTTCGAGGCGCCATGTAGACAATATCTTTTTCCAACTGTCTCCACTTTAGATGACTACCAGAATTTGTTTTGACTCTTCGAAATCCATGGTGTTGAAGCAGTACTTCAAGCTCTTGAAAAGAAATGTTCTCCGGATGCCACTGTGCTTTTAAGAATAGTTTCTCTCGTTTAGTCATTAAAATGATATAAAAATTTATACTATTTGTCTAGTAAATGATAAACTCTGCGATTCTTAAATACCACCTCATCCATGAACAAAACCTTTCCAAAAGATGAAATTCTAAAACCTGCTCTTTCGATCAAAAAGCAGGCGCCCTTTACAAGCTACCTTGTCTACCATTTATGAATATTCAATTGCATCCCCACATACCCAAAGTCATACACCAGGGCGGCATCGTCCGGCAGCATACGGATGCATCCATGACTGACCGGAATTCCGATATGATTCAACGCTTCGGACCAAAACACGCCCCCTTGGTTATTTCCCAGATAGGGTAGGGCATGCAAACCGTGTCCCAAACTGGTAAATCCTTGCCAGTACGGCATACGATAATGAGGAGATTTTCCACCAATTCGTAGCTCTTGTTGGTTCAAAATTTTAAAGGTTCCGGTGGGAGTGGGCGTGGAGGGGGCTCCACTGCTGATCGTGGTCGTGTAAACGATTTCCTCTCCAAACTTCAGTCGGATGGTTTGAGTGGACAACGTGATGTCCAATAAACGTTCGCCCGAAAGGCTTGCCGTATCGAAACTTTTATCTTTGATGAATGGTATTTTCTCGCGATCTGCTTCAGTGACTTCTCCCACGGCAAGATCCAACGGAAACTCAAACCCTTCAAACCAAGTCACATGTTCCGCGACCAGTCCAAAGTATTCCCGATAGATGCTGGTATTCACTGGAGCGACCGAAGAAAAGGCAAAGGTTCCGATTTCCTGGGGGCTAACGGCATCTTCCAGTAATCCCAACCGATTGGAACTGATCCATCCGGAATCATCGGAATTGTCATAAAAAACACTCGTCCGATCACGGTCTTTGAGCGTCCCCATGTTGATAAAGGTTTTGCCTTCGCAACCGCTAAAATTGGAATACCAGGTGCGATTTCCGGTGTTTTTGAGGGTGAGTTGCACTTCAAACGCTTCTCCGGGCACGATGGATTCTGGGATTTTCATTTCCACCACTTCGGCGCCGTACACCGCCGGCTCCGCTTCCACATCAGATTGCAAACAGGCCTCTTTCACCCCCTCTTTCGGCTCTTCTTTGTGCAACGGTTTTTCTTCGGGTTGAAGATAGGAAATTTCATACGTTTCCTGCTCGGATCCTTGTTTGAAACTGGTGAAGTAATTGAAAGATGAGGCTTGCAGCTCGCGCCCCATTTTAGAGGCCATTTCCACGGGAATAGGCTCTTCAAAGGAAAATTGACCCGTCCCGATTCCCAATATGAAACTAAAGGCGGCAAGGGCGGCCCATTTGTGTTTAGAGAAAGAGTCGAGAGACGGCATCATAGAGGTGGGTTTTTATTTTTATATTTTTTCTCCCCGGATTTGGAGGAGATTATTATATAATACTATAAAATAGTACATATTGCAATGGATTGTCTCCGCGAATTTCGAAAGCAGTGCATTGGCTTAATGAATAGAAAAAAAGCCGCAAAGAGGCTGCTCTTTAATCAAAAAAATGGCATGGGCCATTAAATTCGATTTAGGATTTCCCGATAGTACGACGCTTTTTTGTCCTTCCCCGCTTCCTCATACAGTGAAATCATGGTCTCCAGCGTTCCTTTGAATTCCGGATTGAGTTTAAAGAAAATACGTTTTTTGTTGGAATCCTCTCCTTTCCAGTCGTCAGGCAATAAATCAATGTAGTGTTCATATTTTTCAAGAGACGTCGGATGATCGCCAATCACATATAAACTTTTTGCCCAAGTGATCCACACCTCTGCCACCATGGGCGCCAGCAGTTGGGCTTGCTTGAAATTGGCATCCAGATTGTCTCGGTTTTCTTGGAGGCCGGCCAAATATCCGGAAAAAATATAAACTTGATAATGCGCCGGATTTCGATCGTTTACCCTTTCCAACGTTTCGACAATTTGAGGAATATTTTCATTCACGGTTTCGGGTTGGAAAAGCCTATTTTCCGCATAGATCAACGCATATTCATCGTAGTGGGGTTGGATATTTTTTGCTTTTTCCCATTCCTGCTGTTGTAAAAAATAATCTGCGGTCACGGTATGGACATTGGTCACCAGCGAAGGAATAAAGATAAATCCAAGGAGTATTCCGTATTTCCAACGGGGTGGGGCGCGAAAGGGTTGAGTGGGCATTCCTTCGGTGAGTGAAATCGCCAAAAGGCTCAACAAGATCATTTGATGCGTGATGGTGTAAAAACCCAATTGATTCGCAAGGGTGCTGGCAAAAACAGCGGAGATCAATACCAGTTGGAGCGGTTTATTTTGAGTGAGGGCCCAGCGGATCCACAGGAAAAAAAAGCCATAAAAAAGCAGGGTTCCCACCCACCCTGTTTGAATCAGGAGATCTAGGCCCTCATTGTGCGCTCGATCCGGGAGTTCATTGATATTTTCGTATTGCAGTAATTCTGCTGAAAAATAAGGAGTAAAAGCCACTTTAAAAGTTTCCAGTCCATAGCCGATGAGCGGAGAATCCTGGATCATTTGAAGGGTATGGGGCCACAGCACGAGTCGGGTTTGAAAGGAGCGCAAATTTTCGGGGTTGGTGAAATCGAATCGGGAAAAATGAAAGAGTTGGGCGGTGACGAGAAATAAAATACCCAACCCCAAAAGTACGCCGAGGCCTTTGAGAAGATTTTTTTTCTTGTAATGATGGGCATACAAAACACACAGTAGTGCCAGTCCTCCCATAAAGCCCAATAAGGAGGCTCGACTCATGGTTAAGCCTAACGTGATGAGTTGAAGCAGGAATGAAGCAATCCAGATTCCGCGCCATTTTTTGTCATGAAAGTGGGTGAAAAGGAGATAAAGGGTGGCAAAGAGCGTGATGATCAAAAATTGACCCAGATAATTGGGATGCCCGAATGAGGAAAAAGCTCGTCCCAGCAGACTGTCGGTATTCCAATCCACGAAATCGATGCCGAACTGTTGAAAAAGGCCGTACAGTGAAACGAGCGTGGCACTCAGTGCGATGGTTTTGAGGAGGGAGTCGCGTTGAGTGGTTGTACGCAACGCCGTACTCAAAAGCAGGAAAAAAATGAGGAGGTGCAGAAGGGTTAACGCGCCTTGGTTGCGAAAATAGCTGCCCCAAAAACTGAGATGAGGCGAAATGGAGAGTAACGTGCTGTAGAGCAGGACAAATAAAAAGGAAGCAATGCCTCCCAGGACCCATTTATTTTTTAAAACCGCAAGATTCACTTCATGCTGCCGGTACGCAAATTCGCACAGAAAACAGATTGCAGCAAGGTCGACGAGGGTTCGAAACAACATCACTTTATTCAACTCAAACGCCTGAAAGGTCCACGGCAAAAAGAAGAGTGGGGTTAAAAAAAGGGTCAAACGAAGGAGGTGGAGGGTGCGTGTCATTGAGGGGATTATGAACGGGATTGAAAATAAAAAAAAGTGCCCACCTTAGGCG
>CAYTES010000064.1:0-937 GCA_964436935.1 uncultured Candidatus Peribacteria bacterium | reverse complement strand
AAAAAAAAGAAAAAAAAAAAGCCCCCCCCCTTAGGCGGGCACTTTTTTAGTGCGAAGTTTGCGAGAAGGAAAGCTTAGTTTTCGCTTCCATCCACGTCACACCCTTGTGCTTCGCCACAACTGGTTCGAACGACCGCCGTTGGCAAGGCATTCACCGCTTGATTGCTGTTGTCCGGATAAGCGGAGTTGAAGTAGAAGCTTCCGTTCGTGGAGAAAATGTTCCATGAACCGGTGCTATCGACTTCATCATAGCTCCATCCATATTTTGGACCTACTCCAACCGTGCCGAGGGTGTCTTCTTGAAGCCAGACATTGATCATGTTTTTATCGCCGCTGTTGAAGGCTTCTGGGTCTTCGACAAGGTCGGCTTGAATCCAGAAAGTCGTCTTACTACCAGCTCCAATGCTCTTGGGAGAATCGAAGATAAAGGGAATATGGCCATAGTCTCCTGCGACCGCCTCAGTGATATAATTTCCTCGAGAATCCCAAAGAGTGAATCCTGGGCTACTACGGAATCTAGTGTCATCCCAACCTTCCTGCGAGTATTCGGCCGTGAGTTTATGGATTTTGATTTCGCTTGTATAATTGTTTTGAACTTCAAAGCTGTACACTTTCACCCCATGAATCCCAAACGTATAAGTCAAATCTAAGGTTTGAGAAGTGCTCCCCAGGGTGCTGATTTTAATCGCTCCCTGAATGGAACTGCTGGTGGCGGACTGTTGGCTGGTCTGAATTTTATCCTTCAATCTGGTGCGTCCTTGAAGGTTGACCAAGTCCCCACCGAAAACGGCGGCACCGATCGCCACGACGGCCAAAACACCCAAAAAGATGTTGCGGTGATTTTTATTTTTGAACAGCATATTTGTTTTTGGTTAAAGATAAAACCCGCGTTCACGTTTGAAAAGCACCAGTAGGGATTAGGAGTAACCTAATCCCA
>CAYTES010000063.1:0-7545 GCA_964436935.1 uncultured Candidatus Peribacteria bacterium | reverse complement strand
CGAGGGTTCGAATCCCTCCCTCTCCGCCAGTTACGTCACGGTAGCCCCTCCCGAGCGGGGGGGCTATTCACCGTCCACCTACGATTGTACCTATTTTAAAGGAAAACTAAAAATTAAGGTTCAAATTGACCCTTAGCACGCCACGGGAACCGAGACAACCATACTGAAAGTCAGAATCGTGCACACCCGAATACACGCGCCCAGGATTACCACTCCAGGCGGCATACCGAGTATGCGAAGGATCGAGTGTTTCGTCATCGATCCAAGTATATATTTTCCCTTCAATCTTAAACGTGTTCATCCGAGCGTATTCACCCAAATATTGACCAGCATTATATTGACCAGCATCCCAAGTGAGCGTGGGCAAACCTCGTTCCATCAGGATAGAACTTGCGGGAATCCTTCCCTTATTATCAGGCAATACGCGATCCCCTGTTTCTTTATCTACTGTAAAATTGACACCTCCAAGCACTTGAATCTTGCCAGCCTCATTACGGTATACGAGACGTTTCTGGCGTTTTTGTGCCGGTGGAAAATCATCTCTTAGCCCATAAGCTTCCGCACAGCCATCCTGCATCACGAGCTGACCTTTCTCATTCAATTCAAAAAATTTCCCATCTTTCATCTGGTCTACTTCAGCTAAAAATGCAGCCTGATCTGGAATGGCTCGTGCAATCTCTTCGCCGGTACGAACTTTGCCTCGTACGGTACGTTTGTCTTCCGAAAGAACATCGATAGCTTTTACAACGAGGGCTGTTAGTCGTTCATTGAGAGGTGCAACTTCCGATGAGCCCTGTGCTTCTGCAATAGAGCTTCTTGAATCTTCACCCATTGTTGAGGCAGCTTGTTCCCCCACGACCGAAAATTGCTCTTGGAGTTGAAATGAAGTATTATTATAAAATATTTATAAATTTAATCAACTCACCTGCTCGCCAAATAGGATTTGCTATCTGTAAATCATGACGGCAGTACATGCGGACAGACACCCTCTCCGTCGGCACCACGGCCCATCCATCGGACTTTGAGTCGAACAACCGACCTTAACGAAATTCCCCGTGCATTTCTAAGAAATTCCAGTATAATCTTTTAGAATTATGCCACGCGTCCAACACTTCAAACCCAAAAAAGTTCTAATCCTCGGTTCAGGCGCACTGAAAATCGGGGAGGCTGGAGAGTTCGATTACTCTGGCTCGCAGGCGATTAAGGCGATGCAGGAGGAAAAGATCAAAACCGTCCTCATCAATCCCAACATCGCCACCAATCAAACCTCAAAGGGTCTCGCGGATACGATTTATTTCCTTCCGGTCGACCCTTTTTTTGTAGAGAAAGTCATCAAAAAAGAGAAGCCGGACGCATTACTGCTTTCGTTCGGAGGGCAGACAGCGCTCAACTGTGGATTGGCACTCGACCGGAGCGGCGTGTTGAAAAAATACAACGTCAAAGTCCTCGGGACACCGGTCAAAACCATCGAAAATACGGAAGACCGTGAACTGTTCAACAAAGAACTTCAAAAAATTAACGTCAAAGTGCCCACCAGCATCCCCTGTGTGAACATCAAAGAGGGACTGAAAGCCGCTCAAAAAATCGGTTATCCCGTGATCATTCGGGCCGCATTTGCATTGGGAGGGAAGGGGTCAGGAATTGCCGATGATCAGCCCATGCTCCACGACATGCTTGAAAAGGCGTTTGCCTTTAGCCCCCAAGTGCTGGTCGAAGAAAACTTGAAAGGCTGGAAAGAAATTGAATATGAAGTGGTTCGAGATGCGTACGACAACTGCACCACGGTGTGTAACATGGAAAATATTGATCCGATGGGGGTCCATACGGGAGAAAGCATTGTGGTAGCACCGTCTCAAACCTTGAGCAACCATGAGTACCACAAGCTCCGAGAAATCGCGATCAAGACCATCCGCCATCTGGGCATCGTGGGGGAATGCAATATCCAATACGCGCTTGATCCTCACTCCGACGACTACCGCGTGATTGAAGTGAATGCCCGTTTGTCTCGCTCTTCCGCCCTGGCCTCCAAAGCCACAGGGTATCCCTTGGCTCATGTGGCCGCGAAGCTCGCCTTGGGTTATTCGTTGCCCGAACTTAAAAATTCCGTGACCGGCACAACCACCGCGTGCTTTGAACCAGCCCTCGATTATCTTGCCCTTAAAATTCCGCGCTGGGACCTTGATAAGTTTCGCAAAGTCTCGTGGGAGATCACCACGGAAATGAAATCGGTGGGAGAGGTGATGGCCCTGGGACGCAGTTTTGAAGAAGTGATGCAGAAAGGACTGCGCATGTTGCAGATTGGATTATTCGGATTGGTGGCCAATGAAGGATTGACCGCGCTGAAAGAAAGCGAATTGAAACAAGCCATTTCCGTGCCCACACCTCGTCGAATGTTGGCGGTGGCGGAAGCGATCCGTTTGGGCTGGAGTACAAAAAAAATCAACGAACTGTCGGGAATTGATTTGTGGTTTTTGGATAAGCTGAAAAACATCGTGGACATTGCCGAAGAGGTCAAACAAGCGAAAACGCTAATGCCCGAACTCATGCGCCGCGCTAAAAAATCAGGTTTTTCCGATCACCAAATCGGCACCTTACGCAAAAAACATGAGCTGGACATTCGGTCCCTGCGCAAGAAAATGGGGATCGTTCCGGTGGTCAAACAAATCGATACCCTTGCCGCCGAATACCCCGCCAAAACCAACTACCTTTATCTCACCTATCACGGTACGGAAGATGACATCACCTTCTCGTCCAAAAAGAAAAAAACCATGGTGCTCGGCTCCGGCGCCTATTGCATCGGCTCTTCCGTGGA
Organism: uncultured Candidatus Peribacteria bacterium; assembly: GCA_964436935.1. GTDB lineage: Bacteria > Patescibacteriota > Gracilibacteria > UBA1369 > UBA12473 > CAYTES01. Next base: position 4,733 of record CAYTES010000063.1, on the reverse strand, counting down.
GTTTGACTGGTGTGCGGTGAATGCCATTCGCACCTTTGAGAAAGAAGGCTTTGAAACCATCATGGTCAACTACAACCCCGAAACGGTTTCAACGGATTACGATCTCTGCGACAAGCTGTATTTCGACGAACTGTCCCTGGAGCGCGTGCTGGACATCTATGAAAAAGAAAAACCCAATGGTGTGATGATTTCCATGGGAGGACAGATCCCCAATAACCTTGCGATGAAGCTCCACCGTGAAAAAGTGAAAATATGGGGAACGCCACCGCCCGACATTCATCGCGCGGAAAACCGTCATACCTTCTCTCAAATGCTGGACGATCTCGAAATCGATCAGCCCAAATGGCGTGATTTTTCCAATGTAAACGATGCGTATAAATTTGCGGATAAAGTGGGATACCCGGTATTGGTGCGGCCTTCTTATGTGCTTTCCGGAGCCGCGATGCGGGTGGCCCATAATAAAGAAAGTTTGGAAATTTATTTGGCCAAAGCGGCGCGTATTTCCGTGGATGCGCCGGTGGTCATCAGCAAATTCGAAAAAGGCGCGAAGGAAATTGAAATTGATGGAGTGGCCCATAAAGGAGAACTGATCATTTATGCCATCTCCGAGCATGTGGAAAATGCCGGGGTCCATTCCGGAGACGCGACGATCGTGCTTCCTCCTCAAAAATTGTATCTCGAAACCATCAAGCGCATTCGACAGATGAGTAAAAAAATCGCCAAAGGGCTGAACATCACCGGGCCTTTCAATATTCAATTTTTGGCCCGAAACAACGCCATTAAAGTGATTGAGTGTAATTTGCGCGCGAGCCGAAGCTTTCCCTTTTCGTCCAAAGTGACCGGACACAATTTCATTGAAATCGCCACGCGGGCCATGCTGGGGAAAGTGGAATCGAAAGAATATCGCGATCGAAATTATCAAACCTTGGACTTGGAACATGTTGGGGTGAAGGCGCCTCAATTTTCATTCTCTCGTCTCAAGGGGGCAGACCCCGTTCTGGGAGTGGAAATGGCTTCTACCGGAGAAGTGGCTTGTTTTGGGAAAGATTTGTACGAAGCGTTTTTGAAGGCCATGATTTCCGTGGGATTCCGACTGCCTCAAAAAAGTGTCCTCGTCAGTGTGGGACATATTCAAGACAAAGCCGACCTACTGTCTGCGATAAAATGGCTCAAGGAACACGCATTTAAATTATATGCCACGGAGGGCACGAGTGACTTTTTGGATGAGCATGGCATTGAGAATATTCGAGTGGCCAAAATTGGAGCCCCCGGGAAAAACGCCCCAAAAAAGAATGGGCTTACCGTGCTGGATGTGATTAGGGAACGCAAGGTGGACTGTGTGTTCAATATCCCAAAAAACTACAGCCATGAAGAGGTCACGGCGGGGTATCAAATGCGACGACAGGCGATTGATTTGAATATTCCCTTGGTCACGAATGTGCAGGTTGCCAAATTGATTGTGGAAACCATGAAGCATTACACCATTGATGATTTGGCGATAGAGCCATGGAGTAGTTATGTGTGAAGCTAAAAAGGACATTTTCCTCGCTCAAAGTAGCAAAATTTAAAGGCAAAGAGATCCCCGCATATTCACCTCCTACGCAGACTAAAATGCTTCGTCGGTAAACACGCGGGGATCTCTTTAATTTCTGCTTTCATTTTTCGCTCGAAAAAATCCTTTTTAGCTTGGTGGTGGGAAATGATGAAGGAAGAATTTTTTAAATTTGCCTAGTGTTCTTGATTTGTTAATTTTCCAGGTTGACTCGACCCTTTTACAGATTGCCCCGGGATAAGATACGGACCTGTAAATAATGCAGCGCCCCCTTCAACTTTTGACCCTGCCTTAGGACAAATTTTATTTCTTTACTTTTTATATTTTTAGTATTACTATTTTATTATAAAGTAATACTTTTAAATTATGGTTACTTCTGTTTCGACTAAAGGCCAGGCCACCATCCCTAAAAAACTCCGAAAAAAGTACAACATTCATCCGGGGAGTGAGTTGGAATGGGAAGATAATCTTGAATTAGGGGGGATTGTGGTTTATGTGAAAACAAAGAAAAAACAACCCCTTACTCCATTCGAAGCGGTCGATAAATTGCGTGGGATCCTGAAACACACCAATATTCTCGAAGAATACCTTCGCGACAAACAAGAAGAAATTCGCCAGGAAGAAGTAAAATGGAATCGACTTTTTAATCGAAAAAAATGAGCTATACCCTCGATGCATCCGCTTTGTTGGCCCTCATCAAAGATGAAAAAGGAGCCGACAAAGTCCGCCATGTGCTCAGGAGTAAAACTCAACCCTTCATGCACGCCCTCAATTTTTTAGAAGTGGGCTACAATGTCAAAAAGAAATGTCCGAACCAATATCGCGAAATCGACCTCTATTTAAAGACGATTCCCGTGGCAATCGTTCAACTTCTTACTCCGGACATCACCGATTACGCCAAATACCTCAAAACCAAATACAAACTTTCGCTCGCAGACAGTATCGGAGTCGCGCTCAATGCATTTTTGGGCACCACTTTCCTAACCTCCGATCGACATGAGCTGGAAGCGGTGGCTAAAGGGGAAAAAGTGAAGATTGAATTTTTAAGATGATTTATTAACACTTGCTTGATGCCACCATCTCCCCACCCTCATTATTGGCAAAAAGTTCCTGGCATCGGAATGATTCTTTTCATTTTGGGACTCGTGGGTGGAATTGCCTTACGACTGACGATTTTTTTGGAACCGCTCGGGCAACATCTGGTGGATTTCGTCTGGTTCAGCGGAGTAAGCGCCTATACCCTTTTCTATGCGGTTCGCATTTCGATCGAAAATCATCGCCGAGAAATTTGTCAGTCCGAGCTTTTCGTTCGACTCAAAGCCAATCGACTTCTCACCGAAGATGTGACCATGCTCCACGAGATGCTGTCCTCCCACTGTCGCTCCAAAGTGAAATACAACTACCAGGCGTGGCTTGCGATTTCACTGGTGTCACTCGTGGGGGCTGTATTTTTTAGATGAAGTGATCTTACTTGATCGTGCGTAAAATAAATTTTATGATTTTTAAATATTGTGTTTTAATTTTATTTTAAATTGCTTTTACGTATTGAGGAAATGAAAGCACAAACTTCCGATGAAATTCATTACATGTTGTCCAGCACTCTTTATAATATAGATCGTGGCTTTTCACTTGATCCGAAAAAAAACCCTGGAGCATTAGCCCAAACCCTCGACCAATTAGGCCTTACAGAAACGGCAAGGCAACAGTTTTTAGACCAGATTAAGCAATGGATGAAGGCAAAAGACGAAGAGCTGGCGGACTTCCCTCTCGAGGGGACCCTTGGCGATCAGCATGCCTGGCTCAGGCGAAGGTCCCAACAGTGGCTCTATGAGAGTATCGTTCGTCCTGCTTATCCCAAGGGTATTCCCGAATCTCTTCGTTTTGATCCCTCTAATCTCCATTCGCCTATACGGTGGCAGGATGTTCCTCTGGATCACGACGATCGCAGAAAACTCTGCACCATTGCGTACAAGACCTCCATATCGCTTCAATCCCCAGTGACTCAACAAGGGGTCGAAGATCGGCTTATAAGATATCACGATGACGCAATGGGTTATGCCAATGCCTGCTGTGGATTTAATTGTGGCCAAAACTGTTCCAATCTAGTCATACCCCAAATGATCGTCTTTTTAAAGCAGCTCGACGAAATACAAATAACTACAATAACATCCTCCACAAAACCCCCTTGCCTACCAGCGGCTTCCGCATACCCTACCGAAGACGGTTGGCCATGCTAAGAGCTGTTCACATAACGGACTTGATAATGGAAGCAGGCGGATTTTTTTTCAGTTCAAGGAAAGACGACGAAGGAATACCCGGAGGGTATTTCGAGGAGGAATGACGCCGAAATGGAGAAAAACCATCGCTTCCCTTCGGGCACCCTTTCAAGACGCCCGTCTTCTTTGTTATTCGTCGCTTCCGTACCTTCCAGGTACGCCACGCTCCTCATGCCTCGAATCCAGACACCTTGAAAGTCGTGCCATTACAAGTCTCGTTATGTGAACAGCTCCTAAGTTGCGGCATCCGTCCTGCTTGGCTAATATCATACTTTGCATTAGAATCAGCCCGCCTTGTCTTTTTGATTTTTTTGCATGTTCAACGAAACATCGCCCCCATCCAATGCCGATTCGCTTAAGCTCAAACGTGGACTCGCCCAAATGCTCAAAGGGGGCGTGATCATGGATGTGGTCAATGCCGAGCAAGCCAAGCTGGCCGAAGACGCCGGCGCGTGCGCTGTGATGGCATTGGAACGGGTGCCGTCCGATATTCGAAAACAAGGGGGTGTGGCCCGCATGTCCGACCCGGAAATGATCCGAAAAATCATGGCCGCGGTCTCCATTCCGGTCATGGCCAAAGTGCGGATCGGGCATTTTGTGGAAGCACAAATCCTGGAAGCCATCGGCGTGGATTACATTGATGAAAGTGAAGTATTGACGCCTGCGGATGAGCAGTTTCATGTGGATAAAATGGCGTTCAAAGTACCTTTTGTGTGTGGGGCCACCAACTTGGGAGAAGCACTGAGACGTATCCACGAAGGGGCGGCCATGATTCGCACCAAAGGGGAGGCAGGAACGGGAAATGTGGTGGAGGCGGTACGGCATTGGCGAACGATTGATACGGACATCAAAAGGCTTTTGACCGCATCCTCCGAGGAATTGAAACAGGCGGCCGAAACCATGCG
>CAYTES010000062.1:0-7758 GCA_964436935.1 uncultured Candidatus Peribacteria bacterium | reverse complement strand
TATCACCAACATCATACCACTATTTATTTAGTTTTTAAAGGCGGCTTAGTATATACAGGATTAGCCCTAGCGAAATGGTCTAAAGCTCTTAAAGAGCCTGCTAATACACTAAAAATTCGTAAAGCAGGATTATTGGTAAATCCGCATAGTGCAGTAATAAGTCTTAAAGTTGGCGCGGTAGAACTGCCAGTTATTGTTATGGATACTTATGATCAGCTTTCTTTTCAAGTTCGTGACAGTAAAAATAGAAGAGATGTTAAAGACTCCTTTTTAATGCAAATAGAATTTGATGATGAAAAATTTATTGCTCTTTTTGATAAAGTAATTCGACGTATCAGAACGCTTTTAGATATTGGCGCAAACCTGGGGAGTGATTGTTTTAATATTTGTATAGCTGAGGATAGAAGTATGGATCTTTATTTTAATGATTTAGGTGCTGCTAGATTTAAAAAATTACAATCGAATGAAAGAAAGGAATATGCAGAAGAATACCTAACTTACGCTATTGGGGCTTTTATTAATGGTTTAACTGAAAACGAATATCAAAAACAAAAAGATTTTTGTGACATTATTGATAATAAAAGAAAATCAAATTCTCTTCGAGTTAGATTACTTGAGCAGATTTTAGGAAATTAAAAACAGGCAGTTCGCACTTCGCACCATAAGGGGCTCCAGCCAATTGATAGGTAAGTATTTGAATTGAAGCTAACCCTATTCAGGGGTATCTTTGTGGTATGAAGAAAGAACATACGCTTATCGTTTATCAGGGAAAGACAGGAGCGATTGAATTTAGGGGAGACCTTAAAAAAGAAACAATGTGGGCCACACAAGCTCAAATTGTAGCACTTTTTGAAGTCGATCAATCCGTTGTTTCAAGGCATATCAAGAATATATTTCTAGATCGCGAGGTCAGTGAAAAAAGCAATATGCAAAAAATGCATATTCCAAATTCAGATAAACCTGTCACAATTTATTCTTTAGATGTCGTTTTGGCGGTTGGTTATCGTGCTAATTCGGGGCGAGCCATCCAATTCCGCCAATGGGCGACAAAAACACTTCGCGCTCACATTGTTCAAGGCTACACGATAAACAAAACGCGAATTGCAAAAAATTATGGCGCCTTTTTGAAAGCTGTCGAGCAAGTGAAAGGCCTTCTGCCTTCTGGTGGAGCGGTGGATGCCGCGAGCGCCATGGAGCTGGTGAAAATGTTTGCAAATACATGGCTATCGCTTGATGCCTATGATAAATCAGATTTGCCCAAGTCCGGTGCGACCAAAAAACAAGTGGAGGTTACCGCCGATGAGTTCAACAAGGCTCTGAAAAAATTAAAAGAGGAGCTTCTGGCCAAAGGTGAAGCCAGTACTCTTTTTGGGGCTGAGCGCGTAGGTCAAAGTGTGGATGGAATCATTGGCAATGTTTTTCAGTCTTTCGGAGGCGATGATGTTTATCCCACGGTGGAAGAAAAAGCGGCTCATCTTCTCTATTTTATGGTCAAAAACCATCCTTTTGCCGATGGAAATAAACGCTCCGGCGCCTATGCTTTTGTGTGGTTTTTAAATCAGGCCGGACTTTTGAATCCCGCCCGACTCAACTCCGAAGCATTAACCGCGTTGACTTTGTTTGTGGCCGAAAGCAACCCAAAAGAAAAAGAAAGAATGGTGGGGCTAATTTTATTGTTGCTCAATTAAAATTGAGTTCGCACGTCGCACCATAAGGAGCTCCAGTTTCCTCCTATAAATCAAGATCCAAAATAAAGCGTGCAAAAATCATAGCGGTTTCAGCGCGATTGATGGAATTGCCGGGATAGAAATAGAGTCTCTCATAGCTGTCGTAATAAGGATCTCCTCGTTCAATCGTCACCTCGGTGCCGGTCATGATTCCAAAATAGGTTACGATAGCAATGGGACGAAAATAAGCATTTTGTTGATCAAGCACATCCTGATAGGCGAGGATGAGGAAATCAATCGTTGCGGGATTGATATTGCCATAAAGGAGCGGTGCATAATAGTTGTTCCAGAGGTTGGCCAACAAGGTATTCGCTAAAATCAGAGCGGCATCTTTTCGAAGCAATGCTTCATCGGGTTTGAAATTTTCCCCATCCATGCCGGCCATATTTTTGAACCAGTCCCCATAATAGCCAAAGCAGATGGCATCATAGGCATAATGATCGGGGAGCACATCGCCGTACACACCACAATCGCCCATGATATCCGGAATTTCGGGGTAGGCCATTTTCATGATGCGGTGCATCAATAGAGTAAATTGTCCTCGCGTGACAGGGTCCCCGGCGCCAAACGTTCCATCGGCATAACCTTTCATGATGCCACGATCACTGAGCAACTTGATGCTATTGGTTGCCCAATCGGGAAGTGTATCCATAAAAGGAGTTTCTTCGGAAACATCTTCATTGATCGTGAGTGTGGCGGTTGCGGTTTTATCTTTATGTTCCGCCACTACGGTCACGGTTCCAGGGATCGTTCCCGCATGAACCGTACAATCGACACTATCCAAACACCCCTCCAAATAAATATCCGTTGGGTTCGTTTCGATTTCACCATTTTCCGAAGTACGTTCCACATGCCATTCCGAATCGGTAGGAATGGATTGCGTGGTGGTTTCGGTATAGGAACTGAACGTATAGGATTCCGCAATATTGATCTCCGCACGGTCCGGGTCGATCAAATATTCCGATTCTTCCGACTCATCAACCGAGAGGGTGCTGGCCAATCCGAAATATTGAAAAGAGAGGCCTATTCCAACCGCGAATAGGAATAAAAAAGCGATTCCAACAGAAGACCAAGGTGCCGATCGTAGCGTGAATTTCATGAAATGTGGATTAGAGTGTGGGCTAAAAAAAAATCATATTATTATAACAGTTTAAAGCAAGAAACGCAAATGTGCCTCTGATTTGATGCCTCATCACGGATTGATCCAGATTTTCTCGTAGGCTGTTTTTGGGGGTACTCACCTGAGTTTCCTTTTCCTTAAAAAGAATCGACCAAGGGCAGTACCCAGGGGTGGTTTTTTTGAAAAATGCGACCTTCTTCCGTTTCGGGATTGTTCCAATAAGGGGGGAGTAACCTCAATAAATAGGCGATTTCTTGTTGGGCGGAGACGGAGTCCCCTCGTTCTTTAAAAATCTGCGCCGCAATTTTGTAGGTCGTGATCGCAACGGGATTTTGATGTTTTGCGTCTGCCAATTTTTGATAAAAACGGTCGGTGTCCCCCTGTTTGGAGGCCAGCCACGCTTCAAGAATCGATACGTCGGGATCCAGAGAAGCGCTCAACCGATTGGTTTGGTTGATATAATCCGCTGCCGCCTGGAGCAGTGTTTCGGAAGGATTGACACTGGCCAGAATGACTTCGGTGGCTTGTAATAAAAAAACACGATCATAAGGAAACTGCTGAATCGCTGCGTCAAAGGCATTCAAGGCGACCGCATAGTTTTGCTCCGCCAGAGCCTGTTGTCCTTTTTGATAATTGAAATCCGCCTGCAGGTGATTGAAATGAAAATACGCTCCACCCATATTGAGGAGGAAGAGCGCAGCAAACACGAAGCGAGAAAGCTGCCATCGAGATTTTTTAGGAGAGGGCTCGGAAGTGATGAGATACCCTAAAAACAACCAAAATAGCACGCCGTTCGGTAAAACCTCATAACCAAAGAGATTGGTGATGAGGTAGGCCACAATACCCCAGGCGAGGGGTTCGTTGGTTTTGAGGGGACGCCATAGCACATGAAAGATCAGAGCATAAAACAATACCGCTCCCCAGATTCCGATCTCAAAAGTGAGTTGCAAGAATTGATTGTGGGGATGATCGACCGCGCTTTCAATATTCTCAACCTGCCACAAATCGGCGGTATTGAAGGACGAATAGAAAAATCGAAAAAGATCCGGTCCATGCCCCCACGGCCGCGATTCAATCATCTCCAGAGTATGCCCCCAAATAATGCTGCGGGCATCCGTGCTCCGGAGGGCACTGGAGAAATCGCGGTAGAAATAGGCAACACTGCCGAGTCCCAGGAGGAGGCCCATCAACACTGCGGAGGCCAGAACTTTTTTCCATCCCTTTTTCCATAAAAACCCAATTCCCATGACCAAAAGTCCCAAGATTCCCGCTTTGCTGCCGGTTAAAAAAATCAAAACACCATTGGCCCCCAGCAGTGTGAGCCAAAAAGCAGAAGGTCGCTTAGAATGATTGAAATTAACCTGTTGATAGACCACGGGAAGGCTGAGCAACAAAAAGGCGGCCAGCCAGTTCGGGTTTCCGATTGTCGAAAAAGGACGTCCCAGGAAATTATCAAAATCCCAATAGCCTCCGAACGGATCGAGTCCGCAAAATTGCAACAATCCGTACAGAACAATCAACGCGTTCCCCATCGCAAGACCACGAAAAACGCCAGGCCATTCCTCCTTTTTAAGGCTAAGGGCGATCACAAAAACACTCAAATAGACCAGCCAAACCATCAACCCTTGCATGGCTTCCGAAACGCCCAATACACTACTCCAAGGCGCACGGCTCAAAATCCCATACAACCCCACCAGCACAAAAAAACCAAACACCCAAGTGGATGTTCGAGAGACCACAACAGGCCTTCTCAGTAAGAATAAACTCAACCCCACAAGCCCCAAGCTGAATGTTATGACGATGGCCTTTGGTAAAAAGAATCCCAACCAACTGAGTGGAAGAAAGGCCATCAAGGTCAATAACAATCCCACGGTCAGAATTTTACTAAGTTTCAGGAAATGATTCACCACTTTACTATATTTTAGGCTCGAAAGACGCACAAGGACTTTCCACATTTCAAGAAGGGCGCCCCATCCCGGATAAGCGCGGTGCTGCGAGAATTGGACTTCGCAGGGCGCATTATGAGGAGCTGGCATTGACTCATTGCGCCCATAATGCTTTTATAGATTCTCCTATAAACCCTAGCGGTATGCATCCGGACAACTCAATTTGGATCGACCGATGTTTGAAGAAGCCAAACGCCGATTAGCCTTAAAAGTGGGGGAGTCCTTCTTTTTTGTGGATAGCAAAGGAGTGATTTTAAGAGGAAGCGTAAGAGATAAAGGTTTGGTTCCCGGTTGCCATTTGCCAACGGGAGAAGGATATACGTCGAGTTATATTGGAGGTTTAACCCCGGGCATGATTTGGGGAAAAACCGAAGAGGAGGTACGGCAACGGTTGAGCCAACGGGAAGAGAAAATAAAGGTCCTCAAAATCCACAAGAAACTCAATCGCTTTCCATTCCCGATGCAACGGTCGGTCTTGTGATGGCCGAAAAGCGATTGGAACTCCAGCGGGCGGCGGGCACGGCCATTTTGGTGAATGAAAAAGGGGGAATTGATTTAAGCGATCTTCAAGCGACGGCGATGGATGTAACGGTTCGGTTGGCCCATCCGATCGGTTCCTTTGGAATTAAATCCATGGATCAGATTGTGTCCAAAGGATTCATTGATCCCATTTTATATCGCGTACTGAAAAAGGAATGGGATGAGCTTTTTGATCAAATAAACAGTTTACTCTCGGCATTAAACGCCCTTCAGTCTCTCCCGGAAGCCGTGGTGAACAATATGCGCCAAGGATTGTATATGTCCGCAACAGCGTTAACCATGCAGTTTCTTGAAAATCATGCAGAGTTGATTGAATTCACTCAATTGGCCACGGTCACGCACGGAGATTTTCCGGCGCGAGCCTTAATGGCGATTGTGGATGATGGTAAAAGAAGCTTGGGCGATCTTCCTGAGAAGGCTCAAGCTTTGGTTGAACGGTTTCGGCGGAGATAGGATTTTTAATGTATACTGGATCCGTTCGTAAAACTTTTCTTCCTAAATGAATAGTCCGGATTCTTTTTTAGATTGCACCCCTGATCCTATCGCTCAGACACTTTTGCTTGAACTCAAATCGCGAACAAGGAGTGTTTTAGCGGGAACTTTGCACTTGCTTCAAGGTGGTGCAATTAAAGATGAAATCGACCGAGCGATTCTTTCAGAAGCTGCTACATTCATTGAGACCCCTACGGAAAGCTTGGAGGAAATTAAAAGTCATACCACTGCGATGGGCCAAGTGCTTGCGGGATATGTGATGCAAGGCGAGGATACTCCACCTGCCATCAACGTGTTGGATGCCTATCTGTGGACGCTACAGTGTATCAATCGGATTCAATTTGTGGAAGAAGCGCTTGAGCGAGAAGGGGCTTATTCTCCGGATATTGCTCAGGCCATGCTTTTTGCTTTCGATTGGGCTACGATGCTTTTGAGCGGACATAAGAATCATGCCCCATTTGATGCCGTAAAAGAGCTTCAAGAGAGATTGAAAAACTTATAATATAATACGCTTAAATCGGGTAAAGATTTTTCTTTATTATTTCCCTCGGTTCCATCCCAGCGCTAATAAAAAAAGTCCCAACGCCACCACCACAATCGATCCCCCGGGGGCAATGTCCAGGTAAAACGATCCGATCAGCCCCGTGACCACGGCAACCAGCGAAGCCCCCACGGCGCAGGCCATGGTTTTTTGAAAACTCCACTTGAATTGAAAGGCGGTGAGCACCGGAATCACCATCAGTGCGCTGATGAGCAGCGCTCCCACGATGCGCATCGCCACCGACACCGTGAGCGCCGTCAAAACGATGAGCAGTGTGTTCAAAAAAGTGGTGGGCAGACCGTCGGCGGTCGCCAGTTCTTCATCGAAGGTGATGAAAAAAAGTTCCTTGTAAAACGAAATTCCTACGCCCAGGATGACGATGCCGAGGCCTCCGATGAGCATCAAATCAAACCGTGTGACCGTGGTGATGCTTCCAAACAAGTAAGAAAAAAGATCGGCGTTCAATCCATGCGCCAGACTGATGAGCACCAAAGCCAATGCCAGGCTTCCTGATAAAATAAGGGCGAGAATCGCGTCACCTTCAAGCCGTTTCGAATGCCTCAGTCGCTCGATGAGAAATCCGGCGAGCACCGAGGTTCCCAAGGCTCCGAGCAGGGGATTGATCGAAAGAAACAGTCCAATCGCAACGCCGAAAAGGGACACATGCGCCAAGGTATCGGCCATGTTGGAATAACGCCGCATGACCATAAACGTGCCGATGAAAGGGCAGAGGATGGCCACCATCACACCGGCGATCATGGCGCGAATCATGAAGTCGTATTGGAAGATCGTGAGCATTGTTGGGATTTTAGTGGTGCACAATAAATTTGGTATCCTCTCCGTAGAGTTCCTTTAAAAAATCTTTATCGATGAAATCTTCCGTATTGGTATGACAGACCATGCGGCCATTGAGACAAAGAATTTTATGGACTTGTTTGGCAATGACATCAATGTCATGAGAAACCAACACTATGGCCAATCCATTTTCTTGGTTGAGTTTTTTAAGGAAATCGTAAAATTCTTTCTGGGCCGCGATGTCCACCCCGACGGTGGGTTCATCCAGAATCAACACGCGGGGATGGCGCGCCAAAGCGCGAGCAATGAAAACCCGTTGGCGTTGCCCTCCGGAAAGTTCGTGAATCAATCGATAGCGCAGCTCTTTTATTTTAACGACCTCCATGGCTTCTTCGATGTACTGCTTATCCTTGTCCGAGAGGGAACGCAACCAGCGTTTTTCGGAAATACGACCGGTTTGCACGATCTCTTCCACGGTGGAGGGGAAAAAAGTGCTGGGCAGGGAAACTCGTTGCGGCACATAACCGAGTGAGGCCCGATGGTGGCGTTCGGAGGAGGCTTCTCCTAAAAGCGAAACCGTGCCGGAGGTGGGCGGGA
>CAYTES010000061.1:0-7789 GCA_964436935.1 uncultured Candidatus Peribacteria bacterium | reverse complement strand
GGCGTGGAGTCGGGAAATCTGAGCCATGGGATTAAAATTAGGATTAAAAAATCGGAATGAGTATAGCAGCCCCACTCAGTTCATGCTACAATGCGTCGCGATATGGAAATCATCTGGCATGGAAATACTTGTTTTACCTTTAAGGGCTCCTCGGCAATCGTGGTGTCCGATCCTTATATGGAAAAAGGAGAACTGAAGACGCCACCCCTTAAGGCGGATATTGTGATCTTAACTCAGGAGGAAGGGATGAACGCAGATGCCGTGGCCGGAGTGTCCAAAGTCATCGATTGGCCCGGTGAATATGAGGCCAAAGATGTGTTGGTCATGGCCCTTGAAACCGAGCCGAATCATTCCATTTTTCATTTGGAAATGGATGGCTTTAAAATTGCTCATTTGGGTTCTTTGAACCGCAAATTAAGTGAAGAAGAAGTTGAAAAATTGGGAGATGTGGATCTGGTCATGATTCCGGTCGGAGGAGGAAACGCGCTGGATCCCAAGTTGGCGCATGAAGTGGTGGAACAGATTGACCCGAGAATGGTGATTCCGATGCTGTATAAGATTGAAGGTTCAACCGAGGATTATACCGAGCTGGAGCCATTTTTGAAGGAAATGGGGTCGCATAGCGAACCCCGCGAAAGTTTGATCGTCAAAAATAGGGGAGAGTTGCCGGAAGACACCACAGTGTTTGTCGTGTTGACGCCGAAGTTGGGCCTCAGAGCTTAATGAATTTGGGTGGGCTTTCTTGCTGCGGGTTTGAGCTTCGTATTTTTTGTTAATGGTGCGGTATTCTTGAATTAGTTCGAACGCACTTTTCTTAAAAAATCCCCCCATTCAAATTACAAAATCTTTTTTAATGCTTCGAGTGATTCTCTTGCTTCACGCAACATCGTTATTTCTGTTTCATCACTAGCACCGATATCCCACCCAACAACTTCATCTATTGCGTCTAAGTTTGCACCGAGTTTTGCTAGATCGATTGGGCTAAGAACTATTGCTTCGCTAGGAAGAGTCTTCTTATTATATTCATCCGTTTGTCGCATACTCTCATCCATATTTTTGCCGGGAAATGTCGCCCAAAATTTCGTTTTTGGTACATGGAATAAATCCTCCACATTTTTTATGGCATCCTTGGCTTTGTGTACCATCTCTACTTCTTCCGAAGTTGAACAAAATGCTCCTAAATCCCAGCCGACTATTTCTCGAACTTTTCTAATTAAATCTTGTGCTCTTCTCACTTCTTCTTCAGAGAAGTTTCTTGGCTTTTCTTCACCCTCAAATTTTTCTGGCATAGTTTTGTTGTCTAATTTAGTAAATTATTTGGTTAGAAAAGGGACTAACTTTTCTAACCTATTGTATCAAAGGATTAAAAAGTTTTTTTCCCCCAAAACTAGAATATGGTTCGAGCCGATGTTTTTCTCTGGGTTTTTTTGCGGTTTTGAGCGGTGCGGCTCAGCCGCTTTTCTGAATTTCCTGTCTGGTGTCCCCGGCAAGAATCGAACTTGCATCTAGGCGTTAGGAGTGCCTTGTTCTATCCATTGAACTACAGGGACGTCAGTGCTTAGTGTTGCATTTAGATTATAGGGATAAAGTAGTATTTAAAATACATTAATTCAAAAAATCAACAACAGAAGTTTGACGGTGAGTAATTACTCACCTATGATGCATTTGTCTTCGGAAGTAGTGGGTTTAGAAGGGCCCGAACCAGCACTACTTCATGAAATTCTATTTTAAAGTAAATAGGTCAATTATTTACTCACCTTCTTTTTATGAAAATTTTTTTCTTGATGTATTGGATGACTTTTATCGCCGGGTATTTGACCTGGCGCTCCTATAATAATTACTATCGTCGTTCCGTTTTGAGGCATCAGTATGCGGAGAGACATCGTCGTCAACTGACGCAATCTCGTCGGGGCAAAGTCCGCTTATTTCAATAATTTACCTGTTCATTTCTATGGAAAGTTTAACCGAAAAACAGCAAAAGTTACTCACCTTTATTGAGCAGTATCAGTGGGAGAATGGAGCCTCTCCAACGCTTCGTGAGATGCGGGAGTATTTTGGAGTGAGTTCCGATAATAGTATTCTGAAGCATTTAAAAGCCCTTGAGGAAAAAGGTTATATTGAGAAGGCGGATACTCCGCGTGGAATCAAGCAGCTTACTTCGATTAAACAACAATTCGAAGCCGCGGCCGAGCTCATTAAAATTCCTCTTTTGGGAACCATTCCCGCTGGAGGTCCTGTGATGGCGGAAGAAAATATTTTAGGTGTTTTCGAGGTGGGGAAAGGTTTTATGAAAGCTACGAAAGGCTCTTTTTTATTGCGAGTGACCGGCAATAGCATGATCAATGCGGGAATTCATGAAGGCGATATGGTGATTGTGGCACCGGATCAAGTTCCACGCAGTGGGGATGTAGTGGTGGCATTGGTGGATGGAGAAAATACCGTAAAGCGGTACGTTGAAGAGGGGAAAAACGTTTATTTAAAGGCTGAAAATCCAGAATATGAAAATATTTATCCGGAGCAAACGCTTGAAATTCAGGGTGTGGTGACGGGGCTCGTGCGGAATTATTGATATTCTAATAGAATATTGATAGAATATAAAAAGAATATAATTAAAATTATAATAGAATGTCTTCTTCGTCATTGATTCAAATCAAAGTGGATCCATCGTTAAAAGAAAAACTGAAACGTATTGCCCTTTCAAAAGGTCTTAACGTGACAAGCTATATCAAGATGAGTTTAATCCAATTCAGTGAACAAGAAGAACATTTGGCACTTACAGAAAATGGCTTTACTCAGCAGGAAGAGAGCCGAATTTATGCCTCAATTCAGGCTGGGGAAAAGCTTTATAAATCAGGTCATTTAAAAATGGAAACCGCTATGGCAGGTGCTCTTAAAACTTTAGAGGAATGATAAAAGTTGTTTTTACTCCTCATTTTAGAAAATCTTATAAAAAACTCGTAAAAAATAGTGAGAAATTAAAATCAGTGATTCATGAAAAACTAAAACTTTTTGAAAGAAATCCATTAGACCCATCTCTCAAAAATCATAACCTTAAAGGGAAATTAAAAGGATATAGGGCTATCGTGATAGGTTACGATTTGAGGGCTATTTTTCGTTGTGAAGATGAGATCGTCATTTTTTTTGACATAGGAACGCATGACGAAGTGTATGGAGGATGATTGTGCTATTGAAAAGTCTTTCATCACACTCTAAAATAGTGCCACAGTATTTGGTTGTCCTTTGGAATATAAAATTGTTTTTTTTTAAATAATGAGATGAAATATTTGATCTCCACGGTGTAACCCGCCTCAGGCGGGACGAAGTTAAGCGAAGAGTATTTCATCGAAAACCATGTAGGGGGTTCCCCCTTCCGCATGCCGAGATAGCTCAGGGGTAGAGCGACGCATTCGTAACGCGTAGGTCGTGGGTTCAAATCCCATTCTCGGCTCCAGTCATTAAGGTCTCTGGGAGCGCAATTCTTGCTTCAAGGAATCCAGTTCTATTAGTATTTGATTCAATTCATACCTCAGCCGATCCTGATAGACGCGTACAACGCGGGGCCCCTCCCCATCCGGATTGTCGGGTTCTGGGTGGACAACCACCGCTTTTCCCACGCAAATCGGAACCGTTTGGAGTTCTTCGATCGTGAGGAAATGACCGTAATTCACCGGCCAATTCGGAGGACAAAACATATTTCCATTTTCGGTGACCTTTGTCGATAATGTAGCGGTGCAGTGAGTGCTTGGGTCAGCCATGCCTAACCGCTTTTCGGCTCCTTTACAGTCGATCGTCATCGACTCAAAGGGCATGCTCATGTCCTCGGAGAAGTTCACAGAAAACCAGGTGTGCCCTTCACCTGGGAGATGCGGTCTAATCTGGGGATAGCGAGCTGCCAAAAGCTCGCTTAAATGCGTCAGCGTTTGTTCCAGTTCTCCTCTATTATAAGGCCGATAATCCTTGACGTACCAGGCAGGAACCCAATCCGCGGCATCAAAATAACCATCATTATCTTTATCCTTATCACAGGCATCGCCCATGCCATCCCGATCAAAATCGAGTTGATGTTCATTGGCTACATCCACGCAGTTGTCTTTTCCATTCAAAATGCGGTCTTTGTCGGCGTCTTCGAATCGATAGGCAATGCCATTGCAGTCCAAATCCAAATAGGGTTTAGACGAAGGCCATTCGACCCACTGTCTGGGATTACTTTTATCAAGGCCCGGAGTTTTATCATGAGTGTAAAAATACTGCTGCGGGTCATACAAATTCGGGCAATGATCATATCGGTTTTCTCTCAAATAATCTCCCGGGGAAAAATAGCTGGCATTAAAGTTTTGGTTGATCCAGGGAACGGATACATAACGAGGGTTATACCACGCTCGGTATTCGACAGAGCCATAATACTTTCCCCGTAAATCCGGATAAAGGGTGAGCGGATTTACTCGGCTCCGCTCGCTCCAGGGTTTTTGAACCGGGTGAATGAGCGGCACTTTGTATTCAGCTGATTCCGGATCACTCACTATCCCATCTCCATCGGGGTCACATACATCGCCCAAGCCATCTCCATTGGTATCGACTTGCTCCGGATCGTACATTTCGGGACAAACATCGCTTGAAGTGGGAACCCCATCACAGTCCCCATCTTCATACGCCTCTGCCCATGGCGGTGTCGGATTTTCGCATCGCCAGAGGTCGAAACGGTACTGAATGTCTCGAATCGCATTCGAAAAATCAAAGTCGGCTCGACGAGGGCAAATTTCCAGACCCTCAGGCTCCTGGCGATATAGGGTGCGAGTCATAGGATCGCACTCGTCCCCTCGTCCATCTTGATTCGAGTCACTTTGTTTGGGATTGTAATCCTGGGGGCAGTTATCGATCGTATCATAAATTCCGTCTCGATCTTGATCGGTATTCATTTTACACCCGATGAGCGAGGCAGCGCCGTCCAGGCCGGCCAAAGCCGCCAGGGCGAGCGCAGGAAGGCGTCGAACCCGGTGAGTCGATTGAAATCCGGAGGAGTCAAGATGGGGACGCATAATAGGAGAAATTTAAAAAGGATATAGTTATTGCGCCGTACAATATTTCAGACGTCGCAGTTGCTCCGAAGACGGGAAATATCCTCGGGTAAAAAATTGAGTTTTTGGGCAGTCGGGGTCTCCGTTGGAGTAGGAGGTGGGGTTGTGCAGGAGAATCATGCAGGCGGACATGAAAGGCTGCGTATTCACCAGTTGGTCCAACCTTCCACAATCAATGGTTACCTTGCGGAAAGGGACGGAGTTTTCTTCGAGGAAAATCCCGTAATGTCGAATTTCAGCTTCCACATGCCTTGAGTAAGGCGAAAAGTAGATCGAGGCATCACCATAAATTTCACGGATCATTGCTTCAAAACGCTCACGGCTTCGTTGGGGTTCTTGAGGATCGTCGGGACGCACATCTTCAGTATCCTCCCATCCATCTTTGTCTCGGTCCGGATTGAAATACTCGTCGCAGGCGTTGCCCCATCCATCCCCATCTGCATCTTTTTGGTCAGGGTTGGGAATTTCACGACAATTATCGTGATCATTGTCCGTTCCATCGTTATCCTTATCTTCTTCTCCATCGGTAACCCCATTGCAGTTGAAGTCATACTTCACAGGATTCGGATCGTAGAAAGTGGGGCAGTCGTCGTACCTCTCATAATAAAATCCGCCCGTGAAAAAATCATAATCCGGAACGTAACGGCCTTTATTTTGCCATTCAAAGCTGGATGGGGGAAAGTCATCGCCAAACCGACCGTGTTGGGGATAATCTGAAACCCATCGTTGAGAAGGGATGCTTTTGGGAACATGATAGGAGGGGTTGGCATCCTTGTCGTAGGGAGAATTCGGAGCTCCATCTTGATCCCAATCACAGGCGTCGCCCTTCCCATCTCCATTGGAATCCGATTGAGACGGGTTGAAGGTTTCCTCGCAGTTGTCGGTGGTATCGGGTACGCCGTCACAATCGAGATCGTGTCGCTCATCATGCCCTTCGAAAATCAGTTGCGGGGCAAGGGGTTTTTCACACATCCATAGGTCGAATCGGTCACGGGTTTGGCACACGGCTTCCAAGTCTCCCGGATGGGGACATTGAAGGTCTCCAGCACGGTACAGGAGGGAGGATAAATCGGGCTGAGGAAGGTTATCTACCGGATGGGGGGTGTGGAGTTTATAAGCGCCCAGGCCGGCAACCGCCACCAATGCAATGCCTCCCAGAACGCGATCCAAATGGCGGGAAGCGTGAGTTTTTGAAGAAGGAGAACGCATGGCGGAATACTAAGGAAACAAGGGGTGATTAATAAATTAAAATAGAAAATATGTCAATAGAACTCCTTGGCGAGTAGAGAGTGTAGCGCAACCCGGGGTTGCTAAAAGCGGCGGATGAGCGAAAATGGGAGAGAAATGAAACAAATGGTATGAAAATCAGATACTTCAAAATTGTAGTGTATGTCGATGTCTCGCACGCCGATGCTATTCGTACGGCATTGGCCGGGGCAGGGGCCGGGCATATCGGAAATTATGATTCATGTTCTTTTTCGGTTCGGGGAGTGGGGCGATTTCGAGGGCTGAAAGGGAGCCATCCGACCATTGGTGAGCCGGGAAAGTTTGAGGAGGTGGAGGAAGAACGGATCGAGACGGTGTGCGAGAAGAAAGCCCTCAAGGGAGTACTCGAGGCGGTGAGGGCCGTGCATCCCTATGAGGAGCCGGCGATCGATGTGATTCCGTTATGGGACGAGGGAATGGTGAGTTGATGAGGTAAGATTTAATGCTATAGTTGAGCCTTACATAAGATAAGGTGATTTTCATGAGTGAAACCCCCAACATCCGGTCTTTGGAATCGTTTCAATCGGATCCTCCTGAATGGATTGAAGAACACTATGGCACTAAAGTTTTGGGAGTCGCGCAACTCGTACAGATGAGGGCTGAATTGGCTTTGCAAGAAGCTCATTATCAGGTCCCGAATGGATTTGGAGTTCCAAAAGAAAAAATAGTACCTGTCCAACTTCGTTATGCATTTCATCAGTTTACCCAAGGCCATCAGGGGCAGCCTTTTTTAGTCCGATCCTCGGCGTACCGTGAACCACCCGGCAAAAATCGAAGTGAGGCACTTCTTTTTACTCCCTCGAACCGTTTTTATAGCACGCTAGGAATGTTGAAAGCGTACGATGCCGTTGTGGCCGATGAACCCAAAGGAGTTTTGATTCAGTGGATGGCGGCCTCAAAAGGGGATATTGAGGATTACGACGCATTGGACTATGGACCAACAGTGATTCGTACAAGCGGAGATCCGCGCGCTCCCAGAAAGCAGGTCTGGGGCTCTGCAGAACGCTCCTTTTTTGTTCATTCCCACAGCACCTTTGATCCCAGTCGTATCCAAATCGCTGTGGTCCAAGGTTTGGCGATGGGGGTGGCGGATGGAGAAGTGAAACCCATTTTAATAGATGTCGACGGCCAAACCGGCATGATCAAAATGGTATTAGAAGGGGATGATTATCAACAGCAAAGAGGGAAAATTTTGGATCATGGCTGGAGGCAAAAAGATTTTTACTATTATGATCCTCAAAAAGGAGTTCAAAAGGAAAGTTTGGACTATAAAAATCGGATAAATCATCCGGTGTATGGGGGGGATTTTAATTCTTTCTTGGGACATACCCAATATGCTTTCCCACCCGATGGGGCTTATTCGAAGTTAAATTGCCGAAGGAAAACGGGCCATGTATACTAAGCCGCCTTTAAAATCTCAAATTTTTGACTCATGAGGCTTTTGATTT
>CAYTES010000060.1:1455-8217 GCA_964436935.1 uncultured Candidatus Peribacteria bacterium | reverse complement strand
CGACGGCGACGGATTCATGGCCTGTGAGGATTGCAATGACCTCAACGCCGCCATTCATCCCGGGGCCGCCGAGGGGATAGATACGAACGGTGACGGCATTCCGGAAGGCGATGGCCTCGACAACAATTGCAATACCACGATCGATGAAGGCACCTCCGCCCACGATGATGATGGAGATGGAACCAATGAAACTGAAGGCGACTGCGATGATGCCGATGCCTCCACCTATCCCGGTGCCGAAGAGGGATTTACGGTCGACGGATTGGATCGGGACTGTGACGGATGCGATCTTTCATCGGTGGAGATGGCGTGGACGCCGGAAGGCTGCCTTTTTCGCTACGAAGCCAGCCAAGATGGCCTGGGCAATATCGTTTCCGTTCCGCATGAAATTCCGTTCGTCACTTCAAGTCTAACCCAAGCTCAAAACGATTGTGCCACCCGTGGTTTACTTGTTGCAACGCTGGATCAATTGCAATTAGGCTGTGAAGGAGTCCAAGGATGGAGCTATCCCTATGGAAATTCCTATACTCCCGGGATGTGTAATGACTCCGAGGGCGGGTACGGAGGCCTTGCCCCAACGGGTACTTTTGAAGACTGTGTTTCTCCCTTTGGCATTCATGATCCTACGGGAAACTATTGGGATTTCGCCATGACTCCAACGGGATGGATCTATCTGGGCGGATCCACGAATACCTTTCGGCCCACCTGTGCCGAGACCGGCTACGAAAATCAGATCGCCCAAGGGGCGTTGCGTTGTGCAGAGCCAGTTACCGCCTCTGTCACTTCCGTTTCTGTTTCCACCCAGATTTACGGCCCGGTGTTGAGCACGCCATGAGCAGCTCCGCAATGGTTTGAGCCGCATTCTCTCTAAAACAATGCCGTGCCTTTTTTCCCATTTCTTTTGTACTTTGAGGATGACTCAACAGGTCTTTCACCGTATTCACCAGTCGCTCCGCGCTCAACGCTTCGTCCCGAATACACACGCCGGCTCCTTTCATGGCCATCACTTCGGCATTTGCCAATTGATCGCTGTGACTGACCGGCGGACCCAGTGGAACCCATAGGCACGGCTTTCCCAGGGCCTGAAGTTCGGCCATACTGTTGGCTCCGGCACGGGCCACCACCAGATCGGCCAACGCGTAAAGGTGGGGCAACTCTTCATTCACATACTCAAAAATCGCAACCCCTTTTCTCGGCTTGGTGCGACGGCCACTTGTTTTTCCTTTCCCGGTGAGGTGAATCACATCCGTTATCGGAAGCAAGCGGTCCAAGCTTTCCGCGAGCACCTGATTGAGAAATTGGGAGCCCAAGCTTCCTCCCATCACCAAAAGCACCGGCTTTTTCCCTGAAAAACCCGTTATTTTTCGGCCTTTCTCTTGATTTCCTTTTAAAATCTCACCTCGAACCGGCGTTCCGGTCACCACAACTTTTTGCGCGGAAAACGACTCTTTCGCCTCCGCAAATCCCAAACAAATTTTTCGTGCAAAACGAGCGGCGAGCCGTGTGGTCAATCCCGGCTTGGCGTCCGAATCATGAATCACCAAGGGCACACGCCACACCCATCCCGCCACAATCACCGGCAGCGAAGCATAGCCTCCTTTGCTGAAATGCACGTCCGGGCGAAACCGCCCCACGAGCCATATCGCCTTGAAAATCCCGGCCGCCACCTTAAAAGGATCGAGCACATTGTTCCAATCCCAGTAGCGACGCAACTTTCCCACCAGAACGGAGCGGTAGTTCCATCCCCAGGAAGTCACGAGGCAGCGCTCGGGGCCTTTGGCAGAACCCAGATAAAGGATCTTGAGGGAAGGATCAAGCGATTTGAGCCGTTCAACGACGGCGATATGGGGCAAGACGTGGCCGGCTGTCCCGCCTCCACTGAGGAGTATTCGCACGAGTGGTGGTGTATTGAGAAATATTTAAAAGAACCGCGGAGCCAATGAGACACATGACCAGCGAGGAGCCCCCGTAACTTACAAAGGGCAGAGTAATACCGGTGACGGGAAATAAAGCGGTATTCACGGCGATATTCACAAACGCTTCGCCGGTGATCCACAAGGTGACGCCCGTGGCCGTGAGCCGGGCAAATTCATTGGGTGAGTTATTGGCGATCTGAAAACCACGGTACAAGATCACCAGGTACGCGCCCACCACCATCACAATGCGAATGAATCCCACTTCTTCCGCTGATGCCGCAAAAATAAAGTCATCGGAAGCTTGCGGAAGCCAGTAGGATTTTTGAATCCCCTGCGTGAGGCCTTTGCCCCAAAATCCTCCGCTTCCAACGGCAATCTTGGCCTGAAGGGACTGCCAACAAGTGTCTTCCGCGCAATCTTCGGTCGGAGTAAAAAGGGTGGCGAACCGATCATGGACGCGATCCACCGTGGATATCATGAGCAAGGAAGACACTAAGGCGATCGTGATGCCGAGTGCAATGTGTTTCCAGTTGGCACCGGCCACAAAATACATACCGGCGGCAATGATGGCGATCACCAGCGTCGAACCCAAATCGGGTTGAAGAATGATCGGAAAAATGATCAAGCCCGACACCACCACAAACGCCAAAAAACCTCCATCAAAGGTGGCGATTTGGCCATCCTTATTTTTCTTATCCAGCCAGTTGGCGAAATAAAAGATCATGGCCAATTTGGCGATTTCACTCGGTTGAACCGACTGAAGAATCGGAAAATTGGGCAAACTGATCCAGCTGCGGGCGAACGTATTGTGTGTCGCCCCAAAAAAAAGCACCATCAAAAGTAGCCCGAACGCGAACGCAAAAAAAGGAAGGGAAACCCGCTTCCAAAAGGAGTAATGGATCCGAATCACGGCCGCAAAAAACATCAAACCAATGGCAATCCGAGTGGCATGATTTTTAAGAATGAGGTAACAGTCGACTTCCTCACTTTGACAATTGGGATACAGGATATCGGGCGCGGACAAACGAATCGACTTGGGAACCCCGATGCTGGTGATCATGATGAGCCCGAAAAGGAGTAGAATGAGCACCGCAGCCAGAAGAATAGGATCAATGGGATGATTGGGATTGGCACGAAGGCTGCTGAAAAAGCTGATTCTTTTTTTTCGGGGAAGTGAGGGCCGCATAGGCGATGTGACGAAATAATTAGCTAGGCGCGACGAGTCCGCATATGAACCTAACATCGCCTCAGGGTTTTATATTAAAGGAAGATCCGGAAATCTGAAATGGTAAATGAACGCAAATAAATCCCCAAACCGGGAGCGATCTGCTAAAATGTGTCCATGTCGCGTCTTTCCGTGAAAAATGGCATTCTCATTCTCCTTTTTACAGCGCTCTTTTTAGTGGCGGACCAAGGAAGCAAAATTTGGGCCGCCTCCATCTTGTCCACCTCTCCCTGGCAACCCTTTTCCTGGCTTGCGTTGACCTATGCCGAAAATCCGGGCATTGCCTTTAGTCTGCCGCTAGGAGGCCCTTGGCTCCTTGTGTTTAGCCTGTTGATGATCGCAGGATTCACGGCGTACTCGGTCCTCGAATTGGATTTGCGCCGAGCTTCTGTTAAAATAGCCGTGGTTTTGATTTTGGGTGGCGCGTTGGGC
This sequence comes from uncultured Candidatus Peribacteria bacterium, assembly GCA_964436935.1. GTDB lineage: Bacteria > Patescibacteriota > Gracilibacteria > UBA1369 > UBA12473 > CAYTES01. Next base: position 4,644 of record CAYTES010000060.1, on the reverse strand, counting down.
AATACCATTGATCGTTGGAGGTTCGGGATTGTCCGCGACTTCATCGACATCGGCCCCTGGCCCGTATTCAACCTTGCCGATATGGGGATTGTGATTGGGCTCCTCCTCCTGATTCCCACGGTTTATTCCTCTCCCCATGGACGAACTCACTCCTGAACTCACGCCTTCAACCAGCACACCGGCCACCGAGGAATCCACCTTTGGCCCCCCTCCTGTGAATGGGCTTAACATTCTTTTGCGTGCGCTTTCCGGATTAGGAGGAGGTATCATTGGAACCGGACTGATATTGATCATTTCCTTACTGGCTTCCGGCATCCTTCAGTCCGCCTTGCAAACTGAAAACGGAGACGGGACGGTTCATCCCCTCTTTGTGTTTGTCTTTTTGGCCATGATCTTTCTGGGATCCACCACCACGAATCTCTTGGGGCCGCTATTCATGGGACTCAGTGACCGCGAAAAATACAAACGCCTGAGCACGAGCCTCACGCAGATTTTCATTGCCAATATTGTGATTTTTATACTGGTGGTGCCGATTTATGTGATCGTGGCAGGAATGAATATCAAAATGATCGCCTCTGTGGCCGCGCTTCAAGTGATTGTGAGCTCTTTTTCCAGCGCACTCATCTTGGAAATCATTGCCAACTATCGTTATGCACTGCTCGGGGTGTACAGTACCGCCTTTGCGGTGGTGATCAGCAGTGGACTCAATTTTATCTTTTATAGCATCGGACCGGACAATCCTACGTTTCTTTTATTTGTCGCCCTACCACTCATTTGGCTGTGTATAGGGCTGTTCAATGGATTACTCGGCTGGGTTTATGGAGGAGTCTATAAATTGTATGGTACGGACTTTTTAAGCAGTACGATCAAATACGGAGCCGATCAAAGCTGGCTTTCGGAAGCCGAAGAACAACAGCAACAATTGGACGCAGAACAACATATTCAAGCCAAAAAAGAGGATGAAGGCGCCACCTTTTTGAATAAAGTGGACCAATAGAAGGGGCTATTCCATTTTGCGGGCTCGTTGACCTATGGAGTGACGGCTCAATAGCACCTCATCTCGATTGATTTCGAGGCCTTTGTCCGTGATCTGAATTTCGGCGACAAATGGCATTTGGGCTCCCCCTCCTTTTATAGGGAAAACCGCCTGAATCATCACCCGCCCCCTAAACCCCACCTCATACTGTTTTTGAAGATAGACTTCGGCCGCTTCGTATCCTTGAAAAAAAGGCCCTCCTGAAATTTCGGCCGTCACCACTCCGAAAGAACGGGGCTGAAAATGCGGAACATTGGACAGATCTGGGCCATACGTTCCGGAATGTTCCACTTGTCTAAATTGATTGGATGGAGTCATTTTTTTAGCCTCGGCCTCTGATACCTCGGACCGGACAATCACCCCCTTCACCCCCCAGGTTTCCCACCCGGTAAGGACCAACTTGACCCCCTGCCTCAAGCAGGCATCCCGCACTTTTCCAATATCGGTCTTTGGCGAAGCATATTCCAGTCGACTTCCGCGTGGCAGATCGAGATCCCCGTGCTTAAAACGTACCGCAAGGCAACGACTTGAATCCGTGAGTACCTCCAGCTGGGCAAGATTGAGCTCGAATCCGGGATGTAAATGCTTTTCCACGGGTTGCTCGGGGAGTAAAATGGCCCTGAGTTGAGGCTCGGGCAGTTTCAATTCTGCGTGATAGCACTTCCGCGAATTCAGATCTCCATAACCATAAATGGCGCGCTTCCCGTCGATTCTTAAATCAAGAATGAGCGTGAGCCTTTCGAGTCCGGCACTGATAAAAAGGGCGTATTCAAACGAATGACCATTGATTTGGGTTGAAAAAGAACCATCATTCCCACCGTTCTCACCCGCTCCCCTGGACCACCTTTGGATTGGACTCGATCGGCATTTCTTGCATTGTACTCCAACCAAAAGAAGGGGTTTTTCATTTGCTCAACCGTGATCTGTTCTTGTGCCGCTTCGGAATTTTCTGATCCCGGAGACGAGAGTGGGGTGTTTCCCATGAGATGGGGTTATAATCTAGTTAGTTACCATATCGCATATTTGACATATTATCAATATTTAATTATAGAGTTATCATTATAAGATTATTTTCTCCAGAAAGAAACCGCTCCCGAGCAACGGTGAACTGACCGATCGAAGCATAATGCCTACACCTAGGAGCTTTTCCTAGCGATAAATATCTTTGCGATGCCCCACTTTGAGCACTAAAAACTCTATTTCATGATTTTCCGAAGTTTCCAATTTTAAGATCAATCGATAGTAGCCAACTCTTAATCGATGCGTTGCCGGTTCCAAATGAACGAGTCGCGTTAAAACCGAAAAAATATCCGCATGGTTTTTTAAATCTTTTAATTTTTGCAAAATTCTTTCCTGAGAATCTCCAGGAAGTTTAAGAAAAGATTTTTCAGCGTCTTTTGTGAACGTAAATCGAACCATTTCCTAGGGGCCTAAATCACTAATGAGCTTTTTCCCGAATCCAAAGATTTCTTAAATTCTTTTTTAAGCTTAGCTTGATTTTGAATCATTTCATAATCTTCCATATAATTACTGATATTCTCATCACATCCATCAAAATAAGGTAGCAATACCATTTTTCCAATTCCTCGATTGGTCACAATATAGGTTATTTTTTTGATACAACGTGAAAGCTCTCCAATTTTTTGTTGCAATTGTGTTGTGGTGATTATTTTAAGCATAAATATACTTTATATCGTATAGATTCCTATATAGCTTAACATATATTTATGCGATTTCAAATGATTTATATTACCACCTAAAATATCGCTTTCTCCATGACCTCCTTCGGGGCTTTTTGACCCGTCCACAGCTCAAACTGCATCATCCCCTGATGAAGCAACATGCGTCGACCATCGATTATTTTAGCCCCCGCTTGTTGCGCCTGGGCCAAAAATTTAGTGGCCCCCTCATGACGGTACACGAGGTCAAAAATCACCACTTCCGGCTTGATAAAGCCATTCGGAACCAATAAGAAATCTTCATTTTCTTCCAATCCCACCGATGTGGCGTTGATTAAAATATCCGGAGTTTCGGTCAAAAGATCTTCGATTTTTCCACCATAACGACAGCCAAACTCTTTAGCTAAAGCCACTCCATGGGGCACGGTGCGATTGATGATCGTGATGAAGGCCACGAGCGGCTTTAAGGCATAG
>CAYTES010000060.1:0-1445 GCA_964436935.1 uncultured Candidatus Peribacteria bacterium | reverse complement strand
CGGCCCGAGCCGTTCCTCCCGCGCCCAAAACCACCACCCGCTTTCCCGACAAATCCGGAGCCACTTCTTGGAGCGCCGCTAAAAATCCGGGCGCATCGGTGTTGGTGCCCCACCGTTTTCCCTCTTTATGATAAATGGTATTCACCGCCCCAATCTGTTGCGCAATGAGATCCACGCCATCCAAACACGCCGCCACCTTCTCTTTATGCGGCAAAGAAACGGAAAATCCCTCGACCTCGGTACGCTGCTGAAGAAAGGAGCCCAACTGCTCCGGAGGCACATCAAATGCTTCAAACCGAGCATCCATTCCCAAGGCCTGGAACGCGGCGTTGTGCATCACCGGAGAGAGCGAATGCGCTACCGGATGGGCGATGATTCCAAAAAGACGAGACATATGGGAAGCTTATAGGTAACTTATTTCTTGCTACCCGCAATAGCTTCCAATGCTTTCAACGCCTCAATTGGCACCATCCAGACCGTGGTATTGGATTCATCGGACGAAATATCGTTGATGGCGTGCAATGTTCGCAAATGGAGTGCACCGGGAGCTCCGGATAACATTTTGGCCGCGGCCGCGAGATTTTCAGAGGCCTCCAATTCTCCTTGAGAATTGATGATCACGGCCCGTTTTTCTCGCTCTGCTTCGGCTTCCTTACCCATCGTGCGCTTCATGCCTTCGGGCAAGACCACGTCCTTGAGTTCCACGTTATTGACTTTGATTCCCCAGGGATCACTGGCTTCATCAATCACCACCCGGATACCGGCAGAAATTTCTTCTCGATTCTGCAACAAATGATCCAATGTCACGCTACCCACCGCATTGCGCATGGTGGTTTGGGCCAATTGACTGACGGCGTAATAGAAATTTTCAACCTCCAAAATCGCTTTTGAAGCATCCCCTACTTTGTAGTAGATTACCGCATTGATGCTCACGGACACGTTGTCTTTGGTGATGGCCTCCTGACTAGGAACATCCACGGCTTTCATACGCATGTCCACCTTCACCATGGATTGGAAAATAGGGATCACCAAGCGCCATCCCGGTTCCATCACCTTACTGAACTTACCCAACGTGAACTTCACCCCTCGTTGATATTCGTTGATCTGTCGGATCGAAATGAGCACCACAAAACCGAGCGCGAACAGGATGAAGGTGATGAGACCCATGAATTCTTCCATAATGAGGGGAAAATTTAGAAGCTATTGGTTGGATTTTACCACAATCGCATGGGTTTAAAATAGAGCGAGAGAATTCTTCGGCAAATCGGGTTTGATCATTGAGGTGTTTTCTGGTATAATTTTTAGATTTAAAAACAAAAATAAAGCTTATCCCCATGAACCGAAAAAGACGCCTCATGACCGGAGTGGTGCTGACCGGAATTTTGCTTCAGAGTTTTTCGTCCATGGCCCTGGCGGCCACAACCCTGAAAGATCAAACTGGCACC
>CAYTES010000059.1:0-8492 GCA_964436935.1 uncultured Candidatus Peribacteria bacterium | reverse complement strand
GACCAAAAGCCTTGAAGCACCTTATGGTTCGTCATATGGGCCGAAAGTGGTTCTCCTGGCAGTAACGTGGAGCTATTAAGAGGGTCGATGGGTTGTCCTTTTCGCAAGGACTGAATCATCAACACCATATAGGCGGGAGCATTCAAGCTTTGTATCTTTTTAAGGTCATAATACGCCAGAAAGGCCTCGATGCGATCTTGTACCTTCATTTCTTTCGATTGATTCCATCCAGCATCAAAATCCTCCGGAGAGGCTTCGAAAATTCTTGCTCCCTCCGTAATGACAAAGTGATAGCCGGTGATCCGATCATCCTCCGTGACCCCAGATTCGATTGCAATTTGTCGTAGAGCATTAAAAAATAGGATAGAGACGTCAGCATTTTTTTGAGGTTCCCCGCCATAGTTTTTCTGACATTCAGGATGGTCCATCCATTTTGCCCAAAGGGAGGGGCTGGCCTCAGGCATCATCAGTACAGCCGGATCCTTCAATTTTTGCAACTCCACGACCTGCTCATTGGTCAGCTGATTCATAATAGCGTTCCTCAATGCCGTTTTTGCGGGAATAGCCGGATCTCCTGTTTTCCACATCACCGTTGAGATTGTCGAAACCGCTTCCCCATAGTGACGATCCACCAAATCCTCCACAAATGCTTTGTTCTCAGGGGTGAGTTCACTCGCGCGTTCAGCGGAGGGGGCATAAATTTCCATCAAGCGCTTTTGCAGCCGCCGAAACACATTCAGGAGTTCGTCTTGATTTCCACCTTCCCCCAGTTCGATCAAATGAGGGAAAATCGCATCCACTTCCTTGCGCACGCGCTCATCACCGCTGTAGGCGGGACTTTGACGCAACACCTTATCAAGTTGTTCTTTAATAGTGTCGAATGGCATCTTTTAAATTAAAGTTTACATATTAGAGAATATGAACCGAACGACGGGCACCACTCGTGCCCATATTTTTTCCTGAACTATCGGGATTATCGAGTCGCAGAGATATACTGTTGTGCAAACCACTCCCGCTGATCACGACCCCTCGAGGGGCTAGCTTCTTTTTTTCAAAGTCAAAAACAGCCCAATCATGAGTTGTTAAGTAGCTTTCCAGAAGAAATCCATAATAAGAGAGCAGATCATCCTTCTCTTTGTCATAGAATTTTTGACGCATCTTCCCGTGCATTTGCAAGGCAGAATAAGATTCGATAGACAACCCCCCGAACCCTTGTTCATGAAACTCGCGAAGCAAGGTATCCGGGTTTTTTTCAAGCGTGTGAGCAGGAACCCTCTCTCCTCCATCCACCACCACCACCACCACCTGCCATCCCAGCGCACCGGGCTCTTGTAAGCCCGCCCTTTTTATTTTCCCTCCGTGGGTGGTTCGATCGTATTGACGAACATCGTAGACCAATAGGCCTTTTGAGTCGATGTCCCACTTAAAATGATTGGTACTCGAAAGGAGGGTTCGAGCAAAAGAACCTTTGGATTTCCACATGTTATCGTGGTAGTCCTGAAGAGAAAGGGCAAAAGGAACGAGTAAAAAAAGAGGGTTCTCGAGCTTTTGAATGAGTGCCAGTTTTTCAGGGGTGAGAGCGGTCCGGATCTGTTCCCATGAGGGGGCGGGATACCATCGTTCCGGTTCATCCGGACCTTGCACCATTCCTTTGATTTGAGGGTGAGCCGGGTCGATAATGCCAAAGTGATCCAATTCGTGGAGTCTTTCTTTAAATTGGCTCTCGAATTGATGGACGAGCTCGAGCTCCTCGGGAGTGAATTCGGCGTGACGAGGTGGGCAAATTTTTTCCAACCGTGCTCGAAGCAACTGGAAGGCTTCAAGGAGTTCGTTTTCTTTCTGTGCTTCTCCTAGCGCCACCAAGTGGGGAAACACCGCATCCACCGCCTCTCTCACACGCTCATCGTCGCGGTAGGCGGGACTTTTCCGCAATACCTGGTGGAGGTGGGTTTCAATGGGGGAGGGGGACATCGTTAATATCTTAAAAAATAATCTACAGCACTCGAACCGAGCGACGGGCGCCATAAAAAGACTGCTCAGACGGATCTTTTACAGACACATAGAGCCCAACCGCCGTATGGGCCGCGCACACGACACCGCCCCGCGAAGGCGTATCATTATCGGGAGGACTGGATGTGAAATTTGTCACATAGCTTTCCAGGAGCCATGCGACGCCTCCTGGGTTAAACCGTTCATCCAGGAGTTTGCCGTGCATTTGAAGGATAAAATTGGCTTCAAGCGACATCCCACCGAAGCCTTGACTACGAAACTCTTTCAATAAATCATCCGCACTCTTTTCACACGTCCATTGAGGCGACGACTTTCTCCCGTCGACTACCAACACCTGCCATCCCGATGCACCGGGTGCGTTTAATCGATCTATTTTAGTGGTGCCGCCGTGTTTTAGGGGATCCGGATCGTACCGTGTCGCCCCGGCAATACACGTGCCCTTCGCGTCCATATCCACCTTAACTCTATCTCCAATACGAACGATTAAGCTTTCCTTTTTAGGGGTATTCATGGGAAGAGTCATTTTCTCTATAAAATCGGCCAGGGGCATGCCTTCCGGTACAAGCAGCAGAATGGGGTCTTCCAGTTGGGCGATACGTTGCAGCTTTTCCGGAGTAAATGCGGCACGAATTTGTTTCCAGGAGGGAACTTTATACCATCGCTCCTTACCCTGGAAATCTTTGCCCAATCCTTTGATGCGGTCGTCGTTGGCATCGATGAAATTAAAGGCGGCAAGCTCTTGGAGCCGCTGGTTAAATTGCGCTTTGAATTGACGCGGGACGCTGTTTTTTTCGGGAGAAATTTCCCCATATAGCTTTTCCAGGCGACGTTGAAGGTGATGGAGGACATCAAGGAGCGGTTGGCTTTCCCCGGCTTCTCCTAGTTTCACCAAACTCGGAAAAACCTCATCCACCGCCTCGCGCACACGCTTATCGTCGCGGTAGGCGGGACTTTGCCGCAAGGCGAGGTCGAGCTGGATTTCAATGGGGGAGGGGGACATATACATTCAAAAAATAAACTAAAAAATCCGAATCGCTCGACGAGTAGTGATGCCACTAATCAGACTACCGGGATCGTCGCTTGTTAACTCCAACATCATTTGAGTATCATTCCAACGCCAATGAAGCACTTTCCCTTTGCAGGAAGCCCCTAACGTCCATTGTACCTTTCCCTCATTATGGAAAGGCTGAGCGTCTTTACCGGTTTCAAATGGAGCGACCACTCCTTCGGCATGCAACATGATGTCTTCTTCGGGGGTAAGACGGGCATAGTCGGTTGACATAGATTTTGCAAGGGCTTGATCCCCGGTTGTACCGTCATCGATCTGACCACCCTGCTCTCCTTCCATCACCACCACCTCCCAACCCGGCCAAGGTGAGGGTGTCGACAGCAGTTCCCTTTTGGTTTCGCCGCCCTGATTTTGAATTTTAAACCGTTGGGGGAAATAAACCAAATCGTTCGTTTCATCGTAAGAAAGCCCATCTCGGTAATTTTTAAACTGCCACCACCCCCAATGACATTCGGCGGGTTGTTGCTGGATCTCTACGCCGTTTTTTTTAAGCCGGCCATTTTTAGCTTCCACCTTTTCCGCCATTTTCCTCAAAGACATCCCGATGGGGGTGAGAATGAGTTTTGGTTTTTTGAGCGTTTTGATGAGCGCCATTTTTCCCGGAGATTGAGCCAGGTGATCCCAGATTTGATCGAAGGAGGGGGCGGGACGCTCGATCCCGGTGATGTCGGTGATTTTAGGATCATTGGTATCATCGATCAGATTGAAATACCGCATACTAAGGAGTCGACCACGATGCTGTTGCTCCAGATCATCTCGAACCTGTTCCGGGCTGAGGTTTGTATAGGAGTCGAGAGTGTTAAGGACTGGCGGAAGTTCGCCATTATTGGGAAGTTTTTCTTGGAGAGAAATTTTCCCACTCACCGCGGCGCGCAACCGATGATTTTTGGGCGACTCCCCCACGGGAAAGCTCTCCAATCTAACTCTATTCAGCTCCTTTGACCAATGCCCCTGCACCACATACTGGCCATTGCCAGGCATATGAGCCGACCGTGGCTCCCCCGGCAATGAAGTGATCGTATGGGAGTCAATAGGATTTCCTTGTCTGAGCCCTTTCATCATGAGCACCATGTAGTCGGGAGCATTCAAGCTGCCCATATTTTTCGAATGATAATAGGCGTCGAACGCATCAATACGATCTTTCACGGACATTTCCACCTCTTGATTCCAACGCCCGTCAAATCTCTCGGCAGAAGATTCGATGTCTCGTATTCCCTCCGTAAGGACAAAATGGTAACCCTTCACTGACCACGAGGGATCTACGCCCCATGCTTCTACAATTTTTTGGACTGCTTTTTTAAAGTCCTCTTCCACCGTCGGGTCCTTTTGAGGAAAACCATTGACCGCTTTTTTACATTCGGGATCTTGGATCCCTCCAATAAAATACCAAGCAGGGGCGTCGGGGACAATCAATAGCGTTGGTTCTTTTAATTTCCGTAACTCTACGATCTGCTCATTGGTCAGTTGTCTTAAAATAGAGGCCTTTACGCTGGATTTGTCCGGGATGATATAATCCCCCGGCAGAATCAATACATTATCAATCGCCTCAAAGGCTTCATTGTACTGCTGTTCAATCAAATCGCTCAAAAACTTTCTGTTCTCCTCAGGGGTGAATTCGACTTGGCCAGGTGAGTAAATTTTTTCCAACCGTGTTCGAAGCAACTGGAAGGCTTCAAGGAATTCCTTTTCTTTCTGTGCTTCTCCCAACGCCACGAGTTGCAAAAAAACCTCATCCACCACCTTGCGCACGCGCTCATCACCGCTGTAGGCGTCACTTTGCCGCAACACCTGATGGAGTTGGGTTTCAATAGGGGAAGGTGACATAACATCTCCAATAAAAGACTAGAAAAAATATCATTATATGATATAATATCTGGATGAAAAAGTAAATACCTCCTCCTTTCCCTTCCATGGAAATTCAACAACCCAATGAGGTTTTCGACCAACTGCTCCAGGATCCCATCGTTAAAGAATGGTTTTCGCTTGAAGAATTGAAAGCCGCCACCATAGAAATGATTGAGGTGGTGCATGAGGTGCTGGGATCTCAAAAAATCAAGGGGATAGGGTTTCATCCGGATAGTGAGAATTTTTTTGATTTGCGTGGTAAGACGATCCATTTTGGATTGGGAGTGCTCCCACAAATGATCCACACATGGTTTGATATATTAACCGGAGAAGGCGCAGCGTACATTCCGCCGGAAATGATTAAAGACTATGTTCGCACCTCCTTACGACGCATCGCGGCTCACGAGGCCGGTCATTGCGTGATCGATTGCCTTCCCGTGGAAGAGATGGGGTTGTCCCAAGAAGAGTGGGGGCAGTTGGGAATCAGTTCGTTGGCAAACAGCTTAATGGATTGTAGAGATGATGGGCGGTTGATTGCGCTGTACTCCGAACACGGCACCAAGGTGGGAAAAGACGTTAAAACCGGCCTGGAATTCAAGTTTGGTCCCCATGGGCCACTGGACTGGCCTTCTAACCTGGAGGCCAAAATGCTTCACCAGGGCTATCCGCTGCGTTTTACACAGTTCGATTGTGAGGCGATCCGTTGGTGGGCCTATGGAGTAAACCATCCGTTCATTGACGCCAAAGTGAAAGCGGTATTGGAAAAATTCGGTCCCGATATTGATTTTGTAGCTCGTCACCCGCACTGTGTTCCCAAGCATGACCCTTCAGGGATAGAAGTCAAAACCAAAGGAAAAGTCGCTTACCGACGGGTAGCCCAAGTGTATAAAGGAGAGTATCAACAATTGATTGAGCTGGATCGAGACAACCAAACGGTCCATCAATCGATTTCCATTGTGGGTCTATTTGAAAATGGGGAGTCTCTTCCCGATGAACTGACGCAATTGCTGGAGGAACGTTTGGCTGAATTGGAAGAGCCCCTAGCGGCTGAACTCCAGGCGAAACTGGAACAACAGCGTGAAGAAAAAATCCAGTACGAAAAAGCGGTCCATCCTGTGGAGAGTATGCAACAAGAAATTTCAAAAGGAACCAACGATCTCCTGTTGTCCTCCGAAGAAAACCCTCCGGAACCCAAGAAACCCAAAGAAGACATGTTGAGCCTTTTGGGGCCTGCCGTTCGCGTGGAAGAACTTTCCGAACCGCTTCGTGAGTTCCTTAAAAAATTGTTTGAAGAAATGCAGTCTGTCGTAGAGCAGCTGATGCAAGAGATGTTGGGAGCCCTTCTCAAGCAACTCATTGAAAATCCTGAGAAATTTCTCAAATCCGAAGAAGACAAGCTCAATCAGTTGCTCCGTTCTCCGATGCGACCTTCCACCCATCCCACGCATGAAGAAATGGGTAAAATCAATAACGAGCCTCCAAAGCCGGGCCCTCCAGCCCCTCTTTTAATCACACCGAAGGCTTCGCTTCTTTCTTCGGAAAATCTTGTGCATCTCATGCCCAAAGAACTTCGCGATGCGCAAGAGTGGTTGGACGCACATGTGGACATGGACGAAAAGATTCGGGCTTGGAAAGAAGCCATCTATGCCTCCCGGCGGGGGGGGGAACAGTTGACGGGAAGTATAACGTCAAAAATTCATATCCCTTCATTGGTGAGGGAAGACATTCGACGTCATCTCGGTGCTGCTCCGGGTGATTCGGAGCGGATTTTCCTCAAACCCGATCGGGAACGCGAAAAAATCACCCTGTCTCTTTTGTGGAGAACTCAGGCCATTTCTGCGGAAGACGCCCTAAAGTTATTTCTCTTTTTGTTTAAAATCTATGAAGATCCCGAAATATATCGGTATTTGGATTTGGAAATTCTAATTTCCCAAAAAATTCCGGGATTGAGTAAAGAGGAGGAAAGCCGCGTTCCTTTGGTGATCGCCTTTGGAGATGACCCGGTGGTGAATCATGACAAATTGGTGTCAAATTTATTGGCGATTCAAAAAGTAGGACAAACCGGAGCCGGAGTTCAAATTGTGGAAGATGCCACGGCTCTTCGAACCCAACGGGAAAGGCTTCTGGCTCAAAATCCACGCTCTAAACGTCGTTTTGCACTGGACTGTTGGGATGAAGCGGCGATTCAATCCGGAGTGTCCGATCCTCTCAAGGCGGTTCGAAATGAGATAGAAAAAACGCAGGAGGTGCTCCAGGGGCATGCCTTTTGTTTTGTACTAAACCCTCATGGCAGCCAACTCAATCACGGAGAGTGGTATGGCAAAGAACACCACTTGGACTGGAGCTCAACGGAACAATTGATTCGTTCTCTGGACGTGGTGTGCCGAACTATGATACAATATCCAGATAATTATGCTTCTCGTATTGATTCTTCCATTGAAGAACTCGAAGGGGATTCGTAAAAAAAAATAAAAAATGGCGATCGAAACCACCACTAAAAAACTTGATTTCTTCCTCCACTTGGCTCTGATGGACCAGCAATTGGGCCTTGTACTGTATTCTTCTTCTCGGGAATTAGACCACGTGCGAGACTTTGTTGCGCGCTCAAGAGATTATGAAAAAATACAGGAAATCGATTCATTGGAAGCGTTTTGTATGAGTCGAGGGGCTTGTGTGAATCTTTTTCATCTGAATGAAAAAAATGAGCATCAAGTGACGGAGGCCATTGCCAGAACCTATTTCCCCGCTTTTGTGCGTGCCCTTTTTACGCTTTCCCTGGAAGAGTTCAACTCCCTTCCCGAGGATCGACAGGAAAAAATTCTTTCAACGTTCAATCCCATTTATCGCGGTGATTTATGACCCCCTTAGAATCTGAAAAAACGGTGGAGATCGTGCAAAGTTTTGCCGGAGGAGCCATTCAAATTGAAAGAGAATACGATCTGGAAAAAGAGGTCGAAATCGAATACTCGAATGTGTTAGGAGTTCGGATTCGACGACGCCACCCCGAACGTGATCAGCTTCCGGGTTATAGCGGAGCGTTGGATCTCTCTAAAATTTCGTTTGATAAACCCACGGTTTCACTGCTACGGGACGTTTTGATGCGTTTCGCCATCGGGCACCATTCCGAACTGTTGGGAGATCCCGAGTACGGGAAAAGCACGATTGCGGAATTGACCGCCTATTTTATCAATGAGCCTTTTTACCGGGTGCAGTGCCATCAGGGTATGGATTTCACCAACGATGTGGTTCGAAGCGCACAACCCAACAAAGAAGGAGGGGGATATACCGGCCGTGAGGGAAAGCTGCCCCGCGCGATGCGTGAAGGAGCAATCATCTTATTTGATGAAATGTCCAATGTCCCGCCCGAACAACGACAACCGCTTTTGGAAGTGACCGGTAGTCCCAATAGTCGCGTGGCCCCTTCGCCTCCCACGTTGGATTTGGGTGGATATTTGGGCGAAGAAACCACGGTCACGGCAAAGCCCGGATTTTTTATCATTGGCACGGGGAATTATCGCGAAGGGCAGGGAGCGGGTGAAATTGCGGAGCATGCCGATCGGGAAGAACG
>CAYTES010000058.1:0-8496 GCA_964436935.1 uncultured Candidatus Peribacteria bacterium | reverse complement strand
GCTCAGCTTAATTTTTCTTGTTTCCTTGCATTAGAAAATTTTACACACTAAAAAATATTAATAAGGCGTTACCTTCAAAAAATTCAACCTCGCCGTACCGCATGTACGGCTCAGCTTAATTTTTCTTGTTTCCTTGCATTAGAAAATTTTACACACTAAAAAACCCACACATTTCATCTCGTCGTATCTTATCAACGGCTCGGTAAGAAAATATTTTGTCGTCTTGCTCTGATCAATTTGGACGAAAAAAAATTCTCCCAATGGTAGAAAACATCTTTTGTCCGCTGGCGTTGTTGCTCCTCCTCACCGTATCTTTTTATTTAGGGTCCCTAGTTTTGTACTCCTCCCATATTCAGCTGTTTCGAAAAAGCGGCTTTTTCCTCGGCTTGTACGCTCGAGTCGAGTTTTTCAACAATGATTGCGTTTTCCGTGATCTGTAATATTTTTTTCCATGGAATATTGAAGCTTTTGATCTTAATCCACCCCCACCATTTTCGTGTTACCATCAACTGCACCAAGCTTAAGGTCTCCATATCCAGCCAGTAATCCGTTACTTTCCCTACATAGTCTGCTTCCTGGGTGAGCACTTTTTTCCCAATGATTTGACGGTGTTTCGGAGTGAATTTTTGAAGTCGCACCAATTCATTCAAATCAATTAAGCCATCGGTTGTTTTTGTTTCCCATTTTTTATCTTGAAAAGGGCACAAATCGAGAGGTGATATGCCTTTCCCCTCGGCTGTTTTCAGGGCCATAAGTACCCCTCGTTCCGGATCGAGAAGCAGGTCTTTTACTCGACCCAATTTTATTTCTCGTCCCCGGACCTGTACCGTCAAATTCACCAATTGAGAATAGGTTTTTAGCATCTTTTAAAGCGTAGATTAAATTTTAGGCTGATGCAATGAAGCTCGCTTTTCCCGATCCTTTTTTGTTTTCCGTTTTATTGTTTTTTACCCTTAAAAATGGTATAATAGAAAGATTTATTTATTCTCATGGATTCCACTTTTGTATCATTGGTTCAGCAGTCCACGCTTTTGGATCTTCAGACCAAATCAAGTTTGTTGTCCAAGGTGGCTATCTTTTCTCCCCTTCAGCTTGAAAAGATGATGGGTTTGATTCGAGACGCCGAAATGAAGAAGAATCAGATTGAGGATCAGTTGAAAGGTCAAAAATTAACGCTTCAGCGGGATCACCTTCAAAAAATAGATTTTTTCTTCAAGCACACGTTCCCCCAACTTTTACGTGATTTTGAGCAGCAAGATAAGGCGGTTGAAGCTTCTCAATTGGATTCTTTAATTGCCCAACTTGAACATATTTAATTGATTCTATGCCTCCTTTCTTTCACAATCGACATTTTTTTTCTCTTCCACCGAAGCGTTGGATTTATTTTTCCGACAGTGCCGGAGCGGAAGCGTCTTCTGAGGAAAATGCTCCTCCGGTTGAGAGGTCAAAAGAGGCGGTTCCTTCGGTTGATAGTTCCGAGAAGGTTGAGTCTAAACTTAATGTTGCCAATCAACAATTGGAGCAATTGAGCCGTGAATTTGAAGATCCCAATGGACCTTATAAAGCGTTGTCGCCTGATGCGCGCAAGCAGTTTGAGGACCAAATTAAGACAAAGATTGAGGCATTGAAGGCCCAGACGACCCGTGAGACGGAATTGATTCAGCAAGCTGAACAAGCCGTGACGGAGCTGGCTACAGGATTGAAAGAGGCTATTGGCGGAGTAAAAAAAGAAGCGACAGTCACTCCGACAGGTGGGAGTAGTTCTGAAGTTGGACCTTCTAAATTGGAAACATCAGATTCTATTCCAGAATCTGATTTATGGACTAAAGAGCGTGTATCCAAAAGCATTCAGGATTTATATTCCAAGGCAGTTGAATATGATTCTCAAAATGGTCCTATTAATCCTGATGATCCCAAAAGGGTCAGCCTTTTTTTTGAAGCTAATTTAAAAGCACTTGATGCTGTTGATCTTCCTCCTAAATTGCGGGAAGCGCATTTGAAAATTTTTGAAGGGTTTAAAAAAATCGCTTTGGTTATTAAAAAATTGGATTCCACTAAAACCCAATTTACTCCAGAGGAAGAAAAAAGAATTGATAAAATGGTACAATCGATATTAAACTTTGTTAATACAGATCGAGTTCCTGTTTATTCAACTCAGTTATTGGATGAGTGTAATTCTATTTTGTTAGAATTAGAACTTCCTTCTATCGAGGCTGATTTGAAGGAATTTAAAGATGGATTTTCTTTAATGACGGAGGGCTTGAAAGAAATGCAAAAATTTATGGGTGGATTGAAGCAATCTGAAGATACTGGAATATCTCCATCGGAGTCAGCATCTTCTCCCGATCAACTTCCTAAACCCATCATCGAGAAAATCACGGAACAAAAAAACTGGATTTCTAAGATTGTGAAAGAGCATATTGCTTCTGAAAAAGGCGCTTCGGGTGAAGCCTTGCGTAAAAATTTGGCTGAACATTATGGATTAAAGCCATATCCGGCAACGAAAGAGGATCCTTCGGGGCAAAAGTTTGTTGAAAAATTATTCAGTCTTTCAACCGGCGAGATGCAAAAATTCAATGAGGGAGCTAAAAAAGTTAAAGTGGGGGATACGATCACTTTGAATCCTGATGGAAGTTTGGTGATTGAAACGTCTTCTCCTATTCAGCCTGATCAAGGTGCCGCGGGAGAAAAACTGGCTTCTGCACCCGATGCGGGCGCCCCTTCTGCAGAAAGCGGCTCAATAGAAGACCGTGATGGGAAATCAGCTTCTTTGGGTGCCTCTACCGGGGAAAAAGGTACTACCACCTCGGCAGATGCTGCGGGAAAGCCTGGAAGTACCAATTCCGCCGAAGTGCCTGACATCCCATCCGATGGCGCAGCGGACTTAAAATCTCCGCAAGAAGGCACCGCTGTTTCTAAAGAGGATGAAGTTCCCAAGTCAACTCCTGGCTCTGAAAGCTCTAAAGAAGCTTTAGAAGGAACCAATGAAAAAGCGGCGGAAGCGCTCAAAAAAAGAATTCAAGAGGCGTTCCCTGAAGCCGAGGTGTATTCCTGTAAGATTACCAATGTCATGCCGGACGATATTTCGGCCGTGGATGTCCATACGGAAATCGTTTTGGTGGTGCGAGGCGATGTGTTTCGTATCGGTGGACAAGGAACCGATAATTTGGTCCCGAATTCGCGAGAATCTTCCATCGATAGCGCCTTTTATGCCGTTTCGAAACAAGTTGCGGCCAAATTGGAGCGCGATCGCACGGTGGATCAGCAGAATCTTTCCGCTTATCCTCTCTTTGCCGATCGATTCAAGGATCAGATGAAGGACGCCCATCATATTACCATTTCTCATGAGGAACAGGTTGATGGCGATCAGTTCCGTACGACAATGCATTTGGAGATGACTGTGCGTGGGAAAGTGATCAAAATGGATAAACCCGGTCCTCCTGCTCCCACGCGTGAACAAGCCCTTCGGTCCGCCAGTATGAGGCTTTTTAAGGATCTGCCAAAGGCCTATGATGAGGCTCAAAAAGCTCCACAATCCACCATTCCTTCTGAAATTCCCGAAAAGGATGCGTTCAACCCGGATCAGTTTTTTAGGGATTCCCTTAAAGACAACGGGAATGGATCGGTTGCGTTTGATTTTTATAACCCGAATAAAAAGGAAGTTTATAAAGGAAAATTGGCGAATGGAATGTTGACTTTGGTCGACAAGCGAGGCTTTGTGCTTAGTCTTCCTTTGCGTTATAAGCAAGCTCCCGGCGCGCGCGCGGCCGTGGATGATCAAGGAGGATATTCGGTTTCCGAAGGGCCTCCATCGGTTGGTAGGGGAGAGTATCCTATTCCCGACGGTGATCAGTGGATTGATGTTCGATCTGGGCGTATTGGGATGACGCCAGATGGCCTTCAAAAAATGATGACGGCGGTGATGGCTTCTTTGGAGCCCGATGGAGGTTTGAAGTTGCCTTTTTTATATCCCATTTCGAATAATAAGAAGGGGGTTCCTACTAATGGTAAATTATCCGGCAGTGGGATGCTGCAATTGGGATAGCGGCGGTGCCGTTTATGAGAAGGATTTTTTTTCTGTTTTTCGGTTTCTTACCCATTTTACCGGTATTTTATTTATCGGCTCAATGCTTTTGATTTGTTCTTTAGGTATAAGATAGGGGACAAACATTTCGACTTGTAGATCCGTTTCTTCATTGACCTCAAATGTATCAATTTTTAACCGTGTCATTGGTTTCCTTTCATAATCAAATATATTTTCCATCCGGATTAAAGAAATCACCGGCACATCGCACTCCAAAACGTACATTCGCTTGTGTGGGTTTTCCAGTTGCTCAGAATCGTGGTATCCAACCGAGCGAGCGACAGGTTCATATCCTGAAACGGAGATCGTCAAAGAGCTTTCCTTTTTACCCCAATCGGTGAGTCGTTTCATGATTTCGCCATAGAAGTTCCGCGCATGATCCACATAATGATACCGTTCATCGGGATCCAGACCATCTTGAACCACATGGATTGCGCGCTCCTTTTTTAGAAAACCTTGCGACAGAATTCCAATTTTAGGAATGGATGCTACCTCCTCCTCAGTCAACATCATGCCGCGATAAATGGTTTGTGTTCCTAACTTCTCTGAAAATAGCTGTCTCAACGTAATAACATCTGGAAGTGTTTGGGTTTTTTGCTTTAGGTTGAGTGAAAAGGTAAGAAATTTTTCAAAATTTTGGGCGATCCCCGGATCCGCAAGTAATGCAAGGTATTCCGTACCCAGTTCGGCCTCTATTTTTTGCATCATTTCTTTTATCTGGGGGCCTTTTTCCCGATGGTACGATCGAATGAATAGCTTTTTCATTCGATCTATATTTTTTTGAAAATAGCGGTAGTATTTTTCATTTTCCAACACATTACCTTCGGCCACAAGTTCTTTCGCCAGTTCCACTCGTTCCTCTCTTTCTCTGTCTATAATTTGAAAAATTTCTGTTGCGGATTGAAAATGAGCGAGGTCTTCCAGTGTGATTGTAACCGTCCATGTACAATCCGCCCTATCAGGATCGATGAGATGTTGCCTTCCCTGTGAATCTGTTATTTGGATCACGTCGTAATTTTCGGAGAGCGATCTCAGTTCCATCTTTCCACTCAGTAAACTATACTGAGCGTTGTCTTCGTGTGGGAAGTACTCGACTTCAAATTTTTTCCCCAGATTTTGTGGACCGTAATCCTGTAGATTGGTGTAGTGATTTAATCTTTCATTCCTCCACGGATTGGAATTTTTTTCTTTCTCACCCCCCCCAGTTTTTTGACGGAATAAGCTCTTAACATAATATGTTATTATACAATTTATTATTTTATTTAGCAACCCCTTCCCGTCATGCTTTTGTGGTGGCCGTAGTGGATTTTTACTATTTATGTTAATATCCTCCCGATTTTGTTGATGTTTATCATCGGGGTGTAGCGCAGTTGGCTAGCGCGCCTGGTTTGGGACCAGGAGGTCCTGAGTTCGAGTCTCAGCACCCCGACCATTGAGGTTTTAAATGGAATCCCACATGAACTTGAACCAAGTTCTATAACTATCCGCCATGGGACGACTCACGATGACAAAGATGGTGATGTCGTCGCTTATTTCGGCGAGCCCGGCTCCGGTGAATGATACGACATGGTTGCCGAAAATATCCACCATGGAATTGCTGGAATATTTTTTAGGTAGAAATTTGTATTGATTACCGACCGTTTTTGGAATGTGAGGGAGGTGGCTTTTGACCTCATGGTCAAACAAATGCTTATATTTTATCCCTTGTTTTTTTGCATCGGCCAAGAAGCGTCCAATGAAGGTTTTGAGTTTGGGGTCGAACCAACCGCCTTTAGCTCCTATGAAACACACGTCTTCTCCGACGCGCAAAATATCGCGTAAGTAGTTTTTGAACCCTTCCACTCCTTTGTAAATGTAGGCGGCCTCTTGTTGCGGCGTCGCGTGATAAAGCTTTTCCAATGTCGGAATGCTACGTGCCAGATTGATCCGTTTTTCATCGACCAATTCCATGAGTTTTGCGGGATCGACAGGACGATAAGTATTTTCACCTTTCCCTAATATTTGAAACACCAAGCCCTTTTCGATGAGTCGTTGTACCGCGTCGTACACATTGCGGCGGTGAATTTTGGCATGCAATGAGATTTCCCCAACCCCGGCTTCCCCCGTCTCTAAAAGGGAAATATAGATCTTGGCTTCATTGGGAGAGAGTCCGATGTCGGTGAGGGTTTGCAGGTTCATTGGTTAGAGGGTGTTTAAAAAGTATCTATTTATGATTTTTGTATCTTTTTACGCCCGACGTTGTTGCTCCTCCTAGCCGTATCTTTTAATGATACGCCTTCGTCGTCGCGCCTAGTCGGACATAAAAATTCATTAAAAATCATATTAATCGCTACTTTTTAAATACCCTCTCCTATTATATCAAATTGTGGTGATGAATGCCACCATGTGGTGATATTTGCCACTCGTATAATTTGTTGCATGCTGTGGGCACTACTCACTTTTAACCCCTATTTCCAATGCAACTGCCTGATGATTCTGCGGAACCCACAGATTCTGTTTTTTCTCCTTCGGAAATTATTTCTCGATTACCTGATATTCTCGCGGCATATGCCGCATTATATGTTGGTAGTTTTTTTGGATCTACTAAGCCACTTGGCCTTACCCTCGATGATTATTTAAACTTTGGGAAATCCATTGGAGCGATTAAGTCGTTTGTCCAGATTCTTACGGCTTATGTTGATTCAGGAATCCCCTATGATCCTAATGATGTCATTCGATATGTGGAAAAAATTGAGAATGGACTCCGATTTGCCGAACAAAGAGGCATTGTATTCGAAGATCCCCTTAAGCACGATTTAAATGAGTTGTCTTATATGGCTTTGTGCAGGGCTGGGAAAGAGGCTCAACGGCAAGCCTTAGCTGTTTTGGACAAAGAATCAGTTGCTACAAGTAAACGTGATTTACTGAATTTCCTTTTTGTTGCAGGCAACTTAAAGTATTACTCTAAATCTGGTGTTGAAACCGCTTTTCAATCGATCGGTCGGGTGATGCCTTCCGATTTGGAACAGTCGTTCGAACAATTTCATCATGAGCTGGAGGCTGTTATTCGCACTGCGGAATCTCGTTTGGGTTTAGTTATGAAAAATATTTTTTAACCTTTTTGTCATGCCAGTCCCCGAAGTTCCCCTTGAAAAAATGATTTTTAACCAGCCGCTTACCGTTGAAGAGGTCATTGCTCAGCTCATTGATGCCTTCGAAATTGATGAAGGACTCTAGCGGGTTGTAACCGAAATTTTTCGTGGAACGAATTCTTTATGGAAGGTTCGTTTTGAACTTCTTATTCCTGGTAAGGGCGACGAGTCCCCAGATGTCATTAATATTTGTATTTTTTACCCTAGTGACGAAGCTCCTTTATTTGAAGCTCATACCCTTTATCCTTTTTATAGTGAGTTTCATAAACGGTATCAGCTTCAAACATGGCCAACCCTGGTGGGGGCGTTGACTCCCGAGGAGGAGAAGGAGTTTTTTCAGATTTTGATTTTGAATTGGAATCGTATGGGTTTACACCCTAATCTTCGTATGAACGTAACCAAAGAGTTCGAATGTCGTCGGCGTCAGTTGAGAGCGATCAAAATGGGACTTCTCACTCGTGACGAAGTCTCAATGCTTAAAAATAGGATCGATTTTTCCACTTATCCCTTTGAGCCCGCGCCGATTCGGTATCTAGTGGATCAAGCGATGAGTCATACGCGTATTTCTTTTGAGGAATGGCTTAAATGCAATTCCTTTTTGGACAATGATCTTATCGGGCGTTAATTTCAGGGGTTCTCTTTTTCTTAACCTCGTGGCGCAACACCTAAGAGTACATTGGTGAAATTGGGCATTTCGGGTTCATCCTCATGTGGTGTTTTCAATAAAAATTCTCCTCCTTTTTTCTCTTTCACCCACCCCAAGGCGTGACTTCCCGTATTTAAGAGAGCGGCGTTTTTAACGCCAAATTCTTTGAGGAATTGCCCGATTTTCGTCAGTGTCATCTGTGGATCATCCAATTGTAAGATGCTCCAATCTTTTTGCAGTTGTTTTTTTGCATCAAGGTAGCATCTTTCGATGAGTAAACGGCGTGAGACGATGTTGGTGTCGGAAAAGTGTTGGGGTACTCCATTTTCAACAAGAGTGAAAGCTTGGAATAGGGCTGCATTATGAAATGATGGAGGGACTTTTGTAGCGAGTTGTTCGAGGGTGGTTTCACCTCCGGTGCAGGGGATATGATTTCGATTGAAGATCGCGGGTACTCCCTTTTGATTTAATAGCACTACTCCGCCGTATTTTGTGTTGGGGGTGGGCCATCCCATTTGTTTCCCTTTTTGAATTAAAAAGCCATCCGGTTCCCATTCGTTACGATCGCTTGAACGGCACTGATTTCCTTTACAAGAGAAAGCTCCTGCAACTTGTACGATCACTTCCCGATGATT
>CAYTES010000057.1:0-8782 GCA_964436935.1 uncultured Candidatus Peribacteria bacterium | reverse complement strand
GGCTCGGCCTGCACCGCCGGATCCACCGATCCGTCCCATGTGCTTTTGGCCATGGGGATATCCAAGCGCGATGCCTATGGCTCCGTGAGGTTTTCCTTGGGTCGTTCCACCACGCAACAGGACGTGGACCGGACCGTAGCAATTTTTGCGCGCATCGTGAAAGAGCTGCAACGAGAGTCGGGAGTATAAGGGATGAACATTTGACGATTGATATGTGAGACCATTGACGCAAAAGGCGCTTTCCCTCTTGCTATCTCAGCCTGCCCGTTTCTGGCGCGCTATCCCCGGCTACCTCCTCTTCCCCTTGGCTACCTCCTCTATCTCCTCTACAATACCCCACGTATGACACCACTTCACCTCATCCTTTTTTTGGTCGGCAGCGCCTTGGGGGCGCTCGGAATAATCCGATGGGCTTCGTCAAGGCCCTCCTTTCAAGGAAAACTACAGACGCAGATCGATGCGACGTTAAAGGAAGCCCACAAACAGGTTGAAGAAATTCACAAAGAGTTCAGCGAGAAACGGGAAAGTGTGATCAAAGAGGAAGAAGAGGAAAACAAAAGACTCAAGGCACACCTCGATCGCCTTGAGGAAGTGTTGAAATTGAAAGAAAAGCATTTGGAGCAACGGCTTGAAAAAAATCAAGAATTTCAAAAAGCGGTTCAGGAAGTGCAAACGGAAATGCAATCCATGCGTAAAGAAATGGAGGAGAGCAAGCTGGAGATCATTGAAGTGATGCTCAAAAAAGTCGGAAAGACCAAGGAAGAAGTGTTGAATGAGCTTTCCGCGCAGTGCTACCACGAAGTCATCAATCGAAAAGAGAAGTTCGTGAAACAGCGCGTGGGGGAAGTGGAGGAAGAAAGCCAAAAAATGGCGAAAGCCACCTTGGTGTCGGTGCTTCAGCGGTATACCGACCCCAGTTCTGTCGATCGGACCAACAACCTCATCGAAGTGAGGCAGGAGCGTTTCAAGGCCATGCTGGTGGGAAATCGTGCAGAGAACATCCAGCACCTCGAAGAAATTTCGGGGGTGGACATTATCTTCAATGATGCGCCTAAAACCATCACGATCGCCAATGGAAACTTATTGAAGCGTCAATTTGTGAAGTGCGCCATTGATTTGCTGCAAAAGTCCGGACAGAACATCAGTCCAGCTCGCATCGATGCCGCGTTTGCCAAAGCGCAGGAAAAGGTGAATCAAGTCATGAGACAAAAAGCGCTGGAAGCCGTAAAAAAAGTCGGATTAAGTGATGTTCCCGATGGCGTATTGAACTATATTGGGCGCCTTCATTTCAGAACCAGTTACGGACAGAATGCGTTAAAGCACTGTATTGAAGTGGGGCTGTTTGCCGGATTGATTGCCGCCGAGATCGGCGCAAATATTGAAGTGGCTCGATTCGCCGGATTTTTTCACGATATCGGAAAGGCTCTTTCCGAAGAGAGTGAAAAAGGACACGATTTTATCACGAAGGATATTTTGGAAGAGTTTCATTACCCGGAAGACATCATTCATGCGGCATGGGTTCATCATGAGGCCGAGCCCGCAAAAACGTTGGAAGCTAAAATTGTGATGGCCGCGGATGCCTTGTCCGCCAGTCGCCCCGGAGCGCGTCTCGAATCGCTAGACCGGTACATTGAACGCATTCGCGATTTGGAGGCAACGGCAGGATCGTTCGAAGGGGTGAAAAAAACGTTTGCTATTTCAGCCGGACGAGAGGTACGCGTCTTGGTGAGCCCCGAAAAAATCAATGATGAACAATTGCGTGAACTCGCGCATGATATCGCTGAAAAGATCGAGACCAACCTCACCTACCCCGGAAATGTGAAAGTGAACGTCATCCGTCGCATGAAATGGACGCTTAAGGCAAAGTCCAAAGTGAAGTGAGTGAAATGATGGGATACAGGATTTCCCCGCTCGAGCGAGAAGCGAAACTCCTCAGATCATGATCTTCGTCGTTTCTTTCTTTTATGCTCTCGCTAAGGAAACCACTCTATCCCATCATTATAGTTAAAAAAGGGAGCGCATCAATTCGTGTCCCACAAAATAGGGCCCCGATTCTCGGTGGTTCTTCCTGTAAATTTCTCACTCAGGAAACACAACGTTAGCCAATTGTATTGATATTGTAGTGACAAAGTAGTTATAATATCATTACAATATTATAATTTAGCCTAGCCACCCATGACCACCCTTCAGATCCGTATTGATGAAAATACCAAGAAAAAAGTCAAAAAAATTCTGGACGATTTGGGGATGGACATGAGCAGTGCTATCAAGGTTTACCTCAAGCAAATCATTGTCACCAAGGGCATTCCCTTTAAGTTATTGACCGAAAATGGACTCACCGTGAAAGAGGAACAAGCCATTCTTAAGGCAGCGGAAGAGGCAAAGAGAGGAATCAACACAACGGGGCCTATGAATGAGAAAGAGGCGATCCACTATTTAAAGAATCTAAAGGATGCAAATTGAGTATCATAAAAATTTTGATAAAAGATTCAACAAGCTTAACGCAAAACTAAAGGATAAGGTCATTAAGACGGTGACTCAATTTACAGAAAACCCATTCGCTCCGCAGTTGAAAAATCATGCCCTTAAGGGAGACATGCAAAATTCACGTGCGATTTCAGTAACGAGCGACATACGAATTGTTTTTCAAGAATACGATGGCTATGTGGTGGTTATATTTCTTGATGTGGGAACGCATAATCAAGTATACTGAAGCCGTTTTTAATAAAAATGTAATCTTTATCCATGTTTGGTCGTCATAAAAAAAGAGAAGCCGAGGAGAAAAGCACCATTGATAAAATCGTAATGGGGGCGATCATTGGAACGGCCATCGGTTCCGTGATCGGATTAACCGTGGCGCCCAAAAAAGGAGAAGAAACGCGGCAGGTGATCAAGGACGGCGTGGGTAAAAATGTCAATGAATTGAAAAAATTAACCCAGGAAACGGCAAAAGGATTCCTGAAAATTGCCAAAAAACTTCTCTTTAAAGAAGCGGGATCCCCCACGCCGTCCGCTTCTTCCGGTCAAAAGCGATCGCATCAGCCCAATACACTCAAAGAGATTCCGAATGAAATGGAGGCGCATCGCCACGAGAAAGAACAATAGCATCCCTTCCAAATATGAGTCATTCCTCAACGTCAAAACCACCCTCCAAAAAAGCACCTCAAAAAGGAGAGGTTTTGGAAAAAAGGACACGGAAATTTTACGGAGTCTATCTTGGCATGGGTCTGGTGGTCCTTATGGTGGTGTTGATGGGAGGATTTCAAATCGCTTTGGCGGATAAAGTGGCCCCTAACACCATCATTGGAGAGCAAAACTTAAGCGGAGAAGAAGGGGTTTTGGCCC
Organism: uncultured Candidatus Peribacteria bacterium; assembly: GCA_964436935.1. Taxonomy (GTDB): domain Bacteria; phylum Patescibacteriota; class Gracilibacteria; order UBA1369; family UBA12473; genus CAYTES01. The sequence goes on along the minus strand of CAYTES010000057.1, from coordinate 5,437 downwards.
GGAAAAAGTACGAAGCCGCCTTGGAAGCTTTTGATCATTCTTCTCTCACGATTCACTTTAAGGATGTGCCGTACACCTTCACCTTGGAAGAGTTGGGGGTTACCCTCCATAAGGAGCAAAGCCTTCAAGCGTTTCCCGTGATGACCTTTTCCAATTGGGCCCGGTGGGTGCCTTTATTCCTCCCGGGAAGTGAAGGGTTTAGGACGCAGTACAGCTTGGATGAAGCCAAATTTCAAGAGGCGATAGCGAAACGGATTGTGGATCTGAACATGGAGGTGCAAAATGCCAAGCTGGCTTGGAACAGCACACGAAAAGACCTCGATGTTTTACCCGAACAACGGGGATGGACGGCAGAGATGGAAGCCTTGAAACAAGCGGTCGAAGCGCAAGTGGCTCATTTAGATCCTCAACCACTGGAGTTGAATGTTACGATTCAGGAACCCACGGTAACCACCGCACAATTGGAACCGCAAAAGGAGGAACTTAAAATCAAATTGGCTCAAACCACCACCCTCCTGGCTCAGGACCAAGCATGGGAAATCCCTTGGATGGAGCATCTCGACTGGATCACATTCGAGCCGGTCACCGGAACAAATGCCCCCCAAGTAAACCTGGGCTTGAATAGTGAGCTCGCGCAACAAAATTGGGCCGAAACCATTGGGATCAAGGTGGAAAAAGCCCCGGAAGATGTCACGATTCTCAAGGATGATCAGGGGCGTATTACCTTCGAAGGAACCGCCACCAACGGAATTCAAATCCGTTACGAAACCTTAATGGCGCTCGTGGAAACTGCTTTAAATCAATCCATTCCAAAGGTGGAGATTCCCCTCAAAGAGACCCTGGCCAAAGTGACAGCCCCGCAGGAATTACAAGATTTGGGCATTCAGGAGCTGTATTCCACGGGCTACACCGCTTTTTATCATTCTACCGCTAACCGTATTAAAAATATTTCAGTGGCCATCAACCGATTCAACGGAGTTTTGATCGCTCCGGGAGAACAGTTTTCCTTTGGAAAACAGTTGGGCCCTGTGGACGGAAGTACCGGCTATGTGAAGGAGTTGGTGATCAAAGAAGACCGAACCATTCCCGAGTATGGTGGAGGGGTTTGTCAGGTATCCTCGACCATATACAGAGCCGCATTGTATGGAGGTTTGCCGATCATCAAACGCAACAATCACTCGTATGCCGTCTCCTACTACGCCTACCCTAATGGTTATGGGCTGGATGCGACCGTTTATCCTCCACAAGTGGACCTGGTATTCGAAAACGATACCGGGCATCATCTCCTTGTTCAGTCCTTCATCAACGACCAGAGTGAGGCGTATTTCAAATTCTATGGCACACGCGATGGACGAGAGGTGGCGATGGAGGGCCCTTTCATCACCAACCGCCGAGGAGCTCCCGCCACGGAATACATCACGACAAATGAGCTGGCCCCCGGAGAAAAAAAGAAAATTGACGGCGCTCACAACGGCTTCACCGCCACATGGAATCGCACCATCACCTACCTTGATGGGCGCACCGTTGAGGAAAGTATTGTGAGTCCCTATGAAGCACGGGCCGAAAAATGGCAGGTGGGAGCGGAAGTCGTCGTAGAAGAGGCCGGGGTCGAACCGGGTGGAACCGAGGGAGCATCTGAACCCCAGGCCTAACACACAGTGTCACTCACGGAGTGCGATCGCATTGCTGCGTGGGCAATTTTGTGTTAAAATTATAAGATAAAAAAATAAAAATAAACCGACAACCCCATGTCTCCTTCCACTGAAATTCTTAAATCCCCTTCTTCGCGTCTCGAGTTCAATCAGGAGATGCTTCTTGAAGTGGGAAAACATTGGAATCAGTTTTTTAGCGAGATTGGCGATCACATGATTGAGCGTGAAGATTTGGTGAGGCAAATTCAGTTGGCGCTTTTGGCCCAACAGCATGCCTTGATTCTGGGACATCCCGGCACCGCAAAAAGTGATATATCGCGAAAAGTACTGAAACGGATTCATGAGGAAGGAAAGCCCAGTCTTTTTTCCCTGCAGTTTCATATGGAACGTCGTACGGGAGAGGTGGTGGGGCCCTCTTTGCCCCGCACCAATGAAAAGGGGGAAATGGAGTTGCGACGACAAATTAAAAAAGGAATCGGTTTCCGCCTTTTTGCCTTTTTGGATGAGCTTTTTGATGCGCCTCCCGCTCTGCAGAGAGGAACATTACTTACTGTTTTGAATGAGAGGACCATCAATGATGGAAATGAGGAAATCAATATTCCGTTAAGAACCGCTTTTGGGGCTTCCAATAAAACCTTGGAACAGTTGAATGCGCGTTTTGGAGACGAACTGGATGCGTTGCTGGATCGGTTCAGTTTTATTTTTTGGACCACCAATGGCTCCATGCGTTCGGGTTCCAATAGGAAAATTATAGGAAAGGCCGGGGATCGAAAATTGAATCCCTCCAAAAATGAAGGCTTGGTGATTTCACCTTTGGATATTCAGGAATTGGATTTATTAAGAGAGGCGGTGGGACATGTCCAGCGAAAAATGATTCGCGAAAATTGGCCCTTGGACCTTGCGGCAGATTTTTTCGAAAAATATAAAAACACGATTGCGGATAGAAAAGAAGACTTCGGGCGGGGCATGAAAGAATCAAGAATGCTCAGCAATCGAACCCTAAACAATATCCTCAACATATTGCCGGCGATTGCCGTATTGAGGCATGTGCGCAACCCCAATACTCCTTTGGCGGTGATACCGGATGATTTTAAAGATTTGAGGCTCTTTTTTATGATGCGGGGGCCGTTGATTCAAGACATTCCTTCGGAAGAGGCCATTCGGGACAAAGGGGACAAAGAAGTGCTTCAACGCCTTAAGGTTGAGGACGAAAGTTTTGAAGACGTATGCCGCGCCATTCTTCCCGGGGCGACCAATGTGCTCTCATCAAGAGTCCCTACCAATTTCGCGGGCTTAAAAAGTTCGGTGGATATTTGGAAGGTTAAAGTAAAAAGTCGGTTGACCCCTTCGGAAGTGGTTCAAGGGATCACCCTGGTGGAAGGTCTTTTACGGCCGATTAAAAATGGAGCCCCTTATGTGGCGGATGGAGATCGAGTCTATGCAGATGCCGTGGCGGTTTATTTGAATCTGCTGGCACTTCAGATTTCCGCTGGAGGGCCAGTGGATCAGATCAGGAATGCGTTTATAGCCAACGTTCAGTCGGATCTTCCCGAATTTAAGGACTCCTTTTTTAGGAATATCATGGACGTCGCTCTGGACAATTTTAAAACCGCATTGCAAAACTATTATGTGGACCGGAGCAGGCAGCAGGGTTCCGTGGGGGAAGCACTAAGTGATTTGAAAGCGTTAACCGAGGATGAGCCGATTTTGGGCGATAAAACCATTGAAGCGGTGGCCAACATCATCAAACAGGCGGCCCTAGATAGGGTTTCCAAGCTCTCCGCTCCGTCCAAGGGGGCATTTCATCAACTCGTTAAAAATTATCAGGAAGCACGACGCCTATCTCAATTAGTGATCCGTGACGGAATTGAAGGAAAAGTACCCCTGGACCGTTTTGCGGAACTGCATACGAGGATCCTTCAAAATCTGGCGCTCATTCTTGAGACGGGTACCGCTCAGTTTGGAACCTTACCAACGGATGAACGAGGAAAATGGTTGCTCACGATGAATGCCGCGCTTCAGGCTTATCAGGAAACGGGAGCGGTTCAGGATGAAATTCGTATAAGCAACAAGGCGCAAATCCCACACGAAACCGTAGAAGCCTATATTCATAAACAACAAAAGCAAAAAGGAGCTGTGGGAAAACTGGTGGAAGACGAGGGAGATGAAACCCATTTTGCCATTCAGTGGGCCACGGTTAAAGTCATCAACCGTCCCATGGAACGGTCGGAACTTCAAGGGAAATATCGCTCCTTTTGTTTGGAGCAAACATTAAATCATGAAGGGGCAGCTTTATTGAAAATTCCTGAAATTCGAGCAGTTTATGACAAGGTGGTTAAAAAACAAGCTAGTCTACTGGGTAATGGCTGGAATCCTCACTACGAAGCCACGATTCTCAGGGAGGATATTCTGGATGCCATAAAGAAAGCGTATCGCTCCGGAGCGGATGTTCGATTTCGGTTTCCTTTAAAGCCGGCCAGAATAACCTTGGCTCCCATGACTATTGAGTCCCAGACTATTAAAGGACCCATTGAAGCCGCGGCAACGCAAGCCCTTGGAGATAGTGACATGAAGCGGGATTTTCTGATTCAGGAAGGCATTCAACCCACTGCAAAAAATATAAAAACCTTGGAAACCCTTCTCATTCCAGCCCTTCCGACCGCGGCTTCCGGGCCTGAACCGGTTAAGTTAGAGGTGATGGAGCAAATCATAGAAACGGTTTCCGTGGCGGATGTTTTTAGTGAGATGACTTCCGATTTAAAACCGGAATGGACGAAGCTTCACGAGGCCATTCAGCAACAGACTCAGGAATTGGGACGCCAGTTGAGTGGCATGATGATTCGCGAAAAATTGGGAAATTTGGGCCAGGATGCCCTTCATACGCCCGAAGAATTCATACAGAAATACGAACCCTTTTTTGGAAGCATGACCACCACGGTCGCCTCTCCGTGGTCCCATATCCCGCTCGATTATTCCGGAAATACGGTGGTGACGCAGCAAATCACCACGGATTTACAGAAATTAATCCAAAATGTGGACGTGGAAAGTGGAGAAACCTGGAATATACTCATGGTGGAACCTTTTGAGCGTATAAAAGAATTCTTGGGGTCGGGGCATGTGGACCTGGGAACGATCTATCCTCAATTGAAAGTGGTTTTGGAAAAAAAAGTGGGAGAATGGGTCAATGCTCAATTGAAAAAACAAGCCATTATGGGGGCCGTGCTGAATGGGGGCAAGGCGGGATTGGAACAGATCGGTCAACTTCAAAGCGAAGTCGGATTACTTTTTCCTGTTTTGACCCGGAATTTGAAGCCGGAATTGGAGCTTTTGCAAAAAACGTTCAGCCTGGATCTTGAAATGACCGTTCAAAAACCGATGCGAGAGTTGATTGGTCATGGAGCGGATCAACTGATTGCCGTGGGCCGCGTTTGGGTGAAAGCCATTGGCGAAATTCGTACGCCTCACGGGTTTGCGATGGACGATTTGAACACATTGAAACCGGACAATGTTCATTTGACCAGTCAGTTTTTACGCCAAAATAATATCTTCACGGATTTAAACAGCTTTTTAGAACAAGCAAAGGCCTATTTGTATCAGCATCATGCATCAATAGATCCTGTACACGTTTCAACCCTAGAAGGTATGGTGGATGAAGCGGAGAAAATAAAAGTGGATTATCAAAGCAAGGCTCAAGCATTGGCTGCCATATAAACGTTATGGGAGCTTCTAAAAATAAATTACCCATCTTATGTCCACTGCATCTCCGAATACAATCGCTTTTCAAT
>CAYTES010000056.1:0-9159 GCA_964436935.1 uncultured Candidatus Peribacteria bacterium | reverse complement strand
TGCGTCCCTTCATGCTGGGAGCGTTGCCGCCCGGAACCAAAATGAAACGCATGGCCAATCGGCACCGAACCAAGCCGCTGGGAACAGATGTGACCACCGTTTCCACCTTGCCCCGTCATCGGTACTATCCCCCGGAACTTTTAGAAATTCCCGATGATTGCATTGATGCCATGGCCGGTTTTTTTGAGAGGGTGCACACCACAATCGCTACCGAAATTCTTCCTCTCGTCAAACAGGATCCTAAGGTCTATTTACGGGAAATCATTGATCGCGCGTTCGATCATTTCATGCGCTTTCAAATTCAAAAAGAAGGTGCTCCGACCGATCCTCGCAAAAGAATCGAAGAAATGCTGGAGTCTGCGGTGATGGCACTCGAATTTTATTATCTCAACACGTTTCGTACTGAAAAGACGATCAAATGCCCGGACATCGCCTTTTTTAAAGAGGTGACCCAAAAAGATGAAATCCCGGCAGAAGTGGTGGCATTACGAGATCCAGCTCATCCCGATAAGATCGCTTTGCGTCCTTTTGTGGCCTGGCGGATCAAATCGCTACTGAATTTACCCTTGTGGGAAGTCAATCAAAAACGGGTGAATATTCAGGAACGACTGAAACAAATTTTGGAGCCCACGCCCGAGTCTCCTCCACCATCGGAACTGTCTCCCGAAGCTGCAGCCGCCCTGGCCGGCTTGGGGGATTTGCTTAAAAAGCCACCACCTCCCCCTGCGGGAGAAGCCTCCCCGGAACAAAAGGATGTGTTAAAAGATTTTGAGCACCAATTTGAAAAACAACTCACCAACCTTTTTGACTTTGGTGTCACCGATAGTCAGGGAACCTCTCAAGTCCCCTCCATTTTAGATAATGCCGACGGTCTGCCGCATTGGTATCCCGCCCCCAAGTGGGAACAAGTTCGTGCGGCACTGACTCCGGAAAAGTTGCAACTCATTGCACAACTCGAGAATCCCACACTGTTGCTGGTACCGGAGGGGATGTCTTTGATGAGCTATTTACTGAAGGTGCAGGCGGCGACAAATGATCCGGATAAAAAAATGAGCTGGAACAATGCGGATGCTTTTGATGTGAATAGCGATGTGAAAGACCAATGTATTTCCGAGATGAATCAGTATGATCCGGTTCAACATGGTGGCACCACAAAGCGGGAACGGCTGAGTGCCCCGAACGCTTCCGAGTGGCAGGTGCTGGTGGTCGATGGGGGGGATGAGCCTCCGGCCTCCACCCTGGGGGGAAGTGCCGATCAGTTGTTGAGAATTTTTCGCAAACAAGGTTTTGGGGGCTTATCCCTTGAAGCCCGTTTAGCGCTTCACATGAAAGGACAAGTTGAAGACAAACCGTTGAGTCGAGTTCGTACGGAATGGCTTTTGGAAAGCTATTTGCCGAATTCGACAGATGCTTCTATTCGTGGTGCGGTTTTAGTTGCCAAAAATAGCCCAACTACTGGTCATTCTCTTAATGTGTTTAGAGTTCAGCCAGACTATTTGCATTTGCATGGTGCCCGGCGTTCGGTGAGGGTGTTGTAGCATTTAATTTTTAAATGGGGTATGACCTCTATTGAACAGGAAATTGATCAGATGCTGCGCCAAACCGAGGGGTATAAGACCGATGCTCGTGTGCGGGAGGAAGTGGACGGGACATTCGATCAATTGGTCTCACTGGGACAGGCAGGTAAAAACGAGGAGCTGATGGCGGCTTTTCAGCAACTTCAAGAACGCTTGATGGAAATTTATCAACCTCGGACCATCGAGCATCGCGTAGAACTTCTCCCGGAAAACAAAACCTTTTTGAGCGATCTGATTGATCGTGACTATGGGGAAACCGCAGAGACAATCGAGCGTGTGATGTGGAGAGCAGGCGACGAGGCTGTACCGGATAAAAATACAGTGAAGGCTTCTATTTTAAAGCAACTCACGAATGGGCAGGTTGAGGAGCTACGGAAACTCCAAGAGCCCAAACTAATGATTGTGCCGGAGGCCCATCCGGAACGTTTTTTCGAAGGAGTCAATCATCCTGAGTGTAAAAAAGAGTATCACGGACACCCTCAAAAACACAATCTACAGTCCTCCTCGGGTGCGATAGCCGACATGATCAAAGTATGGGGTGTGCCTGGTCACGACAAAACAATCCATGGCTATCAGTTTGTCATTACGGAAGGGAAAAAAATGTTTGAAGCTCCTGTCGATGGATTTGATGCCCCGTGGAACCAAGCGAAAGGGCTGTCCGCGCGCAATCGCATGGAGGCCTTTCGGGCTTATTATGGCTCCAAAAATATCCAAAGTCTGAAAGGTTCGGGTTACATGATGCTCATGATGGAAGGATTGCGAAAAGAAATGCTCCCCGACGTTGATCCGGCTATCACATTATTACCGGGAGAACCCCCGAAAGACACTAGCCAAGAAAGGGATATGCTTCATGGATGGTGGACAACAGCGGGTCCGGGGGCGGGGTTGAGTTTTCTGGGTATGCATACGTTTTCGAGTCATGGACGCGTGCGTGCCGCGGTGAGCGGGAAAATCGAAGCGCTCATCCCTAACACCGGCGAACTGCCTCCGCTGCTACCTATCCTCGACTCCTATGCGAACCTCAATCTCGAACAGATTCGCGACGATTTAGCCCAACAGCATCGTGGGCGACTCCTGACCATGCGGTACTTTGATTTGATTGAAGACGCCAATGATCCGAAGATTACTGACATCACCCGGGTTGAGCGACCCGCTCCCTCCTTTGACCAAATCTGGGCTCATTTGGCTCAATCTCCCGAAAAAATGGCGCTCATCAAAACGCTCAAAAAACCTCGACTCATTCTCACCCCCCTTGGCATGCCCTTGAAATCAATAGCCGAGCGGGTGGAGGCCAAAAATGGCCGCCTCAAAAAAAACGGGGTTGAATTTAAGCAGGGCCCCATTGTTTGCATTTGGCATGACGATATCGTGAAAAGTACCGATTTATCCTTCGATGTGGACAATAAACTGGTGTATTTCCCGCAGCAGTATCCGGTTGGAAAAACCAAACGCGAACTTCTTTCCATTCCTACTCATTTTCCGGGGTGGCAGGTGGTGGTGATGGATGGTGAACAGGAAATTATTGACACGAATGAAACCTCCGAAGCCTTTATTGACGAATGGATAAAGAAAGACTATGCACTTTTGACGGTGGAAGAGGGATTGATGCTACACGCAGAGGGAACCGTTGCTCCTTTCGAAAAGGATCAGGTAACCCATTCTTTTAATAAAGCGCACTTTGAATTGACGTTGGGCAATTTTTTACCACCGCCAGTGTATGCAGGTGGTAAAAAAGGAGGCATACCCGCTTATGGTTATGACGCCAAGGATGAAAATAAAAAAACAACAGGAATCGTTTTGGGGCGCACCTTCCCTGGTTTTCATAATCCTTTCCAGGGTCCCCGAAGAGGGGTACGGATTTTTTAGGTCACTAGAAGCTGTTCACATAAAGGGTTTGATAATGGAGGCGAGGTGATTTTTCCGATTTCATCGGTGGTTTGATTTTAAATTCCGGTTTTGATGTCTAGCCACTCCCCTTTAGGAACTCCCGCAAAATACCCTTACCATGAAAAGATCATTCTTTCCGTCCGCTTCTGCTCCCCTTCGGGGGCCCGAGCTCTTCGACATATCTAACCGCTCCCCTTTCAGGGGGCCTGGCCTTCTTCGCTTTGCCTTGAAGCGACCGAAAATTGATGATTTTTCAAACTTAACTGCATTTTGCGGGAATTCCTTTACAATAGGCATCATGAAGATCGCCATCGATACTCGAGAAACCGCGCGCACCAAAACCGGAAAAGGTTGGTATGCCTTTGTGATGGTCAAGGAGCTCATTAAAAATGATCCAGAGAATCAGTACGTGCTTTACACGCAAGAAAAAACGCCTGAGTTTGAAAAATATCCGAATGTGACGCAAAAGGTTTTTCCGCAAAAAGGATGGTTGTGGCATTGGGCGGTACTTCAAGATCTCAAAAAAAATCCTCCGGATTTTTTTTGGGCCACAACCAGCACCATCATTCCGGCACTCACGCCCAAAAGTCTTAAAACCTTCGTCACCGTTCACGATTTGGTCGCGTTCATCCTCCCGGAGGGGCACAACCGCAAAGCCATGTGGATCGAGCGCCTTACCTTGAAGCGAGCTCTTAAAAAAGCCTATCGTATCGTCACGGTTTCTGAAAACACCAAGCAAGATTTAAAGACGCGCTTTAAAATAAACGATGAAAAGATCATCCTCACACCCTGTGCGGCGAGTAATATTTTTATCCCACGCATCAAAAAATCGATTATGGAAACAGTGACCCAAAAGTATAGGCTTCCGGATCGATTCATTTTAGGAGTGGGCACGTTATCGCCTCGTAAAAATTTCACCCGATTGATGAAAGCGTATGAACGCCTCGCACTCACACATCCGGAAGTGCATTTGGTGATCGTGGGGGATTGGGGGTGGTGCTGTGAAGAAATTCGGAAGGAGTCCGGACATCCGAACATTCATTTGATCGGTTACGTGGAAGGGACGGACTTGGCAGCTATCTATAATTTGGCCGAGATTTTTGTTTTCCCCTCGCTGTATGAAGGATTTGGAATTCCGCCGCTGGAAGCCATGGCATGCGGTTGTCCGGTCATCGTGTCCAACAACTCGTCACTGCCCGAAGTGGTGGGCGAAGCGGGGCTGAAAATTGATCCCTATTCCATCTCGGATATCACGAACGCGATGGAGAAAATTTTAAATGAGAGCGCATTGAGGGAAAAATTGATCGAGTTCGGATTCAAACAGGCGCGAAAGTTTTCTTGGAAAAGGAGTGCGGAGCATCTCAAAAAAGAATTTTACTCCCTTTCGAAAAAAGCAGTACAATAAGCATAATGATTAAGCCGGATTCTATCCACATCATCGGTATTGCGACCAAGTTCGAAATGGATCGTGCAGGAATGGCGATCCTCAATAAAGCCGTCCAATTTTTAAAGAAAAAAGGCGTTGAATTGATATTTGATAAAAATGCCGCAACCCACTTGAAGTTGAGAAAATTTTCAACCCATGACGAGCTCATGGAAGTTCCGGATTTCCTGATCACCTTTGGCGGAGATGGAACCATTATTAAATTGGCCGGACATGCGGGATATAAACCCATTCCGGTCCTTACGGTGAATCTCGGGCGTGTTGGATTGCTCACCGAGGTACAAAATACCGAAAAGATTGTGGAAGTCATCAAGCATATTTTTAATAAGCGGTATCATATTGATGCGCGCAGCATGTTGCGCGCCACGATTTATCGGAAAGGGAAGAAGAGAGACACTTTTTTGGCACTCAATGAGGTCGTGATCAATCAGGGGAGTTTTGCCCGCTTGATTGATTTGGATGCGGAGATCAATCAACGCAAAATGGTACGATTCAAGGCGGATGGGGTGATCGTGTCTACTGCCACGGGATCGACCGGACATTCGCTTTCTGCCGGAGGCCCGATTGTCCATCCCAAGCTGGATGCGTTTGTTTTTACTCCTATTTGTCCGGCCACGTTGTCCATGTGCCCGATTGTTATTCCGAGTAGTCGTCAGTTGACCATCACCATTGAAACTCAAAGAAAGGCTAAAGGAAATTTCATTGCCTTGACCATTGATGGGCAAAAAAGTGTGGAGTTGGAATATGGAGACCAAATCAAAATCCGCCGTTCTTCACGGGAGTTTTACATGGCGCGCATCAGCAATACCCGGTATTACAAAGTCCTTCGTGATCGATTGAATTGGGGCGATTAGGATCGGTTCACCTAAGATGATAAGCCAATGGTCTTGGCCACGGGTAAAGCTTTTGGCGTAGGGGATTCGTCGCGTTTTATCCCCGTGGTCACCACAATCTGCGGGCCTTCAATGGAACGGGTGGGGTCCACCAGTTCGTCATAAAATTGCACGATAAGTGCTCTGAAATCGCGAATATTTTTTCCAGTGAGACGGGCAAGAGAAGCTCCCCGTAGAATTCTCTTCACCAAGTAGGCTCGTGTATAGGCATCCGGGGTTTGTCCTTCGGGAATCACATATTGAGGATAAGGAATGGTATGACTTTCGACCTCGGAAAAGCGCTGCCACATCAACTCATTATGATGCAGGCCGGCCTGAGCATCAAAGTGTTCCACCTTTTGCGCGATCCATAGCAATTGATTCATGGAGTCAGTGACTTCCGGGGAAAACCCTTTGAACATGGTATTGTGAACCTGGTCCACAATGGTCAATCGTCCCCCGGGACGGAGTGCGTTATGGGCATTTTGAATCACTTGATCGGCTTCTTTTTTTGAAAAATATTGCATCACTTGATTGAGGAAAAGAAGATTAAAATTCTGCTCAGACAAGGCGTTTAAAATATTCTGCTGTCGAAATTTTATATTTTTATAGGGGGGGTATAGGAGTAATCCCTCTTGTTTTTTCGCTTCGGCAAACTCCAAGCTTCCCGGGAAAAAATCAAATCCAACCCACTGTTTCACATCCGGATACCGCTGTGCCAAACCGCGCAGAAGCGGGCCTCCTCCGCAGCCGAGTTCTCCCACCCGCTGCGCCGTTAAAAAATTCGCATGGCCCAAGGATTCCAGACACGTTTCGATGATGAAAGTTTCCATGCGGTTGAACCGGGCTTCCAGTCGTTCGGCATCCGCGTGGATTTGTTGGGAAGCGGCTTCAGGAGTCGTTTCTGCTGCATATTTTCGTTGAAAGAGATGATGTAAAAAGGGGATTTTAGAGGCCCATTTTTCAAAAAGATGCCGAATCTGTCCGGTCAAATCGATGTACTCTTCGGGAAGGGTCCTCAAAAATTCGCGCAGTGGATCTGCCGGTTCATAAACGCCGCGCTGCGCGAGTTGAAGGAGTTCTTCAAAAGTGAGTTTGCGGTGAATCTTGCGACCATAAACTTCGAGTGCAAGCGACTCGGCAGGTATTTCTTGCGACGTTTTTTCGGGTGTAGGGCTTAAAATTGTCATGGCTTTTAATTATAAAACAATAAAACGAAATAAGTCAATAATTGACAAAGATAAAATATAATATAAAGTTTAAATCCTTTATGTCCGCTGGTATGTTCTAATCACTATAGGAAATGGAAAAAAATTCACTTCCAGACCTCGTTAAAGGGCTTCGCTTCTTTGCAAGGGTTCCCTTAAAGCCTATTATTTCTCTGCAGCAATCAGCTGGGTCATCCTTGCGAGTGCTGGGTCTTGAAGAATCAAAAACATTGAGGGATGGCATGAGAGCAACCTATCTTAAGAATCTTATTTCTTCCGACGTGATCGATGAACCGCACCGCCGCGTTCGGGCCGCCATTTTAAGCGATGAGGAGCGGCGCAATTTTTCCGTAGTGGATCGACGGAGTCATTCGCGCAAATTGGTTCGGCCCTTGGAGCCGGATAAGTTTAAAGATAATTTTATCGCGCTTCAGACGGTTGCCAAACGCATTCAAGAGCTTCAAGTGGAGTCCGCAAAACGAGCGGCCGAAATTGCTGAGGAACAAGGGAAAACTGGCCCCGGTTTTTATTTGATGACGCTCGATGAAATCAAAGAAACCATCTTACGGGGAGAGTATTTTTATTTGAGAACCCCCGAGGGGAATGAGGCGTCTTTTTATGTGCAAAAAATCGGAGAGTTTCAGGCGACAGACCCTTCTCATTCTCTGCTCCTCATGTCTCCGGATCGCACACAAACCAAAAGTTTAACGCAGGTTCCCATCTACAAATTGGGAGGTTTGACCATTGGGAACATTCGGCTCATTGGAAATTATACCCCCACTCTAAAATTTTCAGAGTACGGGGTGATTGGGACGGCACTGGAGGGCGTGAATGAAGGAATTATCATCGGCAGAACCTTCGATCACATGGGCCGTTTCCTTCAAGGATGGTTGGGATACGAACCTTACTCAAAAGCGGAGCTCGAAGTTGATTTGCCTGCTCCTCATGACGCCTATTTTAAACAGAGCGCTCAAGGCTTAAAAGAGGATGATGGTAAAAAGCTTTTTCTGCATTTCCCCGGAGGACTAAAGCCTGCGAATCGGGTGGAAGGATTCTTGGAAACCTTGGGAGGTATACGAAAACAAATCAAGCGGGATATGGCGCTGTGGGAACAAAGAAATGAGGTGATTCTCTGAATTCCGAGTTAATTTTTCAGCGCCGCCTGCGCCGCCGCCAAACGAGCAATGGGAACCCGATAAGGCGAACAGCTCACATAATTGAGGCCGATGTCATGGCAGAACTCCACGGAGCGAGGATCCCCTCCATGTTCTCCGCAGATCCCGATTTCGAGGTCTTTTTTAACACCTCGACCCAACTGTACGGCCATTTTCATGAGCACGCCCACTCCTTCCTGATCAATGCTGGCCGTGGGATCTTCCGGTAAAATTCCCTCCGAAATATAACGGGGTAAAAAGCTTCCCGCATCATCTCGGCTGAATCCAAAGGTCATTTGGGTCAGGTCATTGGTTCCAAATGAAAAGAAATCCGCGTCGCGGGCGATTTGATCGGCGGTTAGGCAAGCCCGAGGCAGTTCAATCATGGTTCCCAGGGTGTATTCAAATGGTAACGCCGAAGGGCCGCCCAGTTCTGCCACCACCCGATCCAAAATCGTACGCACCGCTTTCAATTCATTCACACTTCCCACCAGGGGGGCCTCGATTTCCGCTTTCACATTCACTCCGAGTGTATGGCATTCTTGTCCGGCCATGAGAATGGCCCGAATCTGCATGGCATAGAGTTCCGGGGTACTGATGCCCAAGCGACACCCGCGGTGTCCCAACATGGGGTTGACCTCGTGGAGACTCACAATCAATTCATTCAGCGCCTCCACGCTCAATTGCAATTCATGGCTCAGTTCTTCAATCTGGCGGATCTGATCCGGACGGGGCAAAAATTCATGCAAGGGAGGATCAAATAAGCGAATGGTCACCGGCAGCCCGTTCATCACTTCGAAAATACCGATAAAATCTTCTTTTTGAACCGGAAGCAGTTTGTCGAGTGCCCGTTTTTGCGCAGAGGGGTCATCTTTCGAAAGAATCATTTCTCTCATCAAAGGAATGCGATCTTCGGCAAAAAACATGTGTTCGGTGCGGCAAAGTCCAATGCCTTCGGCCCCAAAATCGCGCGCCACTGTGGCGTCTTCTGCCGTATCCGCATTGGCGCGAATGCGG
>CAYTES010000055.1:0-9235 GCA_964436935.1 uncultured Candidatus Peribacteria bacterium | reverse complement strand
CCGACGAGGGGTTTTGTTGCCGTTGCCTGCCTTTTTTCTGCTCAAGGGAGCCTCACTCATTATTGTGGTTTTGCACCCTTTTGACGATTTGCCTTGGGGGCGCCTACCACGGTTGGGGGTGATGAACCACGGTGTTCTTTGGGGAACCCGCTGTTCGAATCTTTTTAAATTTAAACTATTTCTTATTTTAGTCAATCATTTTCCCCTTCGAAAACCGGCTTCCTTTTGATACACTTCAGCGCGCTATGCATTCTCCGACCGACCTTATTCGCAATTTTTGCATCATCGCTCATATCGATCATGGCAAGTCCACGTTGGCGGATCGTTTTTTGGAGGTAACGAAAACCATTTCGGAGCGAGACATGAAACATGGTCAAATGCTGGACACCATGGAGATTGAGCAAGAACGCGGTATCACGATTAAACTTCAGCCCGTGCGGATGTATTGGGATATGGACGGTCAACGGTATCAGCTTAATTTGATTGATACGCCCGGACATGTGGATTTTAGTTATGAGGTTTCCCGGAGTTTGGCGGCGTGTGAAGGCGCTATTTTGGTTGTGGATGCCAGTCAAGGGATTCAAGCCCAAACGTTGGCGAACTCCTATATGGCGTTGGAACATGATCTCACCATTATTCCGGTGCTCAATAAGATTGATTTGCCGGCCGCGGATGTACCACGGCGCACGCAAGAATTGGTGAGTGCGTTTGGGTTTCGCGAAGATGAGATTTTGCACATTTCGGCGAAGGATGGTACGAATGTGGATCAGCTCTTGAAGAGAGTCATTGAGTTGGTTCCACCACCTAAACCGTCTTCAAATCCGGAGGGGACCAAAGCGCTCATTTTTGATTCATTGTACGATACGTATAGGGGAGTGGTCGCTTACATTCGTGTGATGGACGGCTCTTTGAAGCGTGGTGATAAAATTCGTTTTTTAAATACTGGGGCGCAAACCGAGGTATTGGAAGTGGGGTATCTTCAGCTCAAAATGGTCGCGGCTCCGGAGTTGTTTGCCGGAGAGGTCGGGTATGTGATCACCGGAGTGAAAGATGTGCATGATGCTCGCGTGGGGGATACCATTTGGGCTCCTCGCTCTAGCGATGTTGAGGTCAAAGACGTGACGCCGCTGGCAGGGTATAAAACGGTTACTCCTTTTGTTTTTGCCAGTATTTATTGTACCGATAATTCGGACTATCCTTTGCTTCGGGATGCGTTGGATAAACTGAGCTTGAATGATTCGGCCCTTTCGTTTGAGCCGGAGCAGTCGACGGCCTTGGGGCACGGCTTTCGTTGTGGCTTTTTGGGCTTACTTCATCTGGATATTGTGCAAGAACGTTTGGAACGCGAGTACGATTTGGACTTGGTGGTGACGGCGCCGGGAGTGTCTTACATCATTGATAAAGTGACCGGAGGGGAAGAGCTCATTTATAACCCCCTTTTTCTTCCGGATCCCACCATGTATACGGCCATCAAAGAGCCCTGGGTTGCTATTGAGGTGTTGCTGCCCAAAGATTATGTTGGGGGAGTCATGAAGTTGCTTGATGAGTCGCGAGGGCTCCTTACATCCATGAAGTACTTGGATGAGACCCGCACGATGCTTCATTACGAGGTTCCTTTGGGGGAAATTGTGGTCGATTTTTATGATCAACTGAAGAGCATCAGTTCGGGGTATGCTTCCATGAGTTATGAGTTTTTGGAGTATCGCCCCGGGAATTTGGTGAAATTGGATATTTTGGTGGCGGGAGATCGTTTGGAAGCGCTTTCTACTATTGTGCATCGCGATTCCGCTCAGTACCGTGGAGCCTTTATTGTTAAAAAGCTCAAAGAATTGCTTCCTCGCGCCAATTTTGAGATTCCTATTCAAGCGGCGATTGGAGGTAAAATCATTGCTCGTGAAACGTTGGGGGCCTTGAGAAAAGATGTGATTGCGGGACTGTACGGAGGGGATATCACTCGAAAACGTAAGCTTTTAGAGAAGCAGAAGAAAGGAAAAAAGCGAATGAAAATGATGGGGAATGTGGCGGTGCCGCAGGAGGCTTTTATGGCGGTGCTCCGCAGGGGGAATTAGCTTAAAAAATATCCCTCCTCACGCGCAGAACAAAATGCTTGTTCGGAGGGATATTTTTTAAGCTTGGGGTAAAAAGATTCTTTAATGCAAAAAGTATTTTTCCTCTTCGGGTTCAGAACAAAGTCTCTCACCGAAAAGCCGGGGTTGTTTTTGACCTGTTTTTATGGTAAAATAATTAGATTTTTAATGGTGTCCCATGATGCGTTTTAAAAGTTTACGGTGGGGGATTGGCGGATTGTTCGTCTGTGGAGCGCTGTGGGCGCTTGTTTTCTTGTCTCATCGCGGTGGAGAGGGAGAAGGTTCTTCCCCCTCTTCTCAGCTCTCGTCGGTGCTGGATACGCCACTGACCATCGCCTACGATCAACCCCTCACTACATACGATCCGCTGATTTCCGATGTGATCACGCGTTCCTATCTGGTGAATGTGTATGAAGGGCTGGTCCGTTTTGATCGTAATTTTCGACTTGAGCCGGCTTTAGCCCTTTCTTGGGGCATGCTCGATGACACCACCTGGCAATTCAAGCTGCGGCCCGGCGTCACCTTTCATGACGGGTCTTCTTTTGAGGCGCGGGATGTGGTGGCGAGTTTAGAGCGTGCCAAAGCGGATCCTCTTTCTCAACTTAAAGATTTGGTTTCGAGTATTGAGCGAATTGAAGTGGTGGATGATTATACCCTTCAATTTTTCACCTCAAGGCCTGATCCAATTTTGCTCAATAAGCTTACCGCCGTCGCGATCACCCCCTCGGAACAAACCGAATTTGCGGACCAGCCTATGGGTAGCGGTCCCTATCGTTTTGTCGGTGTGAAGGATGAACCTTATTCCACTTGGACATTTAACCGTTATGAAAACTATTGGGGAGAAATCCCCTCTCATTCCGTGCTGCATTTGGTGGCTTTGCCGGATAAATTCAAACGCTATGAGGCCTTTGTTTCGGGTGACGTTGATGTTTTGGCGCAGGTTCCTCCTGTTTTTGTGAACCCCTTGCTCAAGAGCGGGTATCCCATTGCGAGGCAGCCGAGTTTGGAAGTGAATTTTCTTTTGTTCGGTTGGCCCGATCCCAATGCTTCACTTCGTCATTTGGCGGTGCGTCAGGCGATTGCACATGCGTTGGATCCCGAAGCGTTGATTCAGTTCACATCCGGTTTTGCACATCCGGTGAACCAGTTTGTCAGTCGTGGTGTTTTTGGTTACAACCCCGCTCTTCCCGATGCCACCTATGATATGACGTTGGCTCGTACCCTGCTGGAATCCGTTAATAAGCCCATTGCTCTCACCTTGGATCTTCCGAATGGTCTTGAATCCTTGGGGCATTATATTCAGACTCAATTGGCTCAGCTCGAGGTGGAAGTGACGCTTCAATTTTTTTCGTATGAGGATTATGCGGCTCGGATTCAATCCGGACAGAGTGAATTTTATTTTTTGGGATGGCGAAGTGATTTGGGCGATGCCGGAGATTTTTTTGCGCGGGTGGTGCATTCGCAAACGTCCAAAGGCGAGTATGGGACGCTTAATAATGGCCGTTATGAAAATGAGAGTATTGATCAATTGATCGAATCCACGGAATACAATTTGCTCGAGTCCGAGCGTTTACAGCAACTTCAGGATTTGATGCAATGGGTGGTGGAAAAAGATCAGATTGGC
Organism: uncultured Candidatus Peribacteria bacterium; assembly: GCA_964436935.1. Lineage (GTDB taxonomy): Bacteria > Patescibacteriota > Gracilibacteria > UBA1369 > UBA12473 > CAYTES01. The sequence continues at coordinate 5,524 of CAYTES010000055.1, read as the reverse complement.
GTGCCTCTTTTTGAAACCGATGTTTTGACCGCCATTCAACCGGGTCTTATTTGGGAACCTCGTTTTGATAATTTTATCCTTGCCACCGATGTCCATTAGGGGTTCATAAAAAATAAATCACCCATCTTATGTCCACTGCATCTCCGAATACAATCGCTCTTCAATCGAAAAATTTCTCATCGTACCTCTGGTACGCTTCGATATTTTTCTCAATCATAGCGCTGTATTCGGAGCGCATTGAACTTAAATCTGAATAATTTATTTTTTATGAACCCCAAATTGCCCTCATTTTTGTTGTTTCACTCCCTTAAATCCAAATTGATTGCGGGAATGACCCTTTTGCTTGTTTTGGCTTTTGGAATTTCTTCCGTTTTCCTTATTCGACAAAAAACCGATGAGTTGGGGGCGGATATTTATCATTCCATTCGCGGGTTTTCGGATCTCACCGCTCCTCAAATCATCGATTTTTATGAACAGTATCTGTCCGAAGAAAGTTTCCTTTATTTCAATCGCGAAATTCAATCCTTGTTCACTAAAACTCAGGAAATTGAGGCCATCGGTTTGGCCGAGTATTCCGGAACGGTGCTCTATGATTCCACGGAAGAAAAAACGCGTCAATATGATGGAGAGGTTCGAACGATCCCTTCCGGTGTGATGCGAGATCGGATTCAGGCTACCTATCCTTCCTATGAATTGGAAAGTGGTCGTGTGGTCTATTTGAAGCCCGATGATGAGGGGTACATTTCCACCGTGGATCTTTATGAGAAAACCGTTGCACCGATTTTGCCTTCGGATCGGATCGTGAGTGTTATTTATCCGTACGGAGCTCGTTATGCGGTGCTGTATTCTCCTTCCTACGCCATTTTGGATGAACGAATTCAAGCCATGTGGATGCGTATGGTTCTTTTGGCCGTTGCGGCCGTGTTGGGCGGATTGGTGTATGCGATTTTTTTCTCCGGTAATATCACTGGTCCTTTGCGCAAGTTGCAAGCGGGAGCCCTCGTTTTGGGGCAAGGTGATTTCAAGGCTCGTGTGGATATTAAAACTCACGATGAAGTGGAAAGTTTGGCCAATACGTTCAATAAGATGGCGGAAGATTTGGAACGTAGCATGCAAGCCATGGCCTATAAAGAGCGCCTCACGAAAGAGCTGGAATTGGCCGCTGAAATTCAAAAAGAGTTGCTTCCCAAGGAAGTGCCAAAGATTCCGGGTCTGGATTTGGCCGCTGGTATTATTCCGGCGGCGGAAGTGGGAGGAGATTTGTATGACTTCATTAAGTTGGATGACGAAAATTATTTTGGGTATGTCGGAGATGTCACAGGGCACGGTGTTCCGGCCGGCTTGGTGGTTTCCATCGCCAATGCCTTGATCGACAGTTATGTCTATTTGAAGGATCCCAAGCAAATTTTGATTCAGGCCAATAAGATTCTTAAAAAGAAAACCCGGACGAATATGTTCATTACTTTGATCTTGTGGCACTGGAATCCGACAACCAGTCAGCTTAACTTGGTGAATGCCGGGCATGAGGTTCCGTTGAAATACACAGCCAATCCGGTTAAAACCGAGGAACTGCAAAAAGGGGGCTTGGCGCTGGGCATGATCCCGGATATCACCCCTTTGATGAAAGATCAGGTCGTGGAGCTTCAAAAAGGGGATTGCATCATTCTCTATACGGACGGTATCCCGGAAACGTGGCGTAATGAAAAAGAACAGTATGGAATGCCTGAGTTCAAGCGGGTCGTGACCCAATCCTGTGATCTTCCTTCCGCCGAGGCTATAAAAGTCGCCCTTTTGGCCGATCCCAAGCAGTGGAGCCAAGGGTATGAGCAAAAGGATGACATGACGATCATGGTGTTGAAAAAGACGTGAGTCTGAACGGCATGCGGCTTCCGTTCAATTTATTTTTTCTATTTGAATGCACTAGTGTCCGCCTCCATTCAATTACGCAATCCCCGGTACCGGAAAGTCCTTTGCAAGCGCTTTTACTTCAGCTTTGATCGCAGTAAGTTTTTCCATGTTGTCATGGTGTTTGAGCGTTTCAATGATCCATTGTCCAATCTGTTTCATTTCGGGTTCCTTCATCCCACGGGTTGTGGCCGCCGGGGTGCCGAGGCGAATGCCACTGGGGCGAAGGGGGGGATTGGGATCGTTGGGAATCACCTGTTTATTGGTGGTGATGCCGGCTTCATCGAGCGTTTTTTCGGCCACGGTTCCATCCAATCCAAAGCTTTCAACCGTGTTCATGACCATCATGTGGTTGTCGGTCCCGTTGGTGATGAGTTTTGCCCCATTGTCCATGAGGGTTTGGGCCAATACTTTTGAGTTTTTAAGAACTTGGGCGGCGTACTCTTTGAATTCCGGTTGCAGTGCTTTCCCGAGTGTTACGGCAATGGCGGCGATGCAGTGCATGTGCGGGCCTCCTTGAAGTCCCGGGAATACGGATTTATCGATGATTTGGGCGAATTCTTTTTTGCAGAGGATCATTCCGGCTCGTGGTCCCCGAAGTGTTTTGTGAATCGTTGTGGTGACGATGTCGAAGCCGTAATCAAAGGGGTTTCGCATGACTCCTCCCGCGATTAATCCTCCAATGTGAGCCACATCCGCCATGGTGATGGCCCCGACCGCATCGGCGACCTTTTTGAATTCGGCATAGTCGTAGTCTCTTGGGTAGGACGTGTAGCCACAGAGGACGATTTTAGGCTTCGTGGCTTTCGCGACTTCCATCAGTTCCTCAAAATCGATGCGGCCATTTTCCTCTGGATGGGTCTTGTACCGTACAAAGTTGAATATTTTCCCCATATGAGAGACAGGGTGACCGTGGGTGAGGTGCCCTCCATGGGAAAGATCCATTCCCAATACGGTGTCTCCGGGTTTTAAGAAGGCAAGGTACACCGCTTGGTTCATGGGAGAACCGGAGAGGGGTTGGACATTCGCGTGGTCCGCCTTGAACACTTTTTTTGCTCGTTCTATGGCTTCCGACTCCACAATGTCTGTGAACTCTTGCCCTCCGTAGTACCGTTTTCCGGGATATCCCTCTGCGTATTTGTTGGTTAAAATCGAGCCGTTTGCCGCCATGACTTCCGGATATGTGTAGTTTTCCGATGGAATCAGTTCAATGCCGTCTTTTTCGCGTTCTTCTTCTCCTGCAATTGCATTGAAAATGAGCGGGTCATTTTCTTTGAGCAGCTGGCAGTTGTGTTTTGCATTCTGAATGGGGTCGGTCATGGGGGTGAGGTTAAAAAGTGGTATTGACGCTATGGAGGGAGCGGCTTTCCGTGAAAATCTGTTGGACGGGAATGTCATGCGAATCGCAGGGGACTTTTTCGAGGATTTGTAGGTCGTAGGCGAGTCCGAGGGTTTTTAATCCGGGATGGTTGTCGAGGAATTTATCGTAGAATCCTTTGCCGTAGCCAATGCGGTATCCTCGCGGATCAAACGCGATTCCCGGGACAATGATGAGATCAATGGGATAGTGAGTGTGCATGCGATGATTGGCTCTTGTTTCCAGCATTCCCCATTGGTTGACGGCAAGATCGCTCCAGTGTTTCAAGGGAACCGCTTCTAAGTTTTTTTGCTCGTTATCAATGCGGGGGATTAGAATTTCTTTTTTACCAAGCTGAGATTGAATCAGTCGATGGGTATCGACTTCCTCCGCCAGGGAGACATAGATGAAGACGCATTTTGCCTGCTGAAAGCTGCTCCAGTTTTCAATTCTTTTTTGGATGGCCTCGTCTTTTTGTGTTTTTGCTTCGGGCGAGAGTTCTTTGCGTTTCGATCGGATCGATTCTCGGATTTTGGTTTTGAAGGGATTTTGCATCACGGAATGATTGAATCATGCTTTGCTTTTCATTACAATTCGTGGGACTCCTTCTCTTTTGATTTCATGCAGAAAAAAAATATTTTCACCGCCATTTTTGTTTTGGTTTTGAGTTTTTTGGGTGGAATCCTCGGAGCGTATGCTTTTAATTGGTATGGCAATTCAAGGAGTGAATTTTTTGAGGAATCATCTCCCGTGGTTCAAGCTCAACACACCGCTGCTCCGGCGGTGCTTACGCTCAATCAGTATCGTTCCAATCGGGTGACTGGAGGAGGAACGGGGTTTCTTATTGATGCCTCTGGACTGGCGTTGACCAATAAACATGTTGTGGATGATCCTAACGCTTCGTATCGTGCGTTGCTGGTGGATGGAACCGAGTATACTATCGAGATTAAGGCTGTGGATCCATTATTGGATGTGGCCATCATTCAGTTGATTTCTCGAGGCGAAGTTGAGGAGGAACCATTTCATTTTCCTTTTGTTTCCCTTGGGGATTCTTCCCTTTTGGAGATTGGAGAATCCGTTGTGGCAATTGGAAATGCTTTGGCGCAGTATGAAAATACCACGACAGTCGGAATCATCAGTGCAAAAGGCCGTCAACTGATGGCCGCTGACGCCTTGGGCAACTCCGAAAAGCTTTCTGGGCTTTTGCAGACGGACGCGGCGATCAATTTGGGCAATAGCGGTGGGCCTTTGTTGAATTTGAAGGGGGAGGTGGTTGGCATCAATACGGCGGTGGATGTGGAGGCGCAAGGAATTGGATTCGCGATTCCGATTGATGCGGTGAAGGTTGCGATTGAAAGTTGGCAAAAAAATGGCTTTATTTTGAGGCCGTTGCTCGGCGTTCAGTATTTAATTTTATCTCCTTCCAGGGCGGCGGAGTTGGGGTTGGCTCCTATTCACTCCGGAGCATTGATTGTTCAACCATCGGATCGTTCTCCTGCGGTGTTTTCGGGGAGTCCCGCAGAGCGTGCCGGGCTTGTGATTGGAGATGTGATTGTGGAGGCGGATGGGAAATTGATCACCACAGATAACACGTTAGAGGATGTCCTCTTGAGAAAAAATGTAGGAGATATGCTGTTATTGAAAGTGTGGAGAGAAAAAAGTTTTTTTGAAGCCACGGTTGAATTGACTAATGTCGTCACTCCAGAGTAAACTCTCGTTGCTTTTTTATGGTTCTTTTACAGATTGATGGGCCCAGGTGGTGAAACGGTAGACACGCTAGCTTGAGGGGCTAGTGACTAACTTTTGGTCGTGGAGGTTCAAATCCTCTCCTGGGCACCAAGAGATCGATAAGGGACAACCTAGCGGTTTTCCCCTAATCGGGGCCTACAAGCCCCGAAGGGACTTGTTCCTACGTGGGCTCCCAATAATTTCTCTCATGTGTTTTATATCGATTTTTCCTTCGCGGGCGATTAGCTCAGCCACCGCACAGCGGGACTGTAGCTACCGCAGCCACTCGAACGGCACAAAAGTTTGTTCTCGCGGGCGATTAGCTCAGCTGGTTAGAGCGCCTCGTTTACACCGAGGAGGTCGTTGGTTCGAACCCAACATCGCCCACCATTAAGAATCGATAAGGGACAACCTAGCGGTTTTTCCCTATCGGGGACCCCTTTCCCTTAATAGTTATTCGAAAAATTATTGCTCGCACAACTTGTTCCTACGTGGGCTCCCAATAATTTCTCTCATGTGTTTTATATCGATTTT
>CAYTES010000054.1:0-9526 GCA_964436935.1 uncultured Candidatus Peribacteria bacterium | reverse complement strand
GCCCCTTCTAGGGGCTCTCCTCAAACCACGTCTTTTAGGCGTGGTTATTGATTAACACGATGAAGCCCAAAAGTCTCTAGAAGATGATTAATATCAACTGCTCTCGGGAAACGCGGTAGTGTAGAGATATATAAAAGTCCGTTGGGTAATAATAGATTAAAAATGGCTTTTATTGAAGCTTCCGCGACTTCGGCAGAGGGCCAATATACTCCGTATCGTGGATTGTTAGTATTTTCTTGTAAGAAAACCATCCTTGCCGCTATAAAGTGACAACGAATGCCTCCTAAATCTATTTGATCCGGTTGAGTTAAATCGATTTGAATATAGTTTTTTGGAATACGCTGCCTAAAAAGTTCTTTAATCGATATGTAATCGGAATATAATTTAATGTTCGGGTTGCCTAATCCAGATAGGTTAAAAGGAGAAGAGGTAGTTTCTATTGTTCCATTAAATCCTTCTCCACTGCCCAATTCCAAGGCTAATGGAAATCCATTTTTCTTGTTGGGGTTAAAAAAATCAAAAGTTTCATTTAATTCTGCTGGTTTTTTTTTCTTAAATCTCCCCAGTGACAAGGAATATGCTGAGTCCATTCTAGTTTTTTAATAAAGGCTTCCGGAGATTCTTGAAGAGCCAATCTTCCTTGTAATGCCGCAGGATTATAGAGGTGAGATTCACTTTCAAAATCATCATGTGGAGCATCCGTCATCAGCTCGATTTATTCAGGGTTTTGTATTCCCGTTCAAAGAAAAGGGCCGTATCCAGACATTCTTTGGCTTTTTGATTTTCCGGATCCAGGGAAAGTGTTTTTCGAAGGAGGTCGATGGTGCGTTGAAATTTGCGTTCATTCAGATAACATACGGCGAGGTCACACATGATGAGACAGTCTTCAGGGGCCATGGCCAGTGCCCGTTCCAAAAGAATCAACCCTCGTTTGCGTTGACCAAAATGGAAATAGGACCATCCCAAGCAGCGTAGGATTTCGGGATGATTGGGTTGGCGTTCATCGGCCTTTTCCAAGAACTCGATGGACAGTTTCCAATTTCCCAAAGCCGAATGGGTGAATCCGAGCAGGTAGTTGGCGTTGGCACTGGAAGGATCGATATGTATCGCTCGTTCCAGTGCTTTTTTTGCTTTATTGAACTCCCTTAAGCTGAGGTAGTTGTCCCCAATTTCTTCAAGGGCATCCACGGAATCGAGGTCGTAGTGAAGAATTTTTTCGCAAATCTTAATGGCTTCTTCATGGTTGCCGTCCATTTTTTTGCGTTCCGCTTCCACCAGTAAGACCTGATATTCCATGGGTAAGTAGGTTTATTTTTTATTTTTGCGTATCCAGTTAGTATATCAAATCTTGATCGTAAAATCAAGAACTTCCAACCTGGAGTTTGTAGAGTCCTGTTATTCTTTTTGTATGGCCTTTTTAACGAGATTAAAAAAGCGTTTTCATGTAGCTTTTGAGCTCGCTTGCCAAATCCTCCCGTTTTAAGGCCCAGTTGAGGGTGGCTTGGATCAATCCGAGTTTTGTACCGCAATCGTAGCGTGTTCCTTCAATTTCGTAGCCATAAATGGGCTGAGTCTGGATCAAATGTCTAAATCCGTCGATCAGTCGTATTTCTCCATCCGTTGTTCCGGATTGGCTTGCTTCGAGGGCTTTAAAAATTTCCGGAGTACAGATGTATTTTCCAATGATTCCCAGGTTGGAAGGGGCTTTGTCGGGTTTTGGTTTTTCCACCAGACTTTCTATTTCCACGCGTCTTCCCTGTTTGTTTTTGGCTTTCACCATTCCATAATGCATGCTGTCTTTTTTAGCGATTTTTTCCAGGCCAATTACGCAACTTTTGGTTTCTTCATACACGTTCATGAGTTGCTGGATGGCCGGTGTTTCACTGTCCACAATGTCGTCTCCGAAAAGGACCGCAAAAGGCTCATCTCCTATGATTTCTTTGGCACAAAGGATGGCGTGTCCATCGCCGAGCGGTTTGGGTTGCCTTACATAAATGAATTTGGCCATTTCTGAGATTTTTCGCACTTCTTTCATCAAGCTTTGTTTTCCTTTTTCCACCAGGTTGTATTCCAGCTCAAAAGAAAAATCGAAATGGTCTTCGATGGCACGCTTGCCTCGGCCCGTGACAATAATAATTTCTTCAATGCCTGCGGCCACCGCTTCTTCCACCAAATATTGGATCACCGGTTTATCTACAATGGGAAGCATTTCTTTGGGTTGTGCCTTGGTTACAGGTAGAAAACGCGTTCCGAAGCCTGCTGCCGGGAAAATCGCTTTTTTGATTTTCGTCATAACTATTCTTGAGTGATTCGAATGACTCTTGTGCGAATCCGTTCTGTTTTTGGAATCCGGACGGTCAACACATTGTTTTTAAAATAAGCTTCCACATGGCCGGTGTCCACGGCGGTGGGGAGAACGATGGAACGAGAAAAGGGGCCCCAAAAACATTCTTCCAGATAGAGTTCCGCATTGTGGAGTAAATCTCGTTTATTCATTTCTCGTCGTCCCTTGATGGTGATGACGTCGTCGGTGATGCTGATGCTGACTTGATCGGCCGAGGTTCCCGCGACAGGAGCCACAATAAAAATTTCGTTGTCCGTTTGGTACACATCCACCGAAAGCTGGCCTTCTGGTTCATCGGTTGCGTGTGTACTGAAATTTTGAACTTGAATGGGTGTTCCGGCCAGGGGGGTGAGTTCACTAGGCTCAAAATGGTGTCGGCTGATCGTTTGGTCTTTCCGATCCGCGCTGATTTTTAGTTTTCCAATTCCAATCGGTTTCATACGGGAGAATCTTTAGCTTGTAGTAGTACTTATCGCGGCTTCATCCTTAAAGAAAGCTAAAAATTCATCTTGGTTCATGGTTTCTTTTTCCAATAAAGTTGCTGCGATTTCATGCAGCTTTCCAACATGTTTTTTGAGAATTTGTGCAGAATTTTCATACGCGGTTTTTAATATTTTTTCTACTTCGGAATCGATTTGAGCGGCAATTTTTTCCGAATAATTTCGCATTCGATTGAAATCTTTTCCCAAGAATACTTCGTGGTTGGATTCTCCGTAAATGATTGGGCCCAGGGCACTCATTCCAAATTCCGTGACCATTCTTCTGGCGATGTTGCTGGCTTTTTCTAGATCATTGGATGCGCCCGTAGTCATTTCTCCGAAAATCAGTTCTTCGGCCGCATATCCTCCCATCAGAGAGGCGAGCTCGTCCATGTATTTGCTGCGGCTGTTTAAATGTTTATCTTCTTCCGGAATAAACCATGTGGCTCCCAGAGACATTCCACGGGAAACAATCGAGATCTTATGGACGGGGTCGCATTTCGGAGAATAATGTCCGGCAATGGCGTGACCCGCCTCATGGTAGGCGGTGATCTTTTTTTCTTCTTTCGACATCACACGAGATTTTCGTTCCGGCCCCATGACCACTTTTTCAATCGAGTTTTCAATCGATTTCATGTAGATCTTTTTCTTGTTGAGTTTTGCCGTAAGGATCGCGGCTTCATTCATGAGGTTTTCAAGGTCTGCTCCGGAAAACCCGGGAGTTTGCTTCGCAATTTTTTCAAGATTTACATTCTTATCGAGCGGTTTATTGCCACTGTGTACTTTTAAGATTTCTTCACGCGCTTTGACATCCGGAAGATCCACCACTACGCGACGATCGAAGCGTCCCGGCCTTAATAAGGCGGGATCCAGTACATCCGGTCGGTTGGTAGCGGCCATGACAATGACATTGGCGCCTTGCTCGAATCCGTCCATTTCTGTGAGAATTTGGTTGAGGGTTTGTTCCCGTTCGTCATGACCTCCGCCCAATCCCGCCCCTCTATGTCGGCCGACCGCATCAATTTCATCAATGAACACAATACACGGCGAGTTGCGTTTGGCTCGTTTGAACAGATCTCGAACACGGCTGGCACCGACTCCTACAAACATTTCGACAAATTCTGATCCTGAAATATTGAAGAAGGGCACATTCGCTTCTCCGGCCACGGCACGGGCCAAAAGTGTTTTTCCACATCCCGGAGGCCCGATCAGGATCACTCCTTTTGGAATTTTGGCTCCAATGCTGGTGTATTTTTCGGGATTTTTCAGGAAGTCCACGATTTCCATGAGCTCATTTTTCGCTTCATCCGCTCCTGCCACTTCTTTGAATAGTGTCTTTTTTTGATCTTCTTCATTGAGGCGCGCTCGGCTTTTTCCGAAAGAAAGCGCTTGATTGTTGGAGTTTTGAGCTTGTCGCATCATGAATACAAAAAAGGCAATGATCAGCGCAAACGGAATAAGGCTAATCATCACATCCCTCCAAAAATTTGAATTTTGAGTGTCCACCACTTCCGTTTCGATTCCGGCCAATGTTTCGGCGGGAATATTTTGAAGTATTTCACTCAGGGTGGCGCTCGGCTCTTTGATGGTATAGTACTTCATTTCTTCGTCTTCGGTCAGTCCGTAGACGATTTGATTTCCATTCACTTGAATTTGATCCACCTTTCCTCCTTGAACCTGATCGACAAAGGTATTGAGTGGAACTTTTTGAGTACTGGTGGTTGTCGGATTAAAAAGAAAATAAAGACTGGTGATGACCAATGCGGCAATCACCACCACCAGAAAGTTATTTTGGTGTTTTTGGGGGAATTTGCGAAGCGGATTTTCAGAATTTCGTTCTGACATAGCGACCCTTATTTTAATCCAGTTTTTATGAAAATACTAGAGCAGAGCAGGGGGAGTTTTATCTTTTAATCCATCGCTTCCACAAAACAAAAAAACCCTATGGTATGAAATTTTTATGAGATTTTTCTTTTGAAATGGAAATGACGAGTATTTTTTTACTCATTTCCGTTGCTTTAAAACGTTCATCGATACGGTTTCCCACCGCGATGATTTTATTGTCGTGGGTGGTTAAAATTGGAATTTTCATGCGTTTATGGTGAGGAGTTTTTTGATCGACAAAGAAATCCTGTATTTTTTTGCTTCCGCCCAGTCCGACAGGATAAAATCGGTCGCCTGTCTGCCAGGAGCGGACCGTGAGGTTTTCCGGTTTAACTCGAGCTCCATCCACGTATAGATATTTTTTGAAATTTGGTTTGTGCGGCCATTTAAGGAGAATTTGAAGGGGGGGGAGGGGGCTTGGGTTGTGAATAGGTTGTTTTGTGTGGTGGTGTTTCTTGTGAAATACGGCTTTTTCATACAGAAGGGTCACTTTCCATTCTCGGCCAAACGATTTTTCTTTTCCGGTACGGCCTTTAAGGATGAGTTGGTCTGCTTGTTCCAGGAGTTTTGTGGTGAGATCTTTTGTGCTGCCGTAGATTTTTTCATATAAGAATTGCAGGAGATCCAATCGATTTTTTTCTTTTAATTTGTGGAATGCTTGAATTTTAAACTCAAAAGAGGTCAAAAGGCGCGGCTTTTTAGCTGCTTCTAAAAAAGTGGAATGGGAGAAAAGCCAGGCCCGTGCGCGTTGGTGTTGGTGATAGTATTGCCGGATCGCTTTTTCGCGTTGGTTTTTAAATTCCTTCAATAGATCGGGATTTTGTTGTTCCAACTTGGGAATGACATCGAGTCGAATACGGTTTCTTGCATAGCGACGGTCCTGATTGCTGGCGTCTTCTCGATAGGGGAGTTGATGTTTGTGGAGGTAGTCGAGAATTTCTTGTTTGGAGGTGTTTAATAAAGGACGATGAAGGAACCCATTCCATTCCTGCATGCCGATTTCTCCTTTTAAGTCGCAGCCACGCATTCGGTTCATGAGGACGGTTTCCAAATTGTCATTGAGGTGATGCGCGGTCAGGATGGCTTTACCGTTGTATTTTTTGCGAACTTGTTCAAAAAAGGCGTAGCGTAAAATACGGCCCGCTTCTTCAAGAGATTTTTTGTATTTTTGACCCCATTTTGCGACATCGGTTCGTTCTATTTCAAGCACAAGTTGGTGTTCTTCGGCAAGGCTGCGCACAAATGCTTCATCCGCATCACTTGCGCCCCCACGCAGTTGATGGTTGAAGTGCGCCACAATGGGTTTTTCTTCTGCATTAAGGAGGTCGTGTAGTAGGTACACGGAATCAGCTCCACCGGAGCAAGCGAGGATTAATGTATTCTTTTTCATAATAATAAGCTAACCTTATTATTGGTCAATTTATTATTATTATCAATTTGATAATTTCTATTCGAGAGAAACTCGGGCTGCTAAATCTGCATTTGTTCGCTCATTCCAGGGGTCAGCTGTTACCCTCGGTTGAGCTTCTTGGGTTCTAACGACTACCGCTTCTCCTTGCACTCCTTTCATTCGTTCTGCTCGTTGTTGTGCCAATACTTGTAGAGCTTCATCAACTTCTGTAGTGGGGTTTTTTTCAATAGGTCCTTTCACTTTTTCTTGGTCACTCCATTCGTTTGTTTCTACCATTTTAAAAAAGATTAAAGGATATTTATATATAAGAACTATCGTTCAGTTTTGCATTCTAGGAGACGAGTTGCCATTTGTCAAAAACTTGGTTTTGGAAGTTGCTCGTTGTTGATTTTTTGTTTTATTGCTGCGCTATTTCGTGTTGGGTCGAAACTATTTTTTTCTTTTTCCGTGAAGGCCTATCAAAATTTATTGCTTCCCACGCATCCTCTTCCGATAGTAAATTTTTAATGTGTTTTCCACACCGTTGGCATTCGTGCAGAATGTCATAGCCCAAGTACCCTTTTCGGCTTCCCGCCTCTAGGCGAACGGGCCTCATTAAGCCGTGGCAGCGACTCAATCGGTCCCCCGGTATGTTTTCGTCTACATGTAGGGAATAGAGGCAGAAATGACAATGATTTCGATATCCCCCCTTTGCCGGGGTCACTTTTTTTTTGCAAAATCCACAGTCGAACCCTTCATTGACGGCGATGAAATTTTTTCGTTGTTGAGAAGAGGAGGTTTCTTGTGGTAAAGCCTTCTTCGGAGTTGATTTTATGTTCAAAATGAGTTATAATTTATTGATTTATCGATTTTATCTAAAAATAAAAATCCTTAAAAGTCAATCTATGTCTCATTCCTCTCAAGATTTGGACACGCCCTCCTTTCACTGGGCTCATTTTATCGCTTTTGCGGCGACCGGGATCGTGCTGGCGGGTATGGCATGGACCTATTTCCAGCATTACCGACTTGAAGCTCAATTGGATGAGGTCCAGGCTCAAACCCGTGCTTCTCAGGAGCAATTGGTTGAACTTCAGTCTAAAAAATTGGATGCGTTGATCGTGGCCCAGGAAAAAGTGATGAAGGTCAATCAGGAATCGATTCAGTGGTCCAAAGTGGTGGCCACCTTATTGAAAGTCACGCCTCCCAATATTTTTTACAGCTCCTATTCCGCCTCTTCGGAAGGACGAATGGCGCTCAGTGTCGTGACGGATGCCTATGATTCGGCCGCAAATCTCATCGCGCTTTTAGACAAGCACAATTTATTTTCCGAAGTATTCTCGTCTTCCTTGAATCGAGGCCTTTCAGAATCCAATCAATCGTTGGTTACTTTTGGTGTGACTTTTAAGGTTCAATAATTTTATTTTTCACCTTCTTTTTATGGCCCGAAAATCTTCCCTTCATTTTGTTTCCGCCGGATTCTTATTGGTTGTTATTTTACTCGGTGTTTTTGTGTGGCAACCGCTTCGGGAGGAAACCACCGCGCTCACTCAAACGTTGTTCGCTTCGCAGGCCAATCTGGCTCAAATTCAAAAGCAGGTCTCCGATTTGGTGTCGATTGAAGCCAATCTTCCTGTCGCGGAAATTGAGCGCAATCGTGTGCTCGGCGCGGTTCCCTTGGGGTTGCGTCAGGATGAATTGATTGAAGATTTGGATGGTATTGCGTCAAAAGTGGGGATTGATCTCAATTCCATCACTTTTTCCGTTCAGTCGGATGATACTGATCCTTCGTCCACCGTTTCCATTGTGGCGAATTTTATGGGAAATTACAGTAATTTGATTACTTTGCTGCAGGCGTTTGAGACCAATTCTCGTTTATTCAGAGCCACCGCGATTGGGGTTCAGTTGGGTGATGTGACGGAGAGTGGTCAACAGATGACCTTTAGTGTGTCTTTGGAAGCTTATTTTCAGGACGTTCCCACTGAACTTGAGAGTGCTTCTGTCGAGAAATCTTCTCCGGTTGTTGAGTAGTTTTTGCTTACGCGCCCCTATCTCCTTCATTTTATTCTTATGAGTTCTCGTTCCGTTGATGATCTTCTGTCTTCGCTCGGTGAGCGCGAATCGGTTTCTACCGAGGCTCGATTCATTTATGGGGTTTCGAGTCGTTCCGGTCATTCCTTTTTTCAACGGCTGAATGATTTTTGGATTGATCATCAAAAAGTGCCCCTTAAAGAGAAGGCTTACTTTTTTCACCTTTTATCGGTGATGTTGGATGCGGGAATTCCCATGCTCAAATCGTTGCATATTTTAGCCGATAAAACGCCGCATGAACGTTTTCGTCGGGTGATTTCAACCATGGCGCATCAGGTGGAGGGTGGGCAGTATTTTTCCGAGGCCATGGCCAAATTTCCGACTGTGTTTAATGAAGCGGAGGTGGGTGTCGTGAAATCCGGAGAAGCGATTGGACGGTTGGATCTTATGCTGGAGCGGCTTTCGGATCAGTTGGATCGTTCCTATAATGTTCATTTGCGGTTGCGATCCGCTTTCATGTATCCCGTGGTTGTTTTGGTTGTTTTGGCGATTGCGACGTTGATTGTGATGACGTTAGTTGTGCCTCGGCTCAAATTTTTCTTTGAACAAAGCAATATTCCTTTGCCCATTTTGACGCGTGTGATTTTGGTCATCAGTCAATTCACCATTCATTACTGGTGGATGATGAGTGTGGCTGTTTTGCTTCTTTTCATTGCATTGAGTGTCTATGCGAATACCCGATCGGGAACAGTGATGATGGATTACTGGAAACTGAAGTCTCCTTTTGTTGGGGATTTGATTCGTAAAAGTTTGGTCGCTAAATTTGGCCGATTATTGGGGATGTTGATTTCCTCCGGTCTTCCGGTGCATCGGGTGTTGAATATTTTAAAAACTTCCATGGGAAACTCTTTATATGAGATTAAATTGAGTGAAGTGGTGCGTCATGTGGAGCGGGGTGAAAAAATTTCAACCAATCTTGCCAGTACGCCTTTCTTGTTTCCGGAAATGGTTACTCAAATGTTGGCGATTGCCGAAAGTTCGGCCACGTTGGATAAGGCCTGTGAAAAGTTGTCTAACCATTACGAGCGAGAGATTGAGTACACGATTAAAAATATGATGACCGTTTTAGAGCCGTTGATCATTGTTTTTGTGGGATTGGCGGTTGCCGTTTTGGCTTTGGCCATTTTGGGGCCAGTGTTTTCGTTGAGTGAAATAGTGTAGGAAAATGATATATTTTTTCAGTCGCAAAACAAAATGCTCCTTCAAAAACACACCATTTTCCTTGGGCTTGAAGATAAAATAAGAACAAAATGCTCGCCCGCCTCAGGTGGGCTGCGCTCGGAAACATATTTATTCCCCCTGGTGGAAGAGAGAAGGTGAAAAATATCGCGTGCTAGAATC
>CAYTES010000053.1:1857-9557 GCA_964436935.1 uncultured Candidatus Peribacteria bacterium | reverse complement strand
AACGACTCGGAAGGGGAGTTCACGAGGGGGAACCAGCTGTGCCCCCTTCCGATCTGATTCTTTTCGGAAGACAAGGGTCGGGAAAAGGGACTCAGGGGAAATTTTTAGCGGAGCGATACGGTTTAATCCCCTTTGTAACCGGAGACGAACTGCGCAAACTCTCTCAAAACCCATCACCTCTTGGAATGAAGGTGAAGTCAATTGTTGACACCGGCCATTTGGTGCCCAATGAAGTCGTGATGGAAATCATTGAACATTTTATGAAGCAGCTCCCGGTAGGAAAACGGATTCTTTTTGATGGAATCCCTCGGAAAATGGATCAAGCGGAAACCTTTGATGCCTTGATGGGAAAAATGGGACGCGATTTCAAGGGGCTTGTTTTTGAAATCCCTGAAGAAGAAGCCATTCGACGATTGACCAGTCGACGCATATGCGAAACGTGCAAAACCATCTATTCACCGGACTTTAAAGGAGGTCAATGCAGCGAATGTGGCGGTAAATTGGTGAGCCGAAGCGATGACACGAACATGGAAAGCATTCGAAACCGACTCTCTGCCTACACGGATGAAACCTTACCGGTGATTGAACAATATGAAAAAGAAGGCAAAGTATCCCGAATCAATGGACTACGTTCCATCGAACAAGTGAACGAGGAAACCTACGCCATGCTCGATCCGATTTTTTTATCTGAAAAATAATGATCCATATCAAAACCAAAGCGGAAATCGATACCATGAGAGAAGCGGGGCATTTATTGGGAAAAATCCTGTATCAATTGGGAGAAGGCGTACAACCGGGAGTAAGCCCGCTGGATATTGAAAATCATGCGGAAGTGTTATTCAAGGAATACAATGCCATACCGGGATTCAAGGGATTCAAAGGTTTTCCGAATATTTGCTGTATTTCCGTGAATGATCATGTCGTCCATGGCATTCCGGCTCCCAAGCCCATGAAAGCCGGCGATTTGGTGACCATCGACTGCGGCGTAAAACTGGACGGACTCAATACCGATGCCGCGATTAGCGTGATCGTGGGAGGAGAAGCAACCGGGACGGAGCGGACACGGAAACTAAATCAAATCACACGCAAAGCCATGTACCAAGCGATTCGCTTGGTGAAACCTGGAGTACGAATCGGGACGCTCGGCAACATCATTCAAAAAACCGTGGAAAGAGCGGGCTTAACCATCATCAAAGACCTGATGGGACATGGGGTGGGCTACGAACTCCACGAAGAACCGCAAATTTTAAATTACGGCAAAAAAGACACCGGTATTGCTTTAAAGCCGGGGATGACCATTGCGATTGAGCCCATTGTATCCGCAGGAGAACGATTCATTGAAACCTTGGACGACGGCTGGACGATCGGGCTAAAAGACGGATCGTGGGGGTGCCAATGGGAACATACCATTTTGGTCACCGAGCACGGGCATGAGATTTTGACGGAATGGGTGGGATAAGAGTAACGATAAAATTTACAATAATATATATATATGTTAAAATTATATATTATTTACAATAAAAATAAGGCAATGGTAGAAACTGATCCAACTACTTCCGGGCGTAATTTCAAACAAGTGGCTATAGGAAAAAGTCAGGCAGAAAGAATCGCAGCCATACAACCCGGAGACTACATTGAAATGTTGGGCCGCAAATTCGATACCTGGTACAATATCGAAAAAACGAACGCTCATGAAACTTTAGATAAAAGAAAACGTGTACAAGTTCGTGTTTTAGAGATCATAGAAGATGGAAATGGAGAGAGGAGTGAGGTCGTTGTGGCAGCAGAAAATGTTCGAAAAAAAATTAATATAAGTCTATTTTTGAACAATAAATCTTAGATTAAGACGTCCATTAATTTTTGCAATTGAAAGTCGGCATAGCCGAATGGAAGTTGGTACTTTGCCTTAATTTGTCTAAATTGATAAACTATAAATACCTATATGTTTAAATTTTGCATATGAAAAGAGCGCAATTCACCGTTTATATTGAACAAGATGAGGATGGTATTTTCATTGGATCCATGCCCGCCATTCCGAGCTGCCATGCTGAAGGAAAGACACAAGTAGAAATGTTGAAAACAACGTAAGCTTAACATCGCCCTCCATGCACCCCCTCCCCTCTTCTTCCTCTACCAGCTCACAACTAAAAGCTAACAGCTTCACATTAATCGAAGTCATCATTGCCATGACCCTCTTCATGACTTTAGCCACTTTTGGGGTCATGATGGTGAGCAATGTATCCAAAGCGAGCAAAAAAGTGGAGATGGAAGAGTATGTATATACAGAAGGACAAGCACTTCTTGAACGCATCACTCGCACGATCCAAACCTCGGGAATAGACTACGAAGAGTATTACAGCCAACATATTTTAGGCGAAACGCTTTATGGCCTAAACTATGGCTCCTATCATCAAGAATTCTTCAACCCTTCCACTCAGTTTGAAACCGGTAAAAACCCCTACGAAGGCTCCGGAAAAACTCCCGATAAGGCCAATGCCGTCTGTAGCGACAGTGACTGCTCCACCAAACCGGAACATCATCAATTCGATACCCTATTTCTCCTCAACCGCAGCGGCAATCTCAAAACCCATTTCGTATTGGAAAATGATACACTGGCCATCGTGGAAATGGAAGGCATCGATGAAGATGGGAACGGAATCCCCGAACTCTGGCGGTGTACCCAAGATTTCGCCTGCACCATGGCTCACCCCAATAAAAGCGGGGATCCCACCTACACTCTTCCTGACCCGAATGACTCCACCGACGGCGTCCGCGACAACACCAATTTTGTTCCACTCTCGGGTCAAAACATAGCCATCGACAGTTTCCAAGTATATGTCTCACCCATCGAAGATCCCTATAAAGGGTACAACGAAACCAGTCCGCTGGTGTTTGAAAGCGTGCAGATTCAACCCAAAGTAACGATTGTATTGCAAATACATTACAAAATAATGGACAATGCGGGCAATGAAATAAAACTGGAAGATACCGGCGACTACATCGGAAGTACTCCCAAAATAACGCTTCAAACCACGGTGGGAACAGGTGTATACAACGAAATTCCAACCTATAGCCCGTAGGGGAAAAACAAAAATTGGAAATAATAATACGCCATCGCAAAACCCAGAAAAAATCTCTCAAAAAAAGCTTGCACAGCCAAAATACATCGTGTAGAATCCTACCGCTTTAATCTAAAATTTGCTTTCGGGCTAGCTCGTTTTCATCTATGGCCAAACAGGTTATCCAGGTCCAAGGCGTTATCACAGAGTGTTTGCCCAATGCAACCTTCCGCGTAAAAATCGATGATCCCAATTATCCGAGTGGACACCAGCTATTGTGTCACCTCTCGGGGAAAATGAGGATCAACTATATACGCATCATACCGGGAGACATGGTGACGATCGAACTCACCCCATATGATCTCTCTAAAGGTCGTATTGTGTATCGCCACAAAGGAGGAGTAAAAAGGGAAGACCTAGTGCCCATTACTCCGGAAGAAAAGCCTTTATAAAATTATTTTACTCCACACATGCAAGTCAGAAGTTCCGTTAAAAAACGATGTGACGACTGTCAACTGATTGAACGCAAACGCGTGAAGCGTATTATTTGCGGAAAAAAGGCCCGACACAAGCAAAGACAGGGCTAATTTATACAACGTTAACAACAATTGTTTTATGGTGCGTATATCTGGAATCAATCTCCCAAGCAACAAGCAAATCGAAATTGCACTCACTTATGTGTACGGAGTGGGACGCCCCATGAGCAAAAAAATACTTGAAGAGCTGAGCATTGACCCAACGGTTCGTGTTAAGGATTTAACCGAAGCGGATGAAAAGAAACTTCGCGAGGCGATTGATAAAGTGCCTACCGAAGGAGATTTGCGACGCAAGAGAATGATGGATATCAAACGACTTCAAGATATTGGATCGTATCGAGGATACCGACACCGAAAAAAGTTACCGTGCCGTGGACAACGAACCCGTTGTAACTCTCGGACTCTCAAGGGAAAGAAAACCGTAGGAGTCGGAAGCGGAAAACGTAAAGACGCGAAAAAATAATTTTAACATAACTCATCTTTTCACCCTTTAATAATGGCAAAAGACACCAAGAAAAAACCGGCTGCAAAAAAGAAGTCTGCAAAGAAACGACAAAATGTAATCGAGGGTCGCGTTACAATCCTTGCCGGATTCAATAATACCATTGTGACCATTACGGATACCGCTGGAAATACCATTGCGTGGAGTTCTTCCGGAGCTAGTGGCTTCAAGGGATCCAAAAAGGCAACCCCTTATGCAGCCCAGGTCGCTTCTGAAAATGCGACAGAGAAAGCCAAGGTTTTTGGATTGGCCAAAGTGGATGTGTTCGTTAAAGGGATTGGAAGTGGAAGAGAGCAGGCTTTACGCGGATTGATTGCAAGCGGATTGGAAATTCAATCGATCAACGACGTCACGCCCGTTCCTCACAACGGCTGCCGAAAGCGAAGAGTCCGACGCGTCTAATTATTTTCTTAAAACGTATTTTAAACATTACTCACTATGTCAAGATATACTGGGCCAAGAGCGAGACACTGTAGACGATTCGGAGTCAATATCTATGGATCGGACAAATAC
The DNA here is from genome assembly GCA_964436935.1 of uncultured Candidatus Peribacteria bacterium. Classification (GTDB taxonomy): domain Bacteria; phylum Patescibacteriota; class Gracilibacteria; order UBA1369; family UBA12473; genus CAYTES01. The sequence continues at coordinate 4,947 of CAYTES010000053.1, read as the reverse complement.
GATAAAATTCTTGCCAAGAGAAATTATCCGGCAGGAATGCACGGTAAAAACGCCTTTGGAAAGAAGACCGAATACCGTAAACAGTTGGATGAGAAACAAAAGGCACGTTTTATGTATGGAATAAGCGAAAAACAATTTCGCCTTTATTACCAAAAAGCCGATCGAAGCACGGCGGTGACCAGTGAAGAATTATTGAGACTATTGGAACGTCGATTGGACAATGTCATGTTTAGGGCCGGTTTTGCCATCACTCGAGCTCAAGCGCGACAAATGGTGAGTCACGGATTATTGATGTTGAATGGTCGACGAGTTACGATCCCCTCCATTCAAGTGAAAGTGGGAGATAAAATTGAAGTTCGTGCCAAAAGCGCAAGCAGTCCTCTGTTTGAGGAACTGAAATCCGGAAAAAATAAATTCAATCCGGCGCGATGGTTAAAAGTAGAAACCAAAAATTTGAATGTGGAGGTTTTGGAACTTCCTCAGGAAGAAGATTTAGAAAAGAGCATCGAACGACATTTGATCATCGAGTTTTACTCCAAGTCCTAATTTTAAACAGCAATTAAAATGGTTGATTCACTCAAGATTGATGCAGTTCAAAAAAGCAAGTCATTTATCGCCGAAGCGTACACTCGTACGGTGAGGTGGGAAATGATGAAGCTGACGTAGAAATGTGTCGATTTTCAGTGAATCCTCTATCTGTTCTATCTACTTAACTGACCACTAACCCCTTCTCAATGCACATCATTCAAGAAGAAATAGGTCTTCCCAAGATTGAATCCAAATCTATGGGTGAAAATCATGCGGTCTTCACAATTGCCCCACTTCCACAGGGGTATGGAATGACCCTGGGAAATGCCTTAAGGCGCGTCCTACTTTCTTCCTTGCCTGGCGCTGCGGCCTCAAGTGTCAAAATCAAAGGAGTCGCGCACGAATATAGTACGATCAAAGGAGTCAAAGAAAGTGTCCTGGATATTCTATTGAATATCAAACAAATGCAGTTCCAAAAAGACACCAAGGAAATTTCCGTCATTCGTTTAAAGAAAACGGGCCCAGGAGAGGTATTGGCAAAAGATTTTGAGTGCCCAAGCGGTGTTGAAATTTTGAATCCGGAACAGTATGTGACCAGCATTGACGGGAAAAATGATACTCTGGAAATGGAAATCTCTGTTGAAAAAGGAGTTGGTTACCGTCCTTCGAAACTTCAAAAGACCGATGAAGCCAATTTGATTCAAATTGATGCGAATTTCTCCCCTCTAACCCGAATACGTTACGATGTGGAAAGCACACGTGTGGGTGAAATGACCAACTTGGATAAATTGGTATTGGAAATTCAAACCAATGGAGCCATTACTCCGGAAGATGCGATGAAATTCTCCGCCAATATTTTGAAATCTTATTATGAATTGTTCGATATTGCGAGCAACATGCCGGAAAAAGATTTCATGAGCGATATTCAGTCTATTATTGCAAAGAATGCACAAGAAAGTGAAAGTGGCCCAACTCAAGATACCTACACGCCGATTGAAATCCTTGGACTTTCTCCTCGATCTTTGAACGCATTGATCAATGGAGGAATTGGATCCATAGAACAACTCATGAAGTGTTCGGAAGCCAAATTGAATAACTTAAGAGGATTTGGGAAAAAAGCACTGACCGAAGTTCGTGAAGCTTTGGAAGGCCGTGGATTGAATTTGAACTGGGAATCCAGTGATAAAAATGAAGATTAATCTCTAAACCATCAAATCATGCGACATCGCGTAAAAAAAGTAAAACTTGGACGAGAAGCGGATCACCGAAATGCATTATTGAAAAACCTGGCAACTTCCATCATTCTTCATGAAAAAATAAAAACCACCAAGGCTAAAGCGAAAGCGGTGGTCCCCAAGGTAGAAAAAATGATCACCCTTGCAAGAGCCGTGGAAACGGGAAAAAAGACCAAGCGTGAAGTGATTCGAGCGCTAGAAGGTCAATTGTATGATGAAAATGCTTCCAGAAAATTAATGGAAGAATTGGCGGTGCGTTACAAGGATCGCAACTCCGGATTCACTCGTATGACCAATTTGGGTTTCCGTGCAGGAGACGCTTCCTCTATGGTTCAGATTGAACTTATACCTTAAGTACTTAAGCACTAATTAACGTTATCTATTATGTCGAAATCGAAAATGACAATCGCGGCTAAACTATCGGATTTTCCATCACGAGCATGGTTCTTGGTCGATGCTGAAAATATGGTCCTTGGAAAAATGGCGACACAGATTGCTAATGTATTGAGAGGAAAGAATAAAGCTAATTTTAGCGAACATGTGGACTGCGGCGATTACGTCATCGTGATCAATGCAAACAAAGTACTTTTGACCGGAAATAAAATGGAAGACAAACTCTACAGAAGACATAGTGGCTACCTTGGAAATCTCAAAGAGGAACCCGCAAAAGATATTCTCAAAAAACACCCCAAACGTGTCATCGAAGAAGCGGTGAAAGGGATGCTTCCTAAAAATAAATTAAAGAAGCACTTTGAAAAAAAATTATATGTTTATGCCGATGCAGATCATAAACATTTAGGACAAAACCCTACTCCCCTTTCTATTAAATAATTCGTGTTAAACTTTCCAATTATGGCTAAAAAGAAATCTTCCGATACCAACCCAGCACCAACAGAAACCAAAGGCTTAACCTTCAGCGGTCGTTATCACTATGCCAATGGAAAAAGAAAGAATGCGGTGGCACGAATCAGACTCTACGAAAATGGACAGGGACGAATTATAGTAAACGGAAAACCGTACAAGGATTATTTGACCATTCCGGAAACCTACGAAATCGTACAAACCCCTCTACGATTAACCAATAAATTGAAAGATTTTGATATTGAAGCCCGTGTACAAGGTGGAGGTTCTCATGCTCAATCCGAGGCCATTCGACATGGAATTTCCAAAGCCCTTCAGATCATGGATCCTGAACTTCGCCCCACTTTAAAAAAAGCCGGCCTGTTGACTCGAGATTCCCGAATCAAAGAACGTAAGAAATACGGTCTCAAGCGCGCTCGCCGAGCTCCTCAGTTCAGCAAACGTTAAACCCAGCGCGAGGGGGAAT
>CAYTES010000053.1:0-1846 GCA_964436935.1 uncultured Candidatus Peribacteria bacterium | reverse complement strand
GTGGTCATTCCCCCTCGCGGAGACCACTTAGAAGTGGTGCCCTCCCTACATAGTTTTGAATAAAAAAACCTTCGCAAAACTTCGTGAAATTTTTTAATTGGGACCCTCAAGACCCAATTAAAATTTCTACTACGTGAGCTCAGCATTTTTTTATTCAATTGATTTATAAATATTCAGTAAATCAAGCGAACAACTCAACAGCATCGCTATCCTTTTGAAAGGACTCGTAATGCCGATCTAAAATTCGAACCGCCTCAATCTGGGGAAAACGATGACAAAACTCGAATACACCGCGAGAAACGTCCCCCACACGATGCAAAGCAGAGAGATACGCTATCTTTTCTCTTTCATCATCCACTTGAATTGGATTTCCGGTCGCATCGATAAAAGTCGCCACAAAATGCGCGCGCTCCAGTCCGGAACGGGAGTATTCTTCACCGATTGGAAAAGTAAACGAGGGAGTGGCGTAACGAACTTGAGGAGGTGTTCCCAAATAAAAAACCATATTCCCCTCAAATCGCGTTTGAAGCTGAGGACGAAAAGCACTTTTCTCCGAAACAACAGTACGATATACAAAAGGAATCATTTCAGAGGTCACATCCAGAACACGAGAATGCGTCTGGCCCGAAGCAAAGCGAATAAAACGCTCCTGCGCCGGAGGAATTAAAAAATCAAAAGAAGCTTGCCAATCCCTCTCAAGTAAAGAAAAATCGGACGTCAAAAAATGGTGAACCAAAAAAGACCTTAGATCTTGCTCAAATACGGGGCTAGAAACCACCATTTCATCCGGATCCGCAAAGCGCAATCGAGCGTCTTTCGTTAACACCGTTTGCACAGCGGCACCAATAACCTCAATGCAATGATCCAGATCCAAGGTAGAAGAATCCAAAGATGTTTTCAAAAAAATTTGAATAGGCTTCCCCTCAAAAACAGGCCGACGAAGAAAGGACAGTTGATTCAAGGCGCGTTGCTGAGGAAATAAGCGTCGTTCGAATTCCATATAGGAAAATAAAATATTAAAATAGACTATCCAATAACTGAATTAAGAAGCTATTATTATCTATATAATTTCGTAAATCAAGTCCAAATTGCGCTTCGATATTCTAACCTTATTTCCGTCCTTCTTCACCGAAAATCCCTATTTCGATTACAGCATCTTAGGCGAGGCCAAAAAGAAAAGACTACTTGAACTGAAAATCCACAATATTCGCGATTATTCCACGGATAAACACCACAAAGTGGATGACACCCCTTATGGAGGAGGTGCCGGCATGCTAATGACCTGTCAGCCGCTTTTCGACAGCATTGAAGCGGTAAAAAATAGTCAGCAAAAAGCCTATGGAGAAGCCGGACCTGTTATTTTCTTAACGCCACACGGCAAAAATTGGTCACAACCCAAAGCGGAAAAAATCGCCCGAAAATACAAAAGTATTATTTTATTATGCGGACGGTATGAAGGAATTGATCAAAGGGTAAGAGAAATGATGGTGGATCAAGAAATTTCGATCGGAAACTATGTGCTCACCGGAGGCGAATTACCGGCCATGGCACTCATAGACTCGATAACACGGCTAATCCCAGGAGTGTTGGGCAATACGAACTCATCAGAAGAAGATTCTTTCAGTAAAAAATTGGGTAGAAAAAGGGAATATCCCCATTACACCAAGCCAGCGGACTTTCGAGGCATGAAAGTACCGGAAGTGCTTCAAAGTGGAAATCATGGAGCAATTGAAAAATGGAGAAAAAGCAAGCTGAGTTAAGTACTCTAAGGAACCGCTGAAAAATGCCATTAACTTTAAAAAAATCATCAATTTTAGATCGCTTCAAGGCAAAGCGAGCGAGGCCG